>CAJQLY010000060.1 GCA_905479295.1 uncultured Gammaproteobacteria bacterium | reverse complement strand
GGCTTGGATGGGCTCAATGGTAGCCATGAGCTGGTGGTTTTTCTGTTACGCTTTATTGCCTTCTTTGGACTCTTTGATGCGATGTTTTTGGTCTTGTTGGGTGCGCTAGAAGGAGCTGGAGATACTCGTTTTATTATGCGCAGTAGTTTTCTGATGTCGTTTTTATTATTGATTCTACCCTGTTACTTTTATGTCCAGAGTGGGGCTGCAACAGTGACTCTGTTGTGGCTGATTATCACAATCAATATTGTTGCATGTTGTGCATTATATTATTGGCGCTTTCGTGCAGCCGGTTGGAAAAAGCTGCGAGTGATTAACGATTCAAAAGCGCCATGAATTGCAGTGATGAGTTATCAGCACGACTATTAGTTGAGTATGAAGGGTCGCATGCGACTGCTGATAGTTTTAACGTAACCCTTGTCTTCGCGTGTGATGAGTAAGACCGCTAAATTATTTTCTTCAGCATAGGCGTAGGCCTGTTGTGGGCCCAGAACCAGTAGTGCAGTAGCCCATGCATCGGCCACTGTAGTTGACTCATGTAGCACCGTGACCGAGGCCAAGTTATGTTGAACCGGGTAGCCTGTGCGAGGGTCGATGGTGTGTGAATAGCTCTGACCTTCATGCTCAAAGTAATTGCGGTAGTCACCGGAAGTGGCAACGCCTAAATTATTTAAGCCGATGACAGCTTCCACACTACGGCCTGCATGCATTGGTGTTTCTATACCTATACGCCAGGCAGCACCATGTTCAGCAATACCCTTGGCTTTGATTTCCCCACCAATCTCAACCATGTAATTTTTAACGCCAAAATTATCTAAGAGCATGGCCAGTTGGTCGACGCCATAGCCCTTGGCGATTGCCGATAAATCGACATAGACATTTTCTGCTGGCTTGAAAATACTAAGCGGCTGTTGTCGGGTTTGAATGCGATCCCAGCCCAAGGTCAGTCTTGCAATGCGCACCTCAGTTGCACTAGGAAAGGCAAACCCTTCTAGCTTGGCACCAAAGCCCCATAGATTTACCAGCGGCCCAACAGTGATATCAAAGGCACCTTTGCTGGCTTGGCTGACGCTGTAGGCACGATCTAAAACGTAGATCAGTTCGGCATCGGCAGCGAACCAACCACTATGGTCCTGCGCATTGAACAGGCTGAGTTGTGAGTCTGGGATATAGGTCGACATCAATTGGTTGATCTCGGCGAGTCTTTGTTCTGCGGCTAGACGTACAGTTTTTATTTTTAGTGTGCTGGCCTGCCCATGCCACTGCATGGTGTAGCTGGTGCCCATGGTTTCACCACTGACTTGTGGGCCATGGTTTTCTTTACCGCAGGCGCTGAGTAATAGCAGTAGGCCAAGTGCTGCAGTTAGCGCAAAGTGATTTCGAAATGAGGGCTTGCTAGGGGGCATCTTGTTTGGGCTCGGCGGTTAACACGTCGGAGCCAAAAGCATACAAGAGTTGGTCTGGATTTTATATCGTTTGGGGTTGTACCACAGGCCTAAGAGGGTCTGTGGTACGGATGTTGCTGTTGAGTGACTTAGATTTTTCCGTCTAGGCCCATCTGATAGTACTTGTGCGTGATCTTTTCTTGGTTCTCAAGTAACCAGTCGATATCCGGCTCATTGTTCATGGCCTTGTGGATCGCGTTAGACATTGCTTTGCGATGAATGTCGAATAAGACCTTGTGATCTAGGTCATCGGCTGTGGCAACCATTGGGTTTAACCAAACCGAAACGATAATACCTAGGTCGTTGGCTTTTTCTTTTGGAATGTCACCAGCACGTACAGCATCTAATACACCGTTTGCGATTGCGGCTTGCACAGTACCCATGAGGATATTGGTGTAACGCTCATCTTTAACCGTGACCTTGGAGACCATCAAGGTTGCAGGACGCACTTGGATGTCGGTATTCAGGATAGCCAATACGCGGCTATGCCCCTTAACTTGATCGCCAAGTAGGGTAGCAAAAGCAGTTCCAACTGGACCGTCTAGCTCACCGATAATAACTTCTGGCTCAGCCGCGGTGCCTGCAGGGCCTCCAGCAACTAGAGATTCACCGACTCGCATTACAATTCTTTCTGACATGATGATATTTCTCCTGATCAGTCTTGGGTAACATAAAACATAGGGGGTAACTTTGGCGGCTATTCTACATGATCAGCTTGCCAGAACAATTTAAGGCGACACATTTATATGGCAATTTTGAGCCACTATTTAATGTAATAATGGGTAGAGCATCTGTAGCAGTGACTTCATCGATAGTTAAGAATGACTAAAATATTAAGTATCTTCAGACACGCCGAGGCTGAGTGTAATCCTCGCTTTAGTGATCATCTGCGACCTTTGAGCCTCAGCGGTGTGGCCGATGCTGGGCTTATGGCGGAGCATTTAACTGGCGTGGTGGCGCCGGTGGATATGGTTTTTTGTAGCGATGCAGAGCGTACGCTGGAGACCTTGCGGATCCTGAATCAGACGCTATCGGTTAGTGCGGAACACATTATCTCTGATCCCAATCTGTATCTTGCGAGTTCAACTGACCTGATTGCCCGTGTTGAGGCCTTATCTAGTGAGTGGCAGCATGTCGCCCTAGTTGGGCATAATCCAGGATTAACCACCTTGTGTAATTTTTATACTGGCGATGAACTCTGTGATTTGCCGACCTGTAGCCACTATTGTGTCGGTTTTGAAGTCGATGATTGGCGTGCTACTAGCCGTTCGATGGGTGTATTACTGAATTTTACCGTACCGCAGCAACTCAAGCCTTAAATCAGTGAAATGGTTGAGTTGCAGGTGGGGTTGAGTGGTTACCAGTAATTTTCGGTGCTGATGCTGCCTGGGGTGCGTCTCAGGTTTTTGGTCAAGCCACGCTCTTGTAGCAGTTCACGCGTATCTTTCACCATGTCTGGATTACCGCAGAGCATAATCTGCGACTTGCCTTCTTCGACCTTAATTCCAGCACGTTTTTCTA
>CAJQLY010000059.1 GCA_905479295.1 uncultured Gammaproteobacteria bacterium | reverse complement strand
TGCAGGCTTGGCTTAGAAATAAAGGGGCTTGTAGATTCACCGCGATTAAATCATGCCACTGTTCGAGATCGATTTGTTCCATCTCAGTGGGATAAAAGGTTGAGGCATTATTGACTAAAAGATCGATTCGACCCCAGGCCGCAGCGGCTTGTTTTGCCAGGTCGGGTAGGCGTTCAATCTGTTTTAGATTAAAGGCAACCGTGACCACACTATGGGGACGGATCGCATTCAACTCAGCAGCTAAGGCCTCGGCCAGTGCGGCTGAGGAATTGTGGTGTAAAACGATATTCATACCGGCCGCGTGCAGCACGCGTGCTGTTTCGGCGCCGATACGCTTTGCGGCACCCGTTAACAAGGCAACCTTAGTCGTTGTATGTTCGGTCATAAAATTTTCCGTTTTGGATAGTCTATTCTTATTCAGTTATTCTTATTTTGAGTATTGTTACTGATCTATTTTTAATAGGCCATGCTGAAAAAAATAAATATATGATGGGCGTTATGATAAAGACTAGCGTAACTACTAGATCAATCACAACGCGAGCACACTAAGACTACAAGAGTTAGGGTGCCCTCGAATAGATGTGTAAGCCAGTCTATTAAGCCCTGCCCAGTACATAAACAAGAACATAAGCATCCGATTCACTGAGTAAGTTAAGCCGGCGACCTAAGACCTTATGGATACGATACAACTTATTTGGTTGGGAATAGTGCAAGGACTGACCGAGTTCTTACCGATTTCTAGCTCTGCGCATCTGGTGTTGTTATCGAAACTACTGGGATGGCCAGATCAAGGATTACTCATCGATGTTGCGGCCCATGCCGGTAGCTTGCTTGCGGTCTTGGTCTATTTTCGTGTGCAGCTATGGCAAATGATGTCTGCCTGCATCGCTCCAGGCGTGAGTAAAAACAGTGAGGAGTTGCGCTTAGTCGGCCATCTTTTTGTTGCCACCTTACCGATCGTGATAGTCGCTCTTTTTGCCGCCGATTGGATTGAGCGCTATACGCGTGATCCGTTCATCATTGCGATTACTACGCTGGTGTTTGCGCTGCTGCTTGCCTATGCCGCACTCAGTGCGCGTGAACTACGCGATGAATATCAATTGAGCCTAAGGGCTGTGATTTTGATTGGTTGTGCACAAGTGCTTGCCCTTATCCCAGGGACATCTCGTGCCGGAATTACCATGACGGTCGCTTTGATGTTGGGACAACATCGTACGGCGGCAGCACGCTTTTCCTTTTTGTTGTCAATTCCAACTATCTTTGGTGCCGTTGTTTTTAAGGCGCGTGATCTATCGACACAGGCGATAGCGATTGATTGGTCTGATCTATGTTTGGTTATCGTGGTTTCAGCGCTGGTCGCCTATCTTTGTATTGCTGTCTTTCTGAGATTGATTACAACGATAGGCTTAATCCCATTTGTTGTTTATCGTCTTGCGCTGGGTGGTGCCTTGTTGGTTTTCTTATAGTCTTGGTTAAAGCGCCTGACCTTCCTTAGCCTTATTCATGCCTTGTTCTAGCGCATGACATCTTGCCTTTTCTAGGGCATCACCAATCTCTTTACCCTGCAGGCGTTGTTGTTCTGCCGCGGGCAGTCGCACTAAGCCGATATCACCAGCCATCTGACTAATAGCACGCAGCCGTTGTTGCATTACGTCGGCAGACTCTGGTGGTGTTAACAGTGCTGCAATCAGGCGCATGGCCTCTAGAATGTGTTGGCAGCGATCATTGCGACGAAACACATCCAGTGCAGATAACATCTTTAAATTTTCTGCCGCGGAATGAGAAAAGAAGTGCTCGCATGCAAGCCAATACTTCGCCATCAACAGGGTCTCTTGTTGTAAGGCTTTCGGTGTAGCGAAATAACTCAAAATAGTTTCACAGCGAGTGAGGTCAAATCCCTGCTGTTGCTGGCAGGCGAGTAATACGCTGGCACTAAAGCGAATATCTGCATTTGGTAACTGAGCCAATTGGGTCAGCGTAGCGCGCTGCTTTTCCAAGCCTAGCGCAAGTTCAGGTGCCAGCTGGGTCAAGGCCTTATGTTCTAGCAGCACTTGGAAATAGATCTGTGCCTGTGGACAGCTCAAGGCCTTCCGTGTTTCCTGCCAGACGCGTTCCCTCGAGAGTAAGCTCAACTCACCAGACTCAGCAATCGTGCACATTAATGCGGATGTCGATGGGCTGATGCTAAAGCCTAGCGGGTTTAACTTGGTGGCAAAACGAGCGACCCGTAATACACGTAAAGGGTCTTCTGCAAAAGCCGCTGAGATATGCTGCAGTTTGCGTTCTTGAATATCTTTCAAGCCACCGTAAGGGTCTATGAGATTGCCATCAGCATCTTCTGCAATGGCATTGATCGTTAGATCACGACGAATTAAGTCTTCCTCTAAAGTGACCTCTGGTGCAGCATGCACAGTGAAGCCAGTATGCCCTTTAGAGACTTTACGTTCGGTTCTAGCAAGGGCGTATTCTTCCTTACTTTGTGGATGCAGGAAAACAGGAAAGTCTTTGCCTACTTGCTGATAACCAAGTGCAATAAGTTCGGCTGCCGTTGCGCCAACGACTACCCAGTCACGTTCGAGTACCGGTAGGTCTAACAGTCGATCACGGACTGCACCGCCAACAAGATAGGTCTGCATGATGTCTTATTAAAGTTGAACTAAGCTACAGTTTACATGCTTAGGTAGTGCACAGAAAAGAATTGCATGGCTGAGAATGATATCTCAGCCGGCGTTACTACTTCTTAAGATAGCTGGGTGCAATCGATTCTAATGACGTTGGGCAGGGGGTGCACTCGCCGCAGACACTATCCAGTGATAATGATCTAAAATTATCCATCGACATCGGCTTGCCCGGAACCAACTCTAACATCATCGCTTGCAGCTTGGAGAGCGTCGGCGGCAGTGAAATCACCCAACGAGAATGGCCAGAAAACTTACCGGTCAATTCGACCAGCTGCTTTAAGGTATAGATATTAGGACCACAGAGCTCATAACTGTTGCCATAACTGTCTATCTGCTCAAGAGAGTTAGCCATAGCGGTAACCACATCACCAACATAAACTGGGGCGAAACGTGCGTTACCACAGGCTAGCGGGAAAACCCCTGGGGTGAAACGCAGTAAATCGGCAAAACGATTAAGAAAGCTATCGCCTGGGCCAAAAATAACCGATGGTTTAAAAATAGTGATATCAATGTCACGACAGTTATTAAGCA
>CAJQLY010000058.1 GCA_905479295.1 uncultured Gammaproteobacteria bacterium | reverse complement strand
CAATGATAGTGGACTGCGCATTAATTATTGTATTTTTGAACAGTTAACTAAATATTATAAAAATTAAAGGTAGCATGGTTATGAGTGAAAAAATTCAAGAAGAAATCGTCTTAGTTATTACCTCGGCAGATGGGTCAGAGCGAGAAGTAATAGTAACTCATGCTGACGATAGCCTGCTGCTGCAGTTAAGCGCGGGAGAAACTTACCGATTCCTACGACGCATTGATTCTAAGCTGCTACCACTAGAGCAGGTCATCGGCTTGCGTACAGATGACGATCTCAGTCTGCAGTTTACTGAAGATGAATCGATCGTATTGCAAGATTACTTCACGCTCTGTACTAAGGGTGAATGTGTTGTTGAGATAGCTCTAGAGAGTAATGCTGAGGGTGATTTGAGTTACTTCAGCCTGCCTGCTGACAGTGTTGGTTTAGAGCTGGGCGATAGTGGCCAGTTGCTGATCGATCTGGACCTTGAGCGTATAGGCGCTGTGATATAAGCCTGTTCTTCGCTCGAGTGGGGTCAGAGTTAAGAGCTCTGGCCCTCATTACTGATTTAAACGTGATGGTATAAAGGTTAGAAAAGGCAGTAACGGCTTGCGGATCGATAAGATCACAGTCCGTATACCTGCTTTTTTCTATGGTTATTGCGGTACAGGAGATTTGTAAACTTGCAAGCCGTTTCCAGTGGCTGGATTGGTTTATACTGTGCGCTATTCAAATTTATAGCCCAGTAAAATCTTGATCTCACAACAGCTTTCTTTATTAGCAAAGGGACATGCGCAAAGTTATTTGCGTGTTGGCCAGATTGGTATTGAGAAGGAGTCCTTACGTACCGATCCACAGGCAAATATCGCACAAAGCGACCATCCATCTGAATTGGGTGCGACCTTAACCCATCCTTTTATTACCACTGATTACTCTGAATCTCTATTAGAGTTTGTGACGCCACCGCTGCCTGATAGTGGGCAAGCCTTGGCGTTTCTTGATGACATCCATCGTTTTGTTTATCCAAGGATAGGTGAAGAGTCTCTATGGCCGGGGAGTATGCCGCCGCGTCTGGCGGGTGAGCAGAGTATTCGTATTGCGCATTATGGCAGCAGTAATCTGGGCCAAATGAAAGAAGTCTATCGCCGTGGCTTAGGCTATCGTTATGGCAAGACCATGCAGGTGATTGCCGGTATCCATGTCAATTTATCCATTGATGAAGCCTTTTGGCCGCGCTGGCAGGCACTGAAGGATGACCAATCTGAGTTGCGTGATTTTATAGATCAGCAATATTTTATTCAGATCCGTAATCTACAACGTGTAGGCTGGTTGATTCCCTATTTGTTCGGCGCCTCACCGGTGGTGGATGAGACCTTTAGGCATGCCGGTGCTGGTAGGTTGGCAGAGTTTGATCGGCATACCCGTATTGCAGAGGATGCCACCTCACTGCGGCTGGGTGATATTGGCTATACCAATCACCGTGAAAACGAGATCGGTATCAAGGCCTGCTATACCAGTCTGCCAGAATATGTGCATTGTTTGGCCAGTGCGATCAGCACACCCTATCAGCCATATGAAGAAATTGGTGTCTGCGTTGATGGCGTCTATCGCCAGCTGAATGCAAACATCTTGCAGATTGAAAATGAGTACTACAGTAATGTGCGGCCCAAGCAAATTACGCAGGAGAATGAAAAGCCAACTCATGCCCTGCTGCATCGTGGTGTGCGTTATGTCGAGATTCGTTCCTTAGACCTCAATCCGTTCTCAGCCCGTGGCGTGGAACAGGAGCAGTTGGATTTTATCGAACTATTGTTTCTCTATTGTTTATTGGCTGACGACGGCAGTATCGATAGGCGGCAACGTGAAGAGATTGATGTGAATGCCTATGAGGTCAGTCATCATGGCCGTCGAGCGGGTTTAGAATTACGGCTTGATGGTGAAAGTGTGCCTTTGACGCAATGGGGCGAGTCTATTTTTTCTGAGATGCGCCAGCTTGCAGAGTTATTAGATAAGCCGAATTATATCGCTGCGCTGGATCGCTATGAGCCGGCATTGCGTGACCCTGATGAGACCCTCTCGGCGCGTATATTAAAAGAGATGAGATTGAAGTCATCGACTTATCTTGAGTTGATCCATGGCTATGCTAAAACCTACCAAGCCGCCACACAGCCTCTAGCGTCCGAGCGTGAAGCAGAATTTATGTGTATAGCGACCGAGAGCTTGGCTAAACAAAAACAAATAGAAGCGGCCGATAGCTTGTCCTTCGCTGATTTCTTGAGCGAGTATTTTGCACGTTAAATAAGACTGCATTCAATAATTTAAGAGATATCGTCTAAAGGTGTGGAGATAAAAAATGTGTAAGAAATATATCGTGATGCTGGCCCTGTTTTTATGTACTAGCTTGGTGCAGGCCGAGTTGGAACATATTACGGTGCAACAGTTGTCGGCCTTGATGGAACAGGGTGTCACCGTGATCGATATCCGTACCCCTGAAGAATGGCAACAAACCGGCATTGTCGAGGGTAGTCATCCGATTATGTTTTTTGATCAAAAAGGTAAGCCGCATATCGAAGAATGGATGCAGCAAACCGATGACTTAATTAATCCTGAGCAAGCAGTGATCTTGATCTGCCGTTCCGGTAATCGCACCACTAGTGTCGGCACTTTTCTCAGTAAACAGCTGGGTTTTAAACAGGTGTATAGCGTGAAGGGTGGTATTACCAGTTGGCTGAAAGCAGGGAATAAGACACAGCGGTTTGAACCACAGGCGAATTAATCCCTATTTGTTTTAGTTTGTCTGGTCCGTGATCCAAGCTGTGTTGTGTTTCTTAAGGATTAAAAACGGACTAGTCGTTTCTAGACAGCGTGCGACGTAAATCAAACTGCAATAGGCTTGGGATTAAGATTAGCGTAAAGAGTGTGCTGACAAGCATGCCGCCGACAATCACTGCGGCCAGACCGCGATAGAGCTCAGAACCAGCACCGGCAAATAAGACCAAAGGCAGCATGCCGAAGACGGTAGTCGCGGTGCTCATTAAGATAGGACGTAAGCGGGTACGCACAGCCGTGCGCACAGCATCCAAACGTTCAGCGCCGGCACGTTCTGCATTGCGCGCTTGATAGACTAATAAGATCGCATTGTTTACCACTAGACCCAATAAAATGATGAAGCCGATCATGGTTAAGAGGTCGGCCGATAATCCCAGGATGTGTAATGCCGCAACGCCGCCAATGGTCGCTAGAGGTAATGCCATCATCACCAGTAGGCTGTCACTGAACGAGCGGAATAGTGCAGCCATGAGTAGTAATAATATAATCAATGCGATGGCGAAACTGCCACTGAGGTTCTTGATCGCTATGCTCAGGCTATCGGCTGAGCCACCATAGAGGATCACGCCATCGGCGGGTAACAGTGGTTCTAATAATGGTTCTATCTCTGATTTAATAATATTGATGGCCTGTTCTAGCGGGACATCTTCCGGTGGCGTGACCTCTAGTGTCACGGTGCGTCGTCGATCTAGGCGGCGGATCTGACTGGCGCCAGCGGTGCGTTCGATGCTGGCTAATTCGGCAAAGGGTACAACACTACCGTTAGCCGTCGATAGTGGGATGGCGGCAATTTCTTCAGGCGTGTGCCACTGTGGAATTTTCAGGATAACGTCTAGGCGTTCTTCACCATCGAAATACTCACCAACCTTGAGGC
>CAJQLY010000057.1 GCA_905479295.1 uncultured Gammaproteobacteria bacterium | reverse complement strand
CCCCAGAGCAGGTCAAAGGCGAATGGACCTTCTGGTTCTTTGGCTTCACCCATTGCCCTGATATTTGCCCATTTACCATGGGTACCTTAAGCGCCGTCATGCAGACGCTAAAACAAGAGCATGACATTGATAACGTACGCACTGTCTTTGTCTCGGTAGACCCACTACGCGACACACCCGAACGCATGAAAAGCTATTTAGAGACCTTTGGTCCTGAAGTAATCGGTGTCAGCAGTGCAGGCCCAGAACTTGCTACCTTCATCAAGAGTATGGGCATAGTTGCAAAACTGCCTGAAGCCATCGATGTCAATGACAACTACGACGTGATGCATAGCAGCTCGATTTATCTAATCGCACCAAATAATGCTATCGCAGCTCTGCTGAGAACACCCCATTCGGTCGATGATATCGTTTATAATTTCCAACAAGTGCACTCAAACTACTCAAAATGAATAAAGAATACGCCAGCTCTTGGGAGCGTGTGAAAGCCGCAATCTTTCATCTCTTCCCACACCACTTCCTATCCCGCTGCACCTATTGGATTACACGCCAAAGAGGGTTCTGGGTAGCGTCGTTGATTCGTAGCTTTATCAAATTTTTTAAGGTTGATTTAAGTGATGCCGAAATTGATCAAGTCGAAGGCTATACCACCTTCAATCAATTCTTTACCCGAAACCTAAAAGACGGCACGCGTCCGATAGATGGTGACAACGACGTCATCAGCTCACCCTGTGATGGTCGCATCAGTCAATTTGGCACGATCGATAATCGACAGATGATTCAAGCTAAGGGTAAGCACTACTCATTAAATGAATTTTTTACCTCGGCCTGCAGCCATGCTGAAAAATTCATCGATGGCCAGTTCATGACTATCTATCTTTCACCACGCGATTACCACAGGGTACATATGGCCTGTGATGCCCATCTGTTAGAGATGGTCTATGTGCCAGGCCGCCTGTTTAGTGTCGCACCTTACGCACCGAAAGCGATTGAAAAGGTCTTTGCTAAAAATGAACGTGTCGTCTCAATCTTTGAAGTGGATGGTGGCTACATGGCTGCAACCATGGTCGGCGCGGTCAACGTTGCCGCCATAGATATGGCCTGGCACGGCATGGTCACACCACCACATATGAATCTAGCGGCACGCTATGACTACCAGAATGAAGATATCACCCTAAAGAAAGGTGATGAGATGGGCACCTTCAACATGGGCTCCACTGTTGTTCTTTGTTTCTCCAAAGGCTGCTATTCGCCAATGGCAGCACTCGCAACAGAACAGGCCTTAAAGATGGGTGAAACCATCGGCCACAGCTCAGAACAGGCAGCGGCTAATGCTGCAGCTAAAGCTGTGCCAGAAGTTGAACCAGAGATGACCACCGCAACGGAAGAAACCACAGACGCCACTGAAGTAGAGGCCGAAGTTAAGACAGAAGAGCAGACCTCAGCACCGGTAGATTACGTCACCACGCCTGATAGCGACTCAGATACTTCAGACAGCAATAAACCATAACGGCTTACGCTGACACCTATAGCGCTGACCAAGAGAAAGGTAATAGCTGATCTAGGCTATCCACCTGTGCCACGATCAAATGCACGCGATCTAGGCCTAAGGCGACACCGGCACAGGCTGGTAAACCTTGCCGCAGGGCCGCAATAAATGTCTCATCAATAGCCACCGTCGGCAGACCCTGCTCTGAGCGTATCTGCACGTCCTGCTGAAACCGTTGCCGCTGCTCGTCTGCATCACGCAGCTCTAAAAACCCATTCGCCAACTCAAAGCCACCCGCGAAGATCTCAAAACGCTCTGCTAGCTGTGCATCGGTTTGTGACAGCTGCGCTAAACTCGCCTGCTCTGCTGGGTAGTATTCAACGATATAAATCACATCCTGAGGCAAACGTGCAACTACTGCCTGATCAAAGATAAAATCATACAAGGCCGCTCTAGGCAGTTTTTCGGCAGCCACCAACCCTTGCTTTGTTGCCAGTTGAATCAAGGATTGTAGACTTTGTTCAATCAAATCTAAGCCCAACATCTGCTGACATGCTGCACGATAAGAGATGCGCTGGATCGGTAAGCTAATCTCTCGTATCAGCAATAACTGCTGTACCAGCTCGGCTGTTTCTTGTGAAATCTGCGCCAAATCAAACTGCCGTCGATACCATTCAATTAGGGTGAATTCAGGATTATGTCGCGCACCCGCCTCGGCTTGACGAAAGGCCTTTGTGATCTGATAGATATCAGGCGCACCATCGACCAATAACCGCTTCATAAAAAACTCAGGCGAGCTTTGTAGATAACGCGGTGGCTTATTCTCATCGGCCACGACAAAAGATTGGATATTGGGATCAGTGACCGCGCTGGCACCCAGCACAGGCGTTTCGACTTCAAGCACCGAACGTTGCGCAAAAAAACTACGGGCGGTAGCTAATAGCTCCGCCCGCAGCTTTAAGGTTTTGATTAACTCTGACTGAGACACAATAGGGTCATCAGTTTACTAAGGGGCTTAGCTCTCTTTTGCACGAGAGACGTATTCACCACTGCGTGTATCGATTCTAATGCTCTCACCCTGATCAACAAACAAGGGCACTCGCACCATCGCGCCGGTCTCTAGATAGGCAGGCTTAATACCACCGGTTGCAGTATCACCTTTCAGGCCCGGATCGGTTTCCACAATCTTCAATTCGACGAAATTAGGTGGCTGAATCGATAATGGCGCACCGTTATAAAGGGTAACAACACAAATATCCTGTTCCTTGAGCCATAAAGCCGCATCACCGACCGCCGTTTTATTTGCGGCATGCTGCTCGAAGGTATTCTGATCCATAAAATGCCAGTCTTCGCCATCGGCATACAGATATTGCATATCGACTTCCATCACATCAGCTGCATCCACACTATCACCTGACTTAAAGGTCTTATCGACCACACGGCCGGTCTTTAAGTTACGAATCTTGACCCGATTAAAGGCCTGGCCTTTACCTGGCTTAACTAAAATATTTTCAACGATGGTATAGGGATCACCATCGAGCATAATCTTCAGACCAGAACGGAATTCGTTTGTGTTATAACCTGCCATGAGTTTCAACCGATATTTAAAAGAGACGTCATGATACCGCGCAAAGCCGTAGCAGAACATACTCCGAGCTGGAAAAAAGAATTTGCTAGTAGTCTGCACCTAGCCGAACTGGTCAAAAGTGCTGAAAGCAAAGACACATTAGTCCCAAACAGTGATGCGGCAGAATTAAGTGCGATCAATAGC
>CAJQLY010000056.1 GCA_905479295.1 uncultured Gammaproteobacteria bacterium | reverse complement strand
GGGAACCATCCTTAAATAGTTGCACTTCGATCGTACTGGCATGGCCAGCAAGTGCCTCATCGACACTATTATCAATAATTTCTTGCGCCAAATGGTTAGGTCGCGCAGTATCGGTGTACATCCCAGGGCGTTTACGCACTGGGTCGAGGCCACTTAATACCTCGATGGATGCAGCATCATAGTCTTTAGCCATAGGAACTCAGTTAGCAGCGCTTTTTCAAAAAAATAAGAATTCAGAATGCGGACAGCCGATCATATCAAACAGCACACTTCCACAAGCAGCAGGGACACTACACAGCAAGTCCCGCATGCGCTGGCTAGTGTATACGAAACTGAAAGCAGAAAGCATCCCTTGATCTTTGGCTCTAAATCATGAGCAGTCTAATCGATGCTACCCAGCCACAAACGAATGCAAATATCTTTGCATCGGCCGGTTCAGGCAAGACCTATCTACTGATTACCCGTATCTGCCGCCTGTTACTGGCTGGCGCTGAACCACAACACATCCTCGCCATCACCTTCACCCGCAAAGGGGCTGCCGAGATGCGTCAACGCTTGCACAGCACCCTGCAAAACTGGGCGCAATGGGACGAAGACAGGCTGCGTGCGGCCTTAATTGCGATTAATGAACCAGCAGATCAGGCACAAATCGCCCTGGCTCGCGATCTCTACGAGCGTGTGCTGTTTGCTGATCAAAATATACGCATCAGTACCTTTCATGCCTTTTGTGAGGACATTGTCCACGCCTTCCCATTGGAATCGGCATTAGCAACCGGCTTTGAACTGTGTGAAGAGGTCGCGCCACTACAGAGCCTGGCGTTCAATCGCTTATTGCGTCTCAGTGAGCAGGCCAATGAACAAAAATTATCTGAAGAAATCACCTGTTTAGCCCAGTGGTGCACCAGTTATGCCACATTAGGCGACGTGCTTAAGCTGTTTTTAGACAAGCAGAACGAATGGCGCAGCTTCATCGATGGGCGCAATTTAGACCACGCCATGCACTGTCTAGACCAGCAGCATGAAAAACTAGAGCCATTCGCCTCAGAACACGAATTGATCAGGGCCGGCAAGCAAGTTGCTGAGGTTTTTCGGCACAGTAGCGCCACCCAACAGGGCTTTGCACTAGAGATTGAACGTTTCATTGATGCTGACCTAACGCTAGATCAGCGTCTTCTCAAGCTATCTAATGTTTTCTACACCAAGGACGACAAAGAACGCAGTCCTCATAAGCTGTCTAAACCCTTAATCAAGAAGGTTGGCACAGAGATCGCCGAGCAGTGCTTAGACGATATCGCCCTACTCAAGGTCAATTTAGACCTAGCGATTGAGACACAACAACGCAAGATTTATCGCCGTGTCAGTGCCGCTTGGTTTTACTCTGGCCAACGCCTGATCGAAATCTTCCAATCACTTAAGCGCGAACAGGGCGTGGTCGATTTTTCCGACTTAGAATGGGAGACCTTTCGATTATTACGTGATCAAGGGCAAGCACTGTGGGTGCAATACAAGTTAGGTATGCGTATTCGACATTATTTAGTCGATGAATTTCAAGATACCAACCCGATCCAGTGGCAGTTCCTACAGCCGCTACTGCTCTCCTCTAGGGAGCAGTTGAGCGAGACACTGGACCCGGCAAGCCTATTTTTAGTCGGTGATGTAAAACAGTCGATTTATGGTTTCCGTGGTGCCAACTCCAGCATCCAACAATATGCAAACGAGTGGTCGCAACGAGAATATGGCAGCCAGCATTTCAATAACGACCACTCTTGGCGCTCGGCAGCGATCATCATCGATGCCGTCAACAGCCTATTCACTCGCCTTGCTAGCCGTTTCCCAGCCTTTAGCACGCACCAATGCCAGCATAGCGATCGCTGGGGCATGCTCGAAATCCATCCTCTTATTGAGCAGGAAAAGCTGCCAAAACAGGCGCAGCCGACGAGTGAGATCACTTTTCGCAATCCCTTACTAGAGGCCAAGATTGAGATTGAGGAGTCAGTCTATCTTGAAGAAGGCCGTCTGATTGCCAAGCGTATTCAGGCATTAATCGATGAAGAAACCCCGATATTTGACGATGGTCACTATCGTGCCGCACGTTATAGCGATGTCCTCATTCTGCTACGCAATCGAAGTAAGCTGAATGAACTTAAACTAGGCATGAACGAGATTGGCATCCCCTTCCTAGCCGACAGTAAGACTAGGCTCGCCGATTATTTAGAGATCAAAGACCTGCTAGCCCTATTGCAGATTTTAAAGAATCCGCTGAATGATATTGCCTTAGGCCATGTCCTCAAGAGTCCAATATTCAATATCGAAGACAGCCAGCTATTACAACTGCAGGCGTATGAAGCCAAACATTGGGCCCACAAACTGGCGGCATACAGCGCAAGTAATGAAGGTAATGAGCAAGATAGTTTGAAACAGGCTCATAGCACTTTAGTTGAGTGGCAGGCGCTGGCTGATCATATACCGGTACACGATTTATTAAATACGATCTTTGAACAACGCGAGCTGATTACCCGTTATCGCCAAGCTGTACCCCGGCATGATAACGAGCAAGTCATCGCACGGTTACAGCAATTCCTAAATATCAGCTTAGAAGCGAATAGTGGTCGCTACCCTAGCATTCAAAGTTTCCTGCGTTACTTCGAGGAAACCCAGCCAATCGCTGAGCTCAGTGCACAGGCACAAAACTGTGTGAATATCATGACTATACATTCGGCCAAGGGATTAGAGTCACCAATCGTCTTTTTAGCCAATACAGGGCCGCGCAAGACCGAAAGTGATCACTACACTGCACTCTGTGATTGGCCGGTAGAAGCAGATCGACCTAGCCATTTCTTGTTGGCTGGGCCTAAAAGTAAGAGAACAGCAAGCATCAGTGATTTAAAAAATGCTAGCCAATTAAAACAAGCGGAAGAATTGAATTTGCTCTATGTCGCGATCACTCGCAGCTGCCAAGCATTGATTGTTACCGGATGCATTACGCCTGGTAATAAGGGTGAAAGCTGGCATAGCCTGATGCAGGCTGCCTGGCTTACTGAAGACGATGATCATCAATCACTGTGGCAGAAACAAAGTGAGCGCAAACCTGAACTGAGTCCACTGCCAGTGAATACCGCAACTGCGCCTGTGATAACGACATCGAAACTGGATAAGATAATCACACAGAAGTTAACACCAAAGCTCAGTCAACAAACTGCAACGACTAAGCGTGTAGGTGATGAAATAGCACGCCTACGCGGCATCGTCTTGCATCAATGTTTGGAGTGGATGAGCCAAGTACCCAGCTTATCACCGGCAGATTGCCTGCTTCGCCTAGAGACCCGCTACGGCGCACAAACTTTAGATTACGCTGCTATCCTGACCGAGGCGCAAAACTGTATTCAAGACCCAGCAAACGCAGAGGTTTTTCAACTGAAATCAACGCAACAGGCTTTTAATGAGCTATCAATTGCCTCTGCACATAGCCAACGACAAGGGGTATTTATTATTGACCGCCTCATTGTCGACCACGATGAAATCCATATTATCGACTATAAAACAGAGCCACTTAAAGACCAGCAAACAGCACAATCAGAGGCTCTGAAACACCTTGCACAGCTGCAGCAATATGCGCAGGCATTGGCACCAATTTATCCACAGCGACGTATCCGCGGTAGCATCTTGTTCACGCATGGCCCGTTCTTAGTCGACCTTAGCCTTAACACTTAAAGATTAAGAACAGGCATATAAAGCCAAGGATCTAGGCTTAACGCACAGCGTCTAGTTGCTGCGCCAACTCTGCTGGCGGGACAAAGCCAGGAATCAAGGTGCCGTCTTCAAGCAGGATTGCAGGGGTTCCACTAACCCCCATCTTCTGA
>CAJQLY010000055.1 GCA_905479295.1 uncultured Gammaproteobacteria bacterium | reverse complement strand
TAGGTGTCCTAAAGTTGTGTAAACCGCAATGCAGCAGGAATCATACTGCATTTTTACGAAATCGATAAGAATATGGCTAAAGAATTTAAGATTGAATCCCCGTTTCAGCCTGCAGGTGATCAGCCGCAGGCGATTGAGAAGTTGATCGAGGGCCTAGAAGATGGCCTAGCGCACCAGACACTGCTAGGCGTAACAGGGTCTGGAAAGACCTTTACCATCGCCAATGTGATCGCCTCAGTGCAGCGACCAGCGATCTTAATGGCGCCGAATAAGACCTTGGCGGCACAGCTTTATGGTGAGATGAAGGCATTCTTCCCGCGTAACGCGGTGGAGTACTTTGTTTCTTATTACGATTATTACCAGCCTGAGGCCTATGTGCCGGCGAGTGATACCTTTATTGAGAAAGATGCTTCGGTCAATGATCATATCGAGCAGATGCGATTATCCGCGACTAAGGCCATATTCGAGCGTGAAGATACGATTATTGTTGCTACCGTATCGGCGATCTATGGACTAGGTGACCCGCGTTCTTACTTAGGCATGGTGATGCACCTAGATCGTGGTGATATTACTGATCAGCGCCAAATCCTACAACGCCTAGTGGAGCTGCAATACACGCGCAATGATGTCGAGTTGAAGCGCGGCAACTTCCGTGTGCGTGGTGATGTGATTGATGTGCATCCTGCCGAGTCTGAGCGTGAGGCGATCCGCATTGAATTATTCGATGAAGAGATAGAACAACTCAGTTATTTTGACCCGCTGACAGGTGAGACCCTGCGGCGTGTCCCGAGGCTCACGATCTATCCAAAATCACATTATGTAACGCCACGTGATGTCATCCTTGAGGCGATCGATTCGATTAAAGACGAACTGACCGAACATTTAGATCATCTGCGTACAGCTAATAAGCTGGTCGAGGCCCAGCGTCTGGAGCAGCGCACACGCTTTGATATAGAGATGTTACAAGAACTGGGCTATTGCTCAGGCATTGAAAACTATTCCCGTTACCTGAGTGGCCGTGCCAATGGTGAAGCACCTCCCTGTCTCCTAGATTACCTACCAGACAACGCCTTGATGCTGATCGATGAAAGCCATGTCTCAGTGCCGCAATTTGGCGGTATGTATAAGGGTGATAGGTCACGCAAAGAGACCTTGGTTAACTATGGTTTTCGAATGCCGTCAGCGATGGATAATCGACCGTTAAAGTTCGCTGAATTTGAGGATATCTCTCCGCAAACGATCTATATCTCAGCGACCCCCGGCGCCCATGAGTTTGAAAAATCATCGCAGGTAGTAGAGCAGGTAGTGCGCCCAACCGGCTTGATTGATCCGATCGTTGAGGTGCGCCCGGTGACCAGTCAGGTCGATGACGTGCTCTCTGAAATCCATGAGCGTGTAAAGAAAGACGAGCGTGTGCTGATTACAACATTGACCAAGCGGATGTCAGAAGACTTAACCGATTACTTAGGTGAGCATGGTGTGCGTGTACGTTATCTGCATTCCGATATCGATACCGTTGAGCGCGTAGAGATCCTGCGAGACTTGCGTAAGGGGGTGTTCGATGTGTTGGTTGGGATTAACTTATTAAGAGAAGGTTTAGATATCCCTGAAGTCTCTTTGGTGGCGATTTTAGATGCCGACAAGGAAGGCTTTCTCCGCTCCGACCGTTCCTTGATTCAGACCATTGGGCGTGCGGCGCGCAACTTGAATGGTAAGGCGATCCTCTATGCCGACAAGGTCACTGGCTCGATGCAACGAGCAATGGAAGAGACCGATCGCAGACGACAGAAGCAGGTAGACTTTAATAAAGAGCATGGCATTACACCGAAAGGGATCGAGAGAAAGATCAGTAATGTGATGGAAGGTGCAAACTCTAAATATGATGAGCATGAGCAGCGTGATCTGAAAGAGCTGGCCAAAGAGAGTGTTGAGTACGGTGGTTTAACGCCAGCATTAGCGATCAAGCGCGTGCAAAAGCTGGAGCAACAGATGTATGAGCATGCACGTAATCTCGAGTTTGAAGAGGCGGGTCGTTTGCGTGATGCGATCGAAAAACTAAAGGCGATTGCCTTTGGCACTGCCAGTGCTGAGGCTGGTTGAGAGGGTTAAGTAAATCAGTAGGCCTACTATTCTAGGATCGTGTCGAGCGAAAGAGTTGGCCTCAATTCGCGTTATAGCGATGATGATACTAAAATCAGCATTGGCGGTAAGCAGTCTAAATTTGGCAATGTTGGTGATGAGAGTGTCAGCGGTGGCTAATCTTTAGGCGTTTGACAACTCAGAGGGTAATGACGCTAGAACTGCTAATGTCACTATCGTCTGTCCGTTTTAGAGCGGCAATATATTAAGTCGTTTATCCACTGAGTAATCATCCAGCTGCAAAAGCAAAATTCGGCTTTGGCCGATTTTTTTGTGGGTTAGTGTGGAATCGCATAGCGGGTTTCGAGGCGTTTGCTGCCGAAAATCACCAGTGAAACCAGCAATAGATAGATTGCGCCGGTTACTGCATAGACCTTGAGGTATTGAAAGTTCAGAGAGGCCTGTTCTTGCATTTGCGCAAAGAAATCAACGTATTGAATCAAGAAGGCAATGGAGCTGTCTTTGATGTTGAGTGCCACTTGGTTGGTGAGGCCCGGAATGGCACGTCGTAGCGTTTGCGGCAAGATGATAAGGCTGAAAATCTGTCGGGAAGAAAAGCCTTGTGCAGAGGCGGCCATCAGTTGCTGTTGATCGATGCCGTTATAGGCGGCACTGAGATAGCGTGAGTTATAGGCTGCAATGTTCAGCGTGAAGCCAATGGCGGCAATGGCAAAGGGTGAAAGCTTGATGCCCCATTGTGGCAATCCATAGTACATCAAGAACAGTAGTACGATCAGAGGGGTGCCGATAAAGAACGAGATATAGCTCGCGGTGCTTTTGCGAATGAATCTGTTTTCGCTCAGCGTGAGTCGAAAAATAAGGATGCCGGCAAATAAGCCAGTGACTGAGATCGTACCTGCTAGTAGGAGGGTATTAATGAGACCGTTGAGAATTTGTGGTCCGTAATCGACCATGTCGCTCAAAAAGGCGAATGATTCACTCATGCGTTGGGTGCCTTTTCTTCAAAGAAGGCGCGCACATTTTCGCTGGCGTGGTTTTGCATAAGCTCACTGATCGGCGCTTCGGCTTCGACGTGGCCGTGATTCAAGAACAACACATCGCCGGGTAGGTTTTTGGCTAAGGTCACATCATGTGTCACGCAGAGGATGGTCACCTTCTCGGCATGCAGGCGGTTCAGAAGATTTGCGATTTCACGTGCCATGAGGGGGTCGAGTGCGGATGTTGGCTCGTCGAAGAATAGCACGGCTGGATCCATCGCCAGCGCTCGCGCAATTGCAACCCGTTGCTGCTGTCCGCCAGAAAGGTGGGCAGGGTATTTGTCTTGATGGTCTTGCATCTCAACATGGCTAAGTTCATAAATGGCTCGTTGTGTCGCTTCAGCATCAGAGAGTCCACGCAGCTTGCGCAGCCCCAGCTTGACGTTTTCTAGAGCACTGAGATGGCGATAGAGCGCGAAGTTTTGGAACACAAAGCCAATGCGCTGCCGCACTTGCCTGATGTCAACATCAGCTGCAGTGATATCTTTATCGTCGAAAATTATTTCACCAGAGGAAGGCTCCACTAATCGATTGAGGCAACGCAGCAAAGTAGTCTTGCCGCAGCCGGAAGGGCCCATAACGACTTTAATCTCACCTTCGTGCAGGCTGAAATTGACACCGTTGAGGATGCCAATGCCATCATAGTTTTTGGTCAGGTTGCGTACCTGTAATAGCGTCATGAGTTACTCAAATCTGTTTGAAGCCAGGGATGGCATAGTGACGTTCGACCCACAGGAACATCTCCATCATGATTTTGTAAATCAGAAAGTAGAGGATGCCGACAGCAAGATAGATCTCCATGCCGCGTAGCGTCGTCAATGCGAGCGAAGTGGCTTCTTTCAGGATCTCAGGTACGCCGACTGTATAGGCGAAAGGTGAATACTTCAGGACGGTGGTGAATTCATTGAGCATGCCAGGCGCCGAAAAGCGCAGCATCTGTGGGATCTCAATGGAAATCAGGATTTGGATACGGTGCATCCCCATCGACTGTGCCACCATGATTTCATTCGGGTCGACTGCCTTAAGGGCGCCACGAAATACTTCGGAAAGATAGGCACCACAAATCAGGCCAAGGCTGAGCATCATCGCCAGTAGCGGTGGTATTGGTAAACCGATGCTGGGTAGGCCGAAAAAGACCAAAAACAACACCACTAATAACGGTATGCCACGAAAGGCATAGGTGAAGGCATGGAGTAGCCAATTCAGTGGCCGGATATCGAGCCGAAACAATAGTGCGGCAAGGAGGCCGCTGAAGAGACCAGTTAAGATGCAGGCGAAGGTAACGAGAATAGTGAATCCCGCCCCCCTTACCAGGATGCTGATGATTTCAAGAAAGGTCATGTGTTGTGGTTAGTTGCATAATTATAAAAGTTTAGTCGAACCACTTGCTTTTGATCGCTGCTAATTTTTCTGGGCCAAGCTTGGTAAGGTAGGCATTGAATTCATCACGCAGTGTTGAGCCTTTCGGGAAGGCATAACCAAAGGTGTCAAAGCCAGAGAAGATATGGCTGTCTTGCAGCGGCATCTTCTTCTTATAAATCGCGGAGACACCGCCTTCTACAAAGGCGAGATCAATGTTGCCGTTGGTGAGATCGGTTAAGACCTCGTTGTAACTCGGGTAGAGCTTGACGTGATCCAGCGAGTAATAACCTTCCGGCTCCATCTTGGTTTTGATGAAGTTGGTATAAGCCATGCCGCGTGGGTAGCCCGTGGTGTACTTCTTCCACTCATTGAGGTCATCAAACTTAATGTTGCGATCCTTGAGGCTGATCAGGTTCCATGTGTTATCCATATATGGTTCAGAGAAGTCCATGACCTCTTTGCGCTTTTCCGTGATGGAGATGCCGGAGAAGGCCACATCGGCTTGACCAGAGATCACTGCCCCCAGCATGCCTTGCCAATCATAGGCGGTGATGTTCAGGGTGTAGCCATGTTCTGATGCGAAGCCCTCAAACAATTCGAGATCCATGCCGGTCGTCTTTCCATTTTCTTCATAGAGATTCGGTGGGGAAGCTGGTGTGACAGCAATACGAAGGACGTTGCTTTCTTGTTCACTTGAGCAGCCTGTAATGAGTGCGACACTAAATAAGAGCGTGCAGATGACTTTATTCATGGATTCGATCCTATTGATGTAAAATATGAATTAATTATTATGCGTTACAGTTTGAGGGTGATAAGTAGCGGTATCAAGCAATTTATCCCTCATCCAGGTTGGATTCAGGTGTTTCTTTTTTATCCTCTCATTGGTTGGTTCTATTTCTCTATTATTTTATCAAGAATGATCAATCAAGCTCACCAGGATCCCAGCATGCGTGTAGATTTCCGTGTTTTTCCCCAGAGAAAATTTATGGTGTTACACCGAAAGGGATCGAGAGAAAAATCAGTAATGTGATGGAAGGTGCAAATTCTAAATATGATGAGCATGAGCAGCGTGATCTGAAAGAGCTGGCCAAAGAGAGTGTTGAGTACGGTGGTTTAACGCCAGCATTAGCGATCAAGCGCGTGCAAAAGCTGGAGCAACAGATGTATGAGCATGCACGTAATCTTGAGTTTGAAGAGGCGGGTCGTCTGCGTGATGCGATCGAAAAACTAAAGGCGATCGCCTTTGGGACTGCCAGTGCTGAGGCCAGCTAAAAGCCATTATTCAAGCTGGTGGTGGGTTTTGTACCGATTAGTGACAGATTGAGACATTTGTTCGTTGTGATGACTGTAAAAACCCCCATAATTGTGCTAATTTCGCCAACCCGTTTGATTGCATTCGTAACCAACGGTGGAGATTGAAGGCGCGTAGCTCAGTTGGTTAGAGCACCACCTTGACATGGTGGGGGTCGTTGGTTCGAATCCAATCGCGCCTACCACTTAAGCAGACGGCTTTGCCGATCGCTGAGTGGTATTATCAATTTTATACTTGTTACTTAATTCAAGTGGCCCTTGGTATCGGTCACCACTGGAGACAATATGCCGCAAATCACACTGCCTGATGGCAATATCAAATCTTTTGACGCCCCTGTTACTGTCGCCGAAGTGGCACAGTCGATTGGCCCGGGTCTAGCTAAAGCAACCATTGCCGGACGTGTCAATGGTGAGCTAGTTGATGCCTGTGTTGCGATCGAAGAGGACGCCACACT
>CAJQLY010000054.1 GCA_905479295.1 uncultured Gammaproteobacteria bacterium | reverse complement strand
GGTCTTTTTTCGTACTTTGCACACCGATTGCTGATGCTGGATTTTTACTGGATTTTCCACTTAGAATTTTATTTGGCATCCGAATGATTTTGTCGGAAATTGCTGTATGGGTAATTGCAATTTCGATCAATATAGTAGCCTTACTCTATTTTGCTGAATATTATCAAACAACGAAAATTACAATTCTCATGCATGCAATTCTTACGAATCCCTTTCCCTATTGGAGTGTTATTTTGCTATCAGGTCTAGGTACTTTTTTATCTATTAGATTTGGTGATGAACTTATGGATGTTATTAGCCATAAGGATAGAGACTTCTTTCATCGACATGCTTTTAAGCATGAGGCAATTATGTTGATCTTTTTTATAGCCATTTTTATTGGATATTACAAACTTATTAAAATGCTTGGAATCGATATGAATGCATAAAAATGAATTGAGTCTTTGCAGGCTATATTAAAAACAGCCTGCAAAGGCACATCAGTGATCATTAGAGCGCTTATTAAAGAGCTATAATAGATGTTTGGCTGATGATGCAACTCTACGATAGGGCAGCCATATTAAATTTCCGTACTTAGTACTGATTCAATTTCAAATAACCGATCTTCTTCAATATTACTTTCATGTGCAGCAATCTCACTTTCTACGGCACTCGCCTTCTCGAATCTTGCAATATGGAATAAGGCTTCTCCCTCATTTACCAATGGCAAATTGCTTAAACAGATAATAATGCCATCTGAATTTGCTGTTAATACTTCTTCCTCAGAAGAGAAGGGGGCTGATATCACACCTAATGTATCACCACGTTTTACCCGTGCACCAAGGCTGCATAACGGTCGAAACAGCCCATCTAATGGTGCTCGAAACCAACTACTTGACCTTGCAACATAAGGTTCAGCTTTTACCGTTGCAATACGTTTAGAGGGAAGCATACCTAGAACCCGCATAGCGCTGACTATTCCACGAACTCCTGTAACAATGCATTTTTCAGATAAGCGAAGGGCTTCACCAGATTCATAGGTGATCACTGGAATGCCTAGTTTTCCAGCTTCATAACGCAGTGTATTCTCTATTAACTCTGAATTAATAATGACAGGAATAGAAAAGCTTTTTGCTAGTTTTTTGACCTCATGATTCTCCAGCGCTGCGCGAATCTGTGGGAGATTGTCTCGATTAACTGCGGCAGTATGCAGATCGATAATATGCGTGCAATGTTGGACAATTTCATTAAAGAATTTATATGCTACACGAGAAGCGATAGAGCCTTTTTCACTGCCGGGAAAAGATCGATTCAGGTCACGGCGGTCAGGCAGATAGCGGGATTGGTGAATAAAGCCAAATAGATTGACCACTGGAACAAGTACTAATGTTCCATGTAGCTTATCAATTCCTCGAAAACTGCGTACACGTCTAATAATTTCAACACCATTAAGTTCATCGCCATGAATTGCGGCACATATTAATAGTATTGGTCCAGAGTACTTACCGTGGATTACTTCTATAGGCATGTTTAATGGAGCATGCGTGTATAGGTTAGCCGTTGGAAGATCAAATTGAATTCTTTCGCCCGGTTGAATGACGTGCCCTGCAATCTCAAATACATTCTTATTAAGAGATTTACTTAAGCTCAACTTATGAAATCCTTGTGCTATTTTTGATCGCTAAATTAAACATCTTTCTCTACTTCATCGGAATCGTTTGGTTCTTCAGTATTTAAATCTATCACTTCCGGTCTGCGACGTCGTCTGGTTTTTGCAGGAATCATGTCACGCATAGATTCTAATTTCCCAAAGCAAAGTAATTTATCCTCGGCTTCAATAATACGATCCGTTCGTGGATTGGGGATGACTTTCATACCTCGATATAGAGTGAGTACATTAATATCTTTTTCAGCAAGCATGACATCTTTAATTGTATGGCCAACAAACCTTGCTCCTTCTGGAACATAGATTTCACTGACGCCATATCCTTTACTTACTGTTAATCTTTGCCGTATATCGATCTCAGGGAAATCAACCTGTGCAGAGATGTAGTCAACTATAGCGCCTGCCACATCTAATCCGGTGCAAGACTCGATGCCTTCAAGACCAGGAGAAGAATTTACTTCCATGATTTGTGGCCCATTTTTACCTTCTAGCATATCGACACCAGCAACCTGCAAGCCTAAAATTTGTGCCGCACGAACGGCTGTTTCCACGTATTGATCATCCAACTCTACTGCTTCAGCAATGCCACCACGGTGGACGTTGCTACGAAACTCTTGGCCCTGTGCCACACGGCGCATTGCAGCAACAACACGATCACCTACAACAAGTGCGCGTATATCTTTGCCTTTGCTTTCAGCTACAAATTTTTGCACGAGCACATTTTGTTTCTGGCTTTGTAATAGCTCGATAATGGATTCAGCCGCGTTGATAGATTCCGCCAGCAATACTCCAATACCTTGCGTTCCTTCAATTAGTTTAATGACCACAGGAGCACCGCCAACACGTTCGATAGCAGGTAGTACGTCTTTTCTATCTCTGACAAAGGTTGTTCTAGGTATTCCGATATGGTGTCGACTTAATATCTGTAGACTTCGCAGTTTGTCACGTGAATTGGTAATGCCGTGAGCTGTATTAGCACAAAACACGTCCATTTCTTGAAATTGTCTGACAACAGCAGTTCCATAATAACTGATTGATGCGCCAATTCTTGGCAAGACAGCATCATAATCACTCAGCACTTTTTGGCGAAAATAGAGATCAGGTATGCCTTCTTGTAGATCAATAGCAAACTTAAGTGTGTCTAGCACATCAACTTCATGTCCACGCTGCAATGCTGCTTCTTTAAAGCGACGCGTGCTATAGGATTTAGGACCGCGTGAAAGAATAGCGAGTTTGATGGTGTGCTCCTGAAAGAGATGATTTGTATTAATTAATCGGCTGCATTTTACGCTAAAAAACATATATCGAATAAGATTATTTTTCTTGAATACAACAATTTACTGAGTAGAATCAGTAGACTTTCCAACTAATTTAAAGCCTGACTCAGACAGGTAAGCAAGGTACATATATTGAGCGACGATATGAGTAAGCTATGCACTTTTGGTTGGCGAGAGTGGGTAAAACTTCCGGATTTGGGCTTGCCTGAGATTAAGGCGAAAGTTGATACTGGAGCTAGAACCTCAGCATTACATGCTTTTGAGCTCTATCCTTTTATGGAAAATGGGGTTCAATGCATCGAATTTAGTATTCAGCCACTGCAAGGCAATAGTGACTGTGTTGTCAGATGTAAAGCTAATGTCATTGATAGGCGTATCGTGACCGATTCCGGTGGACATAAAGAAGAACGTTGGGTCATTGAGACGCCACTTTCAATTGGGGCTTATACCTGGCCTATTGAAATTACACTGACCGCTAGGGATAACATGAAGTTTCGTATGTTGCTTGGTCGGAACGCTATAAAAAATAGGGCACTTGTTGATTCATCGGCTTCATACCTGGTTGGTGAAAAGCCATAAAGAAAAACACAATGTATTGATAACTAAGCTGTAAGAATTTCACTTTAGTAAGGTAGCAGTTTTATCTCTTCATAAGCTGAGTAGGCTGTTGGGTGTTGTATAGAGGCATCTCTTTGGCGCGCCTTGATTTCTGAAGTGAGAAAGGCGCGGGTGCTTACTAGGTCATATTTTTTCTGATGAATGGTGAGGTCATTGCACGTAGGAGCGCGCTATAGTTGAGTTGGAAGTGTACCTCTGCGCCTACAGGTAAATAGTGCCCTGTAGCCTCTAATATAAGATGGTCACTACTAGCACCACAGACTGTAATGCCTATATCGGCTTGAAGGCCATCTGGATCAATGTCTTGAATGCCTAGCGCAAGAATGGTTTGTGTAATGATG
>CAJQLY010000053.1 GCA_905479295.1 uncultured Gammaproteobacteria bacterium | reverse complement strand
TAAAAAACCCGTTGAGTGTAGAACATGTCATGCATGAGGCACTGATGGCCTCAGCCTTAGATAGCGCAAAAGAAGCCGAACGTATTGGGCTTGCGCATGACAAAATTATTATTTCCTGCAAGTTAAGCGATGTGCAACAGCTCATAAGTGTTTACTCCGAGCTCGCCACACGTTGTGACTATGCGTTGCACTTAGGTCTCACTGAAGCAGGCATGGGCAGTAAGGGTATTGTTGCATCGACAGCTGCCATGGCGGTGTTACTGCAGCAAGGGATTGGCGATACCTTGCGTATATCATTAACTCCAGCACCTGGTGGTAGCCGTAGTGAGGAAGTCATCGTTGCACAAGAAATCTTACAGTCCATTGGCTTACGCGCCTTCACTCCCGCCGTCACCTCATGCCCAGGCTGTGGCCGTACCACTAGTGATTATTTTCAGCATTTAGCCAATGACATCCAAAACTATTTAAGGGATTCCATGCCACACTGGCGCTCACGCTACCCTGGCGTAGAAAATATGTCAGTGGCTGTCATGGGCTGCGTCGTCAATGGCCCTGGTGAAAGCAAACATGCCAATATTGGTATTAGCTTACCTGGCAGTGGAGAAGCACCCATAGCACCAGTTTATATCGATGGTGAAAAAAGCTGCACGCTACGCGGTGATAATATCAGTGGTGAATTCCAGCAACTGGTGCAGGGCTATATTGAGAAAAATTACAGCACTTAGTTTCACTTGGACTGGCTTTATGATTTCCCAATAATTTCACGTATCCGTCGCCGGTCATGTTTATTTGGCTTACCGACAGATTGCGGTATACCTTGATTTAAGATTTTACGCTGCATCTGCTCTTGTTCTCGTCGCGCAACACTAGTCTCACTCTCAACATATAGCTGTTGAGCCTCTACTGCACTACGTCGTTGTTGCGCAATCGCCAGTACTTGAAATTCTTGTTTCAGGTGTTCCTTAGAAATCCGCACAATATTATTGATCTTAATCTTATGCGCCGCCTTAACCCGCGACCCATTTACATGCACCCGCCCACCTTCTACCGCCTTACTCGCCATGCTGCGTGTTTTATAAAAACGAGCAGCCCATAGCCACTTATCGATACGAATAGATTCAAGCATATCTAGTGAGACGATTGATCATATTAAAAAGATAAAATCATTCTGTAATTAAACTGAAGTAATTCAAGTCTAGGCTACGCCAAACTTAAACATATCCAAACCATCTAGGAGTTTATATGTTGCTTATATTAAAAAAACCAATAGACGCTGGCGCTTATCGTAGCTGGAGCGAGTTCTTACTTTTTGTTATCTACACGAGCATGAGCTTTGGCTTAAGCCTACTGTTCTTTTAAGTCAAAACAAGTAGGCCATAACAGCCTATTACTCACTAGTCATATCGATAATGTGATGTTCTACCGGCCCAGCCTCTTTTGCTGCAATGGCTTTGCCTTGCATCGATAGGCCTAATTCATGCACTGTGGCCTTAGAGCCAGTGAGTAAATGATGCCACTTGGGTAACGGTTGATCATGCAGGCGTAGGCGGTAGGCACAACTACTTGGCAACCACGCAAACTCCTCAGGACGATCAAGGCTTAACCGGCGACAGTTACTCACCACTTGATCACGTCGTGCATAATCACCACAGCGACAACTAGTCGAGTCGAATAATTCACAGGCTACATTACTGAAATAAACCGTCTTAATTTCAGGATCTTCCAATTTAGCCATACAGCATTTACCACAACCATCACATAGTTGCTCCCACTGCTGCTCATCCAACTCAGCCAAAGGTTGTTGCCACCACGGCATCTGATCCATAAGCTTAGGCTGCAATATCTAAAATAATCTTATTCAATCGCATAACAAAGTCCGCCGGGTTTTCTAATTGCCCACCCTCTGCCAGAACTGCCTGCTCAAATAATAATAGCGCCCAGGCTGCCAACTGATCTTGGTCAGATTCCTTAGTCATCTTCTCAAGAATAGGATGATTAGGGTTAATCTCTAACACCGGCTTAGTGTCTGGTAACGCTTGCCCTGCTTGTTTTAATAAGTGTTGCATATACAACGCCATTTCATGTTCATTCAGCACAATACAGGCTGGAGAGCTGGTCAAACGATGCGACACACGCACATCACTAACGCGTTCACCTAGGCCCTGCTTTACACTTTCAACCAATCCTTTTGCATTCTCTTCAACCTGCTTCTGCTGTTCTTGCTCATCTTGATCTGACAACTTATCAAGGTCGAGCTCGCCCTTAGCTACAGAAATGAATTTCTTATCTTCAAATTCAAGCAATGAACCCATTAGCCATTCATCGACACGATCTGACATGAGTAAGACTTCGATCCCCTTCTTACGGAAAATCTCAAGATGTGGACTATTTTTTGCTGCATTAAAATTATCTGCAGTAATGTAGTAGATCGCATCCTGCTGTTCTGACATACGGGCAATGTAATCACTCAAAGAAACTGTTTGAGCAGCATTATCTTCTTTGCTTGAAGCAAAACGTAGTAGCTTGGCGATCTGCTCTTGATTAGCAGAGTCTTCAGCAGGGCCTTCTTTCATCACCTGACCAAATTGCTGCCAGAAGTCAGCATATTTTTCAGGTTCTTTCTGCGCCATCTGCTCTAGCGTACTGAGAATCTTTTTCACTGAACCTGAACGAATAGCATCGATGATTTTATTGCTTTGTAGAATCTCACGAGAGACGTTCAACGGCAGATCACTGGAATCAATAATGCCACGTACAAAACGCAAATAGCGTGGCATCAGTTTTTCTGCATCTTCCATAATAAAGACACGTTGAACATACAGCTTTAAACCATGACTTTGCTTTGGTTCATACAAATCAAACGGCGCCTTAGCTGGCACATAAAGTAGAGAGGTATATTCAGTCTTACCTTCCACTCGATTATGTGTCCAAGCCAACGGGTCTTCAAAGTCATGTCCAACATGCTTATAGAAATCCTTATATTCCTGCGCACTGATCTCTGATTTTGAACGTGTCCATAATGAAGATGCACGATTAACCACCTCCCATTCTGGAACAGTGGTTATTTCTTCATCTTCTACAGGCTCTTGCTCTGCATACATTTCAATCGGTAGCGATACGTGATCAGAGTATTTAGTAATAATAGAACGTAGCTGCCAAGCAGATAACAATTCACTTTCATCCTCTTTCAAATGCAAGATGATTTCAGTACCACGTGCCTCGCGCTTAATTTCTTCTAACTCATATTCACCTGTACCATTCGACTGCCAACGCACACCACCTGTCTCATCAACATATGCGCTACGTGTTAGTAACTCCATAGAGTCTGCAACAATGAATCCAGAATAGAAGCCAACACCAAACTGGCCAATCAAGTTTGAATCCTTTGCTTGATCACCACTTAATTGCTCTAAAAATTCTTTTGTGCCTGATTTAGCAATAGTGCCGATATTATTAATCACTTCATCACGAGTCATACCGATACCGTTATCACGAATCGTAATGGTGCGATTATCTGTATCAAATTCAACTTGGATTTTGAGGGCGGTATCAGTCGCCAATAAACTATCATCGGCCAATGATTGAAAGCGCAGCTTATCGCAAGCATCTGATGCATTTGAGATCAGCTCACGCAGAAAAATTTCTTTATTAGAATATAGAGAATGAATCATCAAGTGCAGTACTTGGCTTACTTCCGATTCGAACTTTAGGGTCTCTTTCTTAGCGCTATTACTCATTACAATTCCTTAATAATTAACTAACTATCACTTTAAATGGTGGCAGTCATGATGAAATTCAATATGTAACTTCGACTTATTCTTAACTCTGTTGGCTAGTCTCAGCCTCATGCTGCAATAACCATAATTTGCGTTGCATCATGATGCCGTCACGTTGCCCTGAATAACCACCCACAGCATCTTTGCGCAGCACACGATGACAAGGCACGATAATCAATAACGGATTACTTCGACAGGCATTACCTACCGCACGCGCACCACTGTCAATCTTCTCAGCCAACTCGCCATAGCTGAGTGTTTGACCGAAGTATAATTGTTGCAGCTCAGACCATACCTGCTTTTGGTAGCAGGTACCGATTAAATCGAAAGGTAAATCAAAGCCTCGGCAATCACCTTCAAAATAAGCCATCAGCTGCTGACCCGCTTGCTTAGCTAGATCACTGACAGGCTTTGATAAAGGACTGCCTGCGGCAACGTACTCTAGTCGCTGTAAACCTTTCACGCTGATGGTTAAACGCAAAGGGCCTAGGGGTGATTGAAGAATACAGGATTCCATCTGTTCATTAGAAAGCAAAAATCAGTTGCCGGAAAGCAAAACGCCCCGAAAAAGGGGCGTTTTGATACTAATAAGGTATTACAGCGCTAGGTTTAGCCCAACTTTTCTCTAATACGTGCTGATTTACCAGTAAGTCCACGGAGATAGTAAAGTTTGGCACGACGAACGGCACCACGACGCTTCAATTCCACACTGCTAATCAATGGGCTATGGGTTTGGAAAACACGCTCCACACCTTCGCCATGAGAAATCTTACGTACAGTAAAGGCTGAATTCAGACCACGATTACGTTTTGCGATAACAACCCCTTCAAAGGCCTGCAAGCGCTCACGATCACCTTCTTTAACACGCACTTGAACTACAATGGTGTCGCCAGGGCCGAAATCGGGCATGTCTGTTTTTAACTGTTCGTTTTCTAATTCTTGGATGATATTCGTCATAATCTTATCTCATTCACTGGCCGCTAAAAATTCTTCTAGCAACTGCCGTTCTTCATCTGTTAACTCACGCCCGTCCAATAACTCAGGACGTCGCAAATAGGTTCGCACTAATGCTTGTTGTAGACGCCACCGAGCGATCTTCTTATGATCACCGCTCAGTAACTCCGATGGTACCTCACGTCCAGCCACTGACTCTGGTCGTGTGTAATGCGGACAATCTAGCAAACCATCCTCAAAAGAGTCTTGTTCAGCAGACTGTTCGCCACCAAGGGCGCCGGGCAAAGTTCGCACCATGGCATCTATCATCACCATGGCCGCTAATTCACCACCACTAATTACATAATCTCCGATTGACCATTCTTCATCTACTTCCGCCTCAATCAGACGTTCATCTATACCTTCGTAGCGACCACAAAGCAGAATCAAATGACTCTCTTTTGCTAATCTTCGCACCGCTTCTTGGCGTAGACTTTGCCCCTGAGGACTTAAGTAAATGACTTTAGCGTCATTCGATTGACCTCGCGCCTGCTTAATCGCGGCCTGCAGAGGTTCAAATTGCATCACCATGCCGGGGCCACCGCCATACGGTCTATCATCGACCCGTTGGTGGCTAAGCGTCGAAAACTGACGTGGATTAATCACGTTCAACTTCGCCTTTCCCTGCTGTATCGCTCGGCCTACTACACCTTGTTCAGCAATACTCGCGGTAAATTCTGGAAACAGACTAATGACGTCGATCTGTAATGGCTTCTGGCTCATAGCTCGGCGCCTTTAATAATCGATGTCCCAATCAACCGACATCTGTCCTGTCTCTATATCTATCTTCGTCACTACTTGATCCATAATAAATGGAATCAGATGTTCCTGCTTACCGGCTTTGACGAGCAATACGTCATTTGCTCCAGTCTCAATTAGACCGTCAACTTTACCGAGAAGCACACCAGCTTGGTCAATAACCTCAAGACCGATCAGCTGACGCCAATAATATTCATTACTCTCTAGCTGATCTAACTGGCTAGGCATAATCCATATATGACTACCCTTCAAGGCTGCAGCTTGATCTCGATCGTCGATACCGTCTAATTTAACGATAATCGCCTCACCGTGAACCTTGCCTTCTTGCAACGTCACCACCTGCCGGTTTTTATCCTGGCCAATGTGCCATTGCTTATAACTTAATATTTGCTCTCGTGGCCGACTATGTGAAAACACCTTACACCAGCCTCGCACACCGAATACACCGATGATGCGACCTACTACTATGTCGTCATCACTCACTGCAAATCTGCTAGATGTGACCAGTCAAACTTTAGCTAGCGCTAGCTTCAGCGCCTTTAAGCAGTGTGCCTACGCGTTCAGACGGCTGAGCACCTACGCTCTGCCAGTGCTTAATACGCTCAAGCTCAAGGTGTAGACGAGTCTCTTGACCCGTTGCTCGTGGGTTAAAGTAACCCAGTCGCTCAATGTATCCACTGTCTCTGCGCTTGCGCGAATCAGTTACGACAATGTGGTAGAAGGGGCGCTTCTTGCAGCCGCCTCGAGCTAATCTAATACTTACCATACGTTTTACGTTTCATTGTGAAAGTTATTGGGGCAACGGGTTGTTCCGCAGCGAACCGCGCATTGTACGCAAACCACCGAAAATTAAAAGCATCTTTTACCGCTAAACCCTACATTGGCATGTTTGGCGGCAAACGACCCTGCATAGATCGCATTAAATTCTTCATGCCACCCTTTTTTGAGAACTTCTTCATCATTTTCTGCATTTGAATATGCTGTTTTAATAGACGATTAACATCCTGCACCTGCGTACCAGAGCCAGCTGCAATACGTTGTTTACGGGTCGACTTAATAATATCTGGAAAACGACGTTCTTTAGCCGTCATTGAGTCGATAATGGCTATCATACTCTGCACCGATTTATCACCCGCTTGGCTTTTCATCGCGGCTGGCAACTTGGCTGCACCTGGCAGTTTATCCATTAACCCGGCCATACCACCCATATTCTGCATTTGTGATAACTGACTACGTAGATCCAGCATATTAAAGCTCTTGCCAGATTTAATCTTTTTCGCCAGCTTATCGGCTTCTTTATGGTCAACCTTTTGCTGCGCCTCTTCGACCAAGGACAGCACATCGCCCATACCGAGAATACGTGATGCCACACGATCTGGATGAAAAGGCTCTAAACCGTCTACTTTTTCACCTATACCTAAGAATTTAATCGGTTTACCAGTGATTTCACGCACAGATAAGGCAGCACCACCACGAGCGTCACCATCAGTCTTGGTTAAGATCACACCGGTTAACGGCAAGGCCTCGTTAAAGGCCTGGGCCGACATAGCGGCATCTTGGCCACTCATACTATCGACTACAAACAGCGTCTCAACCGGATTGATAGCTTGATGTAACTGGATAATTTCGCCCATCATGTCGCCATCCACATGCAAACGGCCGGCAGTGTCGACGAAAAGGACGTCATCATGGTTTAATTTAGCAGCTTCAACCGCGCGCGTTGCAATACTTAAGGGTGACTCGTCTGCGGTGCTCGAAATAAAGTTGACCTCAATCTGGCCAGCTAAGGTCTCTAACTGTTTGATCGCTGCTGGTCGATAAACGTCACAGGAAACAACACTGATCTTTTTCTTTTCTTGTTCTTTTAGGCGTTTAGCCAATTTGGCGATGGTGGTAGTTTTACCAGCACCCTGCAGACCTGCCATCATAATAATGGCTGGCGCTTGAGCATTTAACTGCAGCTGCTCGTTCGCATCCCCCATTAAATGCACAAGCTCATCTTGTACGACCTTAATCAGCGCCTGACCAGGGGTTAGATTTTCGATTACCTCTTGGCCGACCGCCTTCTCACGCACTCGCTCAATAAACGACCGCACCACCGTCAAAGCAACATCGGCCTCTAACAGAGCCATCCGCACTTCACGCAGGGTTTCCTTAATATTGTCTTCGGTTAGACGAGACTGACCACGCAGCTTGGCTACGGTATTACTCAGTCTTTGACTTAAATTATCGAACATACTCTATTAACTCATGGTTACTTCTGGAATCGAGGCCTAGCCCAAATTCGTGCGGATGACTATTGTAATACATGTTTGTGCCCAAGGTCAGCGCAAACCACCCTGCTGTGAGACGCTACTGCAGGCCTTTGACCCGCTAGGACTTCAGCGAGCAAACAGGTAATATGCAGAAATACATATAAACGCATCACCAAAAGGAAGCAGTGTGACAGTTTTTGGCATAATTGCCCTCGGTCTATGCCTCTTGAGTACAGGCGGCATCTGGCTTTACATGCAAAAACAGGCCTATGCGCTAGATCAATCTAGCACTCAGTCACAGCTGAACCATAACACTCGGCGCGGCTTCATGTTGCTGTGGCTGTCTTCACTAATCGTTAGCGCGGTCTTTATTAAGCAACAAATCACGCTAAACAGTGGTTTGGATTTCGGCTTCTATAACACCATCGCCATTAGTTCCTGCTTTATCTCTGCACTCGCGTTCACTTTAAGTATATTTAGGCCAACCTACTATCTTGGCTTCATTATTTTACCGACCAGCGCACTTTGTATCGCACTGAGCATGGGCTTCAATCAGAGCAAGATACTCACAACAGCACCCTCGCTAGGCATCCAGGCGCATATCCTGTTTTCGATCATCGCCTTCAGCCTTCTCTGCTTAGCCGCAGTGCAAGCGATCTTAAACTACATACAAGAAGCCAAACTACGTCATTACAACAGCTCATCTTTGCTGCGCGCACTGCCTTCACTACAAGAAAATGACGCCAGTCTGTTCCAATTAATTATTCTCGGCGTACTCATGCTGACACTGGCCTTAGCCAGTGGCTTTATCTTTTTAGACAACTTATTTGCACAGCACTTATTACATAAGACGATTTTATCTTGCCTAGCCTGGCTGCTATTTGTCGTCCTACTGTTTGGTCGCAAACAATTTGGTTGGCGTGGACGCACTGCGACCCATTGGACATTACTAGGTTTTAGCTTCTTGATTATTGCTTACTTTGGTAGCAAATTTGTGCTGGAACTGATTTTGCAACGTGTCTAATCTAAGATATAGCCCGATATACCATTCACTTAATTACACAGTAAAAAACATGTTTCACTCTCAAGCGGAGCGCTAACAGCTTTTGGAAGAATATTCGATCAGTACGTTACTGATAGTACTCGCTGTACTATTGCTACTGTCTGCATTTTTCTCTGGTTCAGAAACGGCCTTAATGGCAGTGAACCGTTACCGCCTACGCCATCTTGCCAACAAGGGACATCGAGGCGCACAGATAGCACAAAGCCTATTAGAAAAGCCTGACCGTTTAATCGGCTTGATCCTACTCGGCAATAATATTGTGAACCTAACGGCCTCACCATTAGCAGCCTATATCGGTTATCGACTCTATGGCGAAAGTGGAGTCGCTATTGCAACAACACTTTTCATTATCAGCATCTTGCTGTTTGCTGAGGTCACACCAAAGACATTGGCTGCATTACATGCAGAAAAGGTTGCCCTACCTGCTGCTTACATCTATAGAGCATTACTCTACATTGCCTTTCCAGTCGTCTTATTGATTAACGCCGTAGCTAATGGCTTATTACGCTGTTTTGGTGTCGATGCAAATAAAAGTAGTTCAAACGCACTGAGTGGTGATGAACTACGCACCGTAGTTAAGGAAGCTGGCGAACTGATTCCGGTTGACCACCAAAAGATGCTGATTTCGATACTCGACCTAGAATCTATTACGGTGGAGGACATCATGATTCCACGACATGAGGTACAAGGAATTGATTTGGATGACGACTGGGATGAAATCACTTCACAATTAGTTAATGCACCCTTCACTCGTATGCCTGCTTTCCATGAAAACCTTGATAAGGTTGTTGGCTTTATCCATCTACGAAAAATACTACCCAAGATCAGTGAAGGTGAACTGTCACTAGAGACACTAACTCAAGCCTTGCGTGAACCTTACTTCATACCAGCTGGCACCAGCCTCAACCGACAGCTACTCAACTTCAAACGTGAACGCAGACGTGTTGCCTTAGTTGTTGATGAATATGGTGACATTCAAGGTCTAGTTACATTAGAGGACTTACTAGAAGAGATTGTTGGTGAATTCACTAATGACCCAGCAAGTCTACATGTCGATGTCCACCCACAGGGTGATGGTAGTTATGTAATCGATGGTAGTACACATATCCGTGATATCAATAAAATGCTGAACTGGAACCTGGATGATAACGGCCCGCGTACGCTTAATGGATTAGTTCTCGAGCGCTTAGAAACCATTCCAGAAGCTGGCACCACTATTTTAATTAATGGGCACCCAGTAGAGATTGTGCGTATCTTGAACAACAGTATCCGCACCGCACGTATTCGCCCTAATATAAACAAGCCTTTAACATAGAGGCTTATCCCTGATAATTAAATTCATAAGGCCAACAACAGAATGAGTAAGGCGGCACAATATCGCTGCGATGCTTGCGGGCAAGCATTTAGCAAATGGAGTGGCCAATGTCCTGAGTGTAATGCTTGGAATACCTTGGAAGAAGCTCGCTCAATAAATCCACGCAGTACTAAAAGTCATGCTGCACATGAAGGGCAATTAATTCCCTTAAGCGATATCTCTAGTGCGGAACAAGCACGAATACCCTCTGGCATAGATGAACTAGACCGCGTTTTGGGTGGCGGCATAGTCCGTGGTTCAGTTGTGCTTTTAGGTGGTAGTCCAGGTATAGGCAAGTCCACCTTGCTACTGCAGATGCTTGCGCAACTCACAGATCACTCTACAATTTATGTTAGTGGCGAAGAATCTGCTCAGCAGATTTCGATGCGTGCCGAACGCCTTAAACTGCAGACCGAACATATCCGACTACTGAGTTCGATCTCTTTGGAGGAGGTACTGGCCACCTTGCAAAAGAACAAGCCAACTTTAGCCATCATCGACTCTATTCAGACCATCGTCAGCGAAGCACTCAGTTCAGCCGCAGGCTCCGTTTCTCAGGTGCGTGAATGTGCCGGACAGCTAGTGCAGTACGCTAAAAACAACAATACCACTCTGTTTGTTGTTGGCCACATTACTAAAGAAGGCACACTAGCTGGGCCACGCGTGTTAGAACATATGGTGGATACTGTTTTGTATTTTGAAGGTGATAGTAGCGAACGTTTTCGACTATTACGTGCAAGTAAAAACCGTTTTGGTGCAGTCAATGAATTAGGTGTCTTTGATATGCAAGAATATGGGCTACGTGGTGTAAAAAACCCATCAGCCTTATTCCTCTCCAACCATCAACAAGCAGCACCCGGTAGTAGCATCATGGTAACGCGTGAAGGTACGCGTCCTTTATTAATTGAAGTGCAGGCCTTGGTGGATGAAAATCATGGCTCAAATGCACGTCGTTTAGCGCAAGGTGTCGATCAGAATCGACTATCGATGTTACTCGCTGTTATGCATAAACATGGTGGCATTGCTTTACACAATGAAGATGTCTTTATTAACGTCGTGGGTGGCGTCAAGGTACAAGAACCGGGTGCTGACTTACCAATCCTGCTCGCGGTACTATCTAGTTTTCGAAATTTCGTACTACCGCGCAACTTGATTATATTTGGTGAAGTAGGCCTAGCAGGTGAAATCCGTCCTGTGCCTAGCGGACAGGAACGTTTACGCGAGAGTGCTAAACAAGGTTTTGAAGTAGCTATTATCCCTAGCGCCAATAAGCCAAAAGAAAAAATAGCTGGACTAAAAATCTATGCCGTATCTCGTCTACAGGAAGTGATCGAGTTGGTTTTAAATGAATTTGCACGTGGTTAAACTGAAATAATGACCGATCAAAAGCAAAATAAACCCAGTTTAAGTCAGGCCGGGCTCACTCCTACCCATGCCGTTAGTGCTACCGACCAATATGGTGAACTACGTGATGTGCGAGTTGCTGGTGAGTCACCACTAACATTGAAGGTAGATGACCGTGAAGTCGTTACCCTAATGACCCTAGGCACACATCCTGAATTATTGGCCTTAGGCTATCTGCGTAATCAAAGACTGATAGATAATCTTGATGAGATCAAAAGTGTCACTGTCGATTGGCAACGTGAGGCCGTCGATGTCATTACCAATAGCGGTAGTGGCATTAGCAACTGGCAGGAAAAACTCGCTAATCGCACAGTCACCACTGGTTGTGGTCAAGGTACGGTATTTAGTTGCACATTAGACAAACTATATGCCGAACGCTTAGAACAAAAACCAATTATGCAATCCTCGATTTATGCCTTACTAGCCAATATCAGCAAACATAATGAGATCTATAAACAGGCTGGCGGTGTACATGGTTGCGCACTTTGTGAGGGCGACCAAATCTTAAATTTTGTTGAAGATGTTGGACGACATAATGCGGCTGACGCCATTTCTGGTGCGATGTGGTTAGATAATATGAGTGGTGCTAATAAGATCTTTTATACCACTGGCCGGCTCACTTCGGAGATGGTGATGAAAGTCGCATTAATGGGCATCCCGATATTATTATCTCGATCTGGTGTGACTCAAATGGGGCTGGATTTAGCCCGGGATCTAGGTGTTAGTATGATTGCTAGAGCCAAAGGCAAAGCCTTCTTAATCTATAATGGTGTTGAAAATATGACCTTTGATCAGTCACCGAGCAAACCCGGCTAAGACTCCGGTAAACGGCTGCTGCATAAGTACCCTCTTAGATTATCTTTTAACATGCTAGCTTTTAGAGACATTAGCCTAAGCTCCAGTTAAAATAATCTAATGAGAAGCTAAGCCACTTTAAGATCGATTTAAGTTATAGCTAGCACTCCTTTACGCAACATAATCTTGTCAACTGCTACCTCAATTCTTGCTTGTCTACCCAACATGTAGCGAGGTAAGCACATAATTCTGGAGATAAGTCGTGGCCAAAAAAGCCCTCTCAAGCAACATTGATTTCGAAAAATCAATGACTGAGCTAGAACAAATTGTTCAACAGTTAGAGGCTGGTGACCAACCTTTAGAAAAGGCACTACAACTTTTTGAACAGGGGATACAGCTGACTCGAAATTGCCAAACCGCATTAGAACAGGCAGAAAAGCGCATTAGTGTACTGAGTGAAGAACAGGGTGATTTTACAAAGCCCTCTGAACAAGAAGTAGGGGATTTTCTTGACGGATCTGAGTAAGACTCTGCAACTATACCAACAACGCATTGATCAGGTTCTGGAAAGCACGCTTTCTAATCGTAATAAAAGCTTAGAAAATCTTTATGCTGCCATGCGTTATGTCGTCTTAGCGGCAGGTAAACGTATGCGTCCTTTATTAGTTTACAGTACTGCAGATGCACTGCAGCTAGATCTCAAACAGGTCGATGCTAGCGCTGCTGCAATCGAGTTAATCCACGCCTACTCCCTGGTACATGACGATTTACCTGCCATGGATGACGATGATTTACGTCGTGGCCAACCTAGCTGTCATAAGGCTTATGATGAGGCGACAGCAATACTGGTTGGTGATGCCCTACAGGCATTAGCGTTCGAAACTCTAGCCGAAAAACCCCAAGCACAGAGCCCAGAAACCACACTCAGTACCGATCTCCGACTGCAATTAATTCAAGTCTTAGCTAGTGCCAGTGGTCCAAATGGTATGGTTGGTGGCCAAACAATGGATCTAGCTGCAGTCGGACAAAGACTTGAAATCGATGAACTCAGCAGCATGCATCAACATAAAACAGGACAGTTAATACAGGCTTGTATAACCATGCCGGCTATCTGTGCCCCGCATTTAACGGATAATGAGCGTTATACTCTGCATTCCTTAGGTGAAACCATAGGTTTAGCCTTTCAAATTCGAGACGATATTTTGGATCAGATTAGTGACACTGCAACCTTAGGCAAACCTCAGGGCTCAGATAACCATAAAGACAAGTCGACCTATGTCAGGCTATTAGGCTTAGATGAGGCGCAAAAACGTTGCCAGGAACTACATACTAAAGCCCTGGACTGTCTATCGCAGTGTAAGTTAAGTAATAGCTCTCTGCGCCTACTGGTAGACTTTATCGTCAGCCGTAATCGCTAATATAGAATCATAATGGATACAGATAAGTTTCCTATACTAGCTCGCATAGACGAGCCAACTGATTTACGTACACTTGCAGCTAGTGAGATCCCTGCCGTGGCGACAGAGTTACGTCGCTATCTATTACAGTCTGTCTCCCAAAGTGGCGGTCATTTTGCAGCTGGATTAGGTACAGTCGAGTTAACCACCGCTCTGCACTATGTCTACAACACACCATCTGACCAACTAGTCTGGGATGTCGGTCACCAATGTTATCCACATAAAATTTTAACTGGCCGTCGAGATGCAATCACCAGCATCCGAAGCCATGGTGGGTTAAGTCCCTTCCCCTGTCGTGAAGAAAGTGAATTTGATAGTTTCGGTGTAGGTCACTCTAGTACCTCTATCAGTGCTGCCCTAGGTATGAATATTAGTTATCGCCTAGCAGGTAGTGATGCACAGGCAGTCGCTATTATTGGTGATGGAGGTCTAACCGCAGGTATGGCCTATGAAGCGCTCAATCATTTAGGCGGTATCAAGGCCGATATGCTCATTATTCTGAATGATAATGAAATGTCGATTTCACCAAATGTAGGGGCAATGAGTAATTATTTGACTCGCATGCTGTCAGAACCCCTGTTTCATTCCATGCGTGAAAGAGGCAAGAAACTGCTGAGTCCAGTACCACCTATGCTGGAACTCGCACGACGCACCGAAGAGCATATCAAAGGTATGTTTGCGCCGGGTACACTATTTGAAGAGATGGGCATCAATTACTTTGGCCCTGTGGATGGCCATGATGTCAGCTCGTTGATCACGACATTAGGTAATATCAAAAAGATGCGTGGCCCTAAGTTACTGCATGTCATCACCAAAAAGGGCAAAGGTTATGACCAGGCTGAAGCCGACCCAGTGGCTTATCATGCAGTTCCCGCTTTTGACCCTGAACAGGGCGTCAAGAAGAAAGCTAGTAGCGCGATCAGCTACACACAGGTCTTTTCTGATTGGATCTGCGCTATGGCCGCTAAAGATGAGCGTTTACTTGGAATCACTCCTGCTATGCGCGAAGGATCAGGGCTAGTACGTTTTGAAAAAGAATATCCAAAGCGCTATTTTGACGTCGCTATTGCCGAGCAACACGCAGTCACCCTAGCTGCTGGTATGGCTTGCGCTGGGCATAAACCGGTCGTAGCAATTTATTCCACATTTTTGCAACGTGCTTATGATCAACTCATTCATGACGTTGCAGTACAAAATCTGCCGGTCTTATTTGCGGTAGACCGAGCTGGTGTAGTTGGCCCAGATGGAAAAACCCATACTGGTAGCTTTGATATCAGTTTCTTACGCTGCATTCCTAATATGACGATCATGGCGCCTAGCGATGAAAATGAAACACGGCGGATGCTATCCACCGGCTATCTCATGGACTCACCTGCAGCCGTGCGCTATCCACGTGGCATTGGCCCTGGAGTCAAGGTTGAAGACACGCTAGAACCTCTGGACATTGGTCGTGGCGAAATACGTCGAAAAGGTGAAAAGGTGGCCTTTTTAGTTTTTGGCAGTCCACTACAAGCCGCCTTAGAGGCCGCTGATGCGATCAATGCTAGTGTGGTTAATATGCGCTTTATCAAGCCTTTAGACCACGCCTTGATCACACAGATAGCGGCTGAACACGAGCTATTGGTGACCATTGAGGACAATGTCGTCATGGGTGGCGCAGGTAGCGCCGTAAATGAATACTTGATCGGTGCCGGCAAGACCAAAAAAATCCTAAATTTAGGCCTGCCTGATCGCTTCCAAGAACACGCCAGCAGAGAAGAGTTGTTGGCAGATGCTGGTTTAGAGCCTACCTCAATCCTATTACAGATCCAGCAGATATACCCGTCTAGGGATTGCTAAGGGCAAATCGCTGACGTAGTATCACATGATCAATATTTGTGCGGAAATCCCGCGCCAGCCTATTTTATTAAGAAGGTTCCTAAATTATGAGCTCAAGCACTGATACCACTGTGCAGTCTATTCCTGATACACAAAACAAAGAAGATACCCGCAAGATCCCTATCGACAAGGTCGGTATTAAAGGCATTAAACACCCAGTGCGTGTGCTTGACCGTTCTGGCGGTGAGCAAGCCACTATTGCAGACTTCAATATGTATGTGCATCTACCACATAACTTCAAGGGCACTCATATGTCTCGTTTTGTCGAGATATTGAATGAATACGACCGTGAAATTTCGGTTAAGTCATTTGGTGAGATGCTAGAGAAAATGGCGGTTCGTTTAGAATCTGATTCTGGACATATCGAAATGACATTCCCGTATTTCGTAAAGAAAACAGCCCCAGTGAGTGGTGTGGAAAGCTTGCTTGATTACGAAGTTACATTCCTTGGTGAGATTGCAGATGGTGTCACTAGAACGGATGTGCGTGTACTCGTTCCAGTAACCAGTCTATGTCCATGCTCAAAGAGTATCTCTGAGTACGGTGCACACAATCAACGTTCACACATTATTCTATTAGTTCGCATTGCCGACTTTGTGTGGGTCGAAGAATTAATTGAGATGATAGAAGCACAAGCCTCTTGTCAGCTTTATGCCTTACTCAAACGACCAGATGAAAAGTATGTGACGGAAGAAGCCTACGATAATCCAAAATTCGTAGAAGACTTAGTCCGTGATATCGCAACTCAGCTGAATGCTGATGATCGCATTCTGTCTTACAGAGTTGAATCAGAAAACTTCGAGTCGATTCATAATCATTCAGCCTATGCTTACATTGAAAAAGATAAAAGTGCTGAATAATTATTTTTTATAGATATTCAAGACAAAAAAAGAGCGCTGAATAAGCGCTCTTTTTTTGTCTAACAATTTCTTTTAACGACTAGTAGTCAGAATAAGTTCACTTACCCCGTAGTTCTAAATACCTGATAACTATTCAAGATTTGCTGCAGTAAAATACGTGCTTCTTGACCTGTGATCATTTCAGAAACACCATCTCCCATCGCATGCACCGTGATCAGAGTCACGTCACCCTGCGGCAGCAAATGTACTTGATAACGCGTAGCATTAAGAACAACCTCTGCTGGCAAACTTAAACCACCAACCGTGAATGAATAATAAGCCTCACTACGATTCTGTTCAATAACTGGCATACCTGCACGATCCAGCGCTATTCCAGTACGACGCCAGACACGACTGTAGCTATCACCGACAACCAGTACCGGTACACCGTCAATATCCTGCATCTCTATGTAGAGACGTGGGCCTTGTGTATTTGCCACTTCAAACAAGGCTTCTTCACGTGAGCGACCTACATGCTCCATAAGATTAACTAACATTTCGGCTTCCGTTTCTGGGTCAGTTATCACTGATGTCCAAACTGCACCCTGCTCTGTCACTGACTGTAATTCTGAGCGACGCTCGCTGAGGAAGATATTAGTAATTGAATTAGGCTCACGCTCTAAACGTATACGATACTTACTACGTGTAGCAGTGAACTCACGACCACCACTGACGCCAGCACTATCTGAATCAATATCATCAATCCAATCTGTCTCCATGACGCCCAACATAGGCTCATCACGTTCTAAGGGTATGCCTTGATTAGCCCAAAAAGAACGTAATAATGGCCACATATTAACCGGATCAATCTCGGCCTCTAACCATCGTAGATCACCTTCACGGCGCACCGACACATCAACAAAATCAGGCGCTACACTGGCATCAATATCCTTACCATAAGTTTCTAAGGCACTGACACGATCAGCACTGGTCTGTGGAATTTTTAAACTTTCATCCCATTCTGGAGTGACTAGTTCAGGCGGTGCTTCCAAGCCCCCGATACTACCTGCTTCACCATATTTAGTTCCCGCAAAACGGTTCACTAAAGCACAAGACTGCAAACTCATAATGCTGGCTAATAGCAATACAATTTTTACCGATCGGAAATTCATCACAATTAGCTAATCCTAATAGTTTTATAAACAATCTGCTTTAATCAAAGCGTTACGTACAACTTCATGATATTGCTCTGCCAATGGTGTAAGAGGAAGCCTTAATCCTGCAGCAATCAGACCCATTTGCTGTAGTGCCCATTTAGTTGGAATAGGATTCGACTCGATAAAGAGCACTTCATGTAAATCTTTAATCTTATCATTACATTCTTCAGCCTGAGCACGGTCACCAGCTAAGGCTGCCATACACATGCGATGCATCAGCTTTGGCGCGATGTTAGCTGTTACTGAAATCACACCCTGGCCACCAGCCAAAATTGACTCCATCGCCTGTCCATCTTCACCACTTACGACCATAAAATTATCACCACAACTTTTCTTGATCGTCACTGCACGGCTCATGTCACCGCTGGCTTCTTTAACGCCTACGATATTATCCACATGCGATAGACGTTCGATTGTCTCAGGTAACATGTCGCAGGCCGTGCGACTTGGCACATTATATAAGATTTGTGGTACATCGACCTCTTCTGCTACTTTCTTATAGTGCTGATAAAGGCCTTCTTGTGTCGGTTTATTGTAGTATGGCGTCACTAATAAGCAGGCATCCACACCGGCATCTGCTGCACAACGAGTGAGTGATATAGCCTCCCATGTTGAATTCGCACCAGTACCACCGACTACCGGCACTCGACCTTTCACTTCATCGACGACAAAGCGAATTACTTCACAATGCTCTTCGTGATTAAGTGTGGCTGACTCACCAGTGGTACCTGCTGGAATGATGACATCCGTCTCATTTTGCAGATGGAAATCAACCAGGCTGGCTAAGGCATCATAATCAACCGTGCCGTCTTCTCGCATAGGTGTGGCAATCGCCACCATGCTACCTGTGAACATTTCGTGCTCCATATACTTCAAATTCGATCGCCGCATAGTAATAGGCAGGCCCATTCTTTACAAGCAAGGGCTATCTTATCGAATCGGCTTTTAGCGACTATCTGCCATTAAACTGGGCTTGGACTAGCACTCGGCCAAGCATTTATGACCGCACTAATGAGAGTCGCTAGTGGAATTGCAAAAAACACCCCCCAGACACCCCAAATGCCGCCAAAAAACAACACTGCCAAGATAATCGCTACTGGATGTAGATTAACCAGCTCTGAAAACAACAATGGCACTAAAATATTGCCATCTAAAAACTGAATTACGGCATATGCAAACAAGCTATAAAAGAACAGGCTGGTAGCACCAAACTGAGTATAGGCGACAAAAATAATCGGCAAGGTGACAACCGCTGCACCGGCATACGGAATAATCACTGAAAGTCCAACTAACACCGCTAATATCAACGCATAATTCAGCCCAATCACACTAAACGTAATGTAAGTCACACTGAATACGATACCAATCTCGATCGCCTTACCACGTACGTAACTGGCAATTTTACCGTTTACTTCAAACCAGACCTCATGGCTCAGCTCACGATCATGCGGCACAAATCCTTCAATCCAAGACAGGATCATAGCCTTATCTTTGAGCATGAAAAAAACCATCAGCGGTACTAAGACCAGATAGATCAAAATACTGATTAAACCCACTACAGAGGCAAAGGGTTTCAATAGCAAGCCTTGTCCCAAGAGCAACACCTGACTACGAATCATACCAATGAGTTCGATCATCTGTTGTTCCGTAACCAAGGTAGGAAAGCGTTGTGGCAACTCTAGCAGTAACTGTTGTCCAGCTGAAATCATGACTGGCAGTTCCAAAATAAACTGTGACAGCTGTTTTGAGAACAACGGCAAAAATAAGAAGATCAATCCAAATAGTACGGCAATAAATATCATGAACACCACCAGCAGAGCGATACTGCGGGGGCTATGGCCTTTTTGTAACGTATTTACTGCACCATCTAGTAGGTAGGCAATGACTAGACTGGTGAGTACTGGAGCGAGTAATTCACCTGCAAATAAGATTACACCTAACCCTGTTAGCAGAAATATACTTAGGGTGACTACTTGTGGGTTTGAAAAATTACGTTGGTACCAAGATTTGAAGTAATTAAACATATGCGGCATCTCCAGCCTTAAAAAACATCCTGTTATCTAGCCTATTCCTTAGCGTCGGACTGATTACAGAAACCACGAGCAAAATTTAATAAATCATCCATCGCCCGTTGTTTAAACTTTTGTCTCTGGCGAACGAAGAAAAATGGTCTGATCAATGGTGGGTCCAATGGTATCGCAGCTAGCTTTTTCAGGGAGAGTTCTTTTTCAACTGTGGCAATAGAAGCTATCGATAGACCTAGGCCTAGCTCGACCGCACCCTTGATTGACTCAGGGCTGCCTAATTCTAGGGTTATATTGAGACTATCCCTTTGAAATCCTTGTATTACCAGATAGTCCAAGATCACCTCTAGAGTACCAGAACCCTCTTCTCGACAAATAAAGGGGTATGGCATCAGCTGTTCCAACGTAATTGAATCCTGCTTCGCCAAGGCATGATCTGGTCGTAATACAACTACTAACTGGTCTAGATGGCAGACTTCAACCTCTAGATTCTTATTATTAACCGGCCCCTCTACCACACCAAGATCGATATTATTGTTTTCGATCATAGACACGATACCTTCTGTATTAGATACATCAAGCTTCAGTTTCATATCAGGAAATGCCGTCGTAAAACCACCTAATAGCTCTGGCAGAATGTATTCAGCGATTGTTGTACTCGCCCCTAGCGTTAATGTACCACTGGTATCACCAGTCAATTCTTTGATCACATCATCCAGATCACCATATAACTGAAAAATCTGCTCTGCATACTCTAGTACGCATTGCCCAGCATCAGTCAAACTGACACGATTATGCGTACGATCAAATAATCTTGTATTAAAATATTCTTCCAATTGACGCACTTGGAATGTAACTGCAGGCTGGGTCATATTTAGCGTTTCTGCCGCTTTAGTGAAACTCAGCACGCGCGCTACTTCGTAAAAAACTTTTAATCTCCGATCTGACATTAGCTATTGCTTAATATTCATTAATTATGGCCCTCAGTATATCATTTAGGTACTGAAATCCAGCTCAATCCAAGTGAACTATAGGCTCATTTATCACGCTTGCGTCAGTTTTCATTCTCGTATTTACTAGGCTCACTTTCCCACAATTAAGCAAAATCATGCGTGTTTCAAAATTCCCATTAAATACACTAAAAGAAATTCCATCTGACGCTGAAATCGTTAGCCATCAATTAATGCTACGTACGGGCATGATCCGGAAGCTAGGTGCTGGTCTCTATACCTGGCTTCCTTTAGGCCTACGTATATTACGTAAGGCTGAGACTATTGTGCGTGAAGAGATGGATCTGGCAGGCGCTCTAGAAGTACTCATGCCATCAGTACAACCGGCTGAGCTATGGCAGGAATCTGGCCGCTGGGAACAGTATGGTCCAGAACTATTACGTATGCATGATCGGCATAATCGTGAGTTTTGCTATGGACCAACGCACGAAGAGGTCATTACCGACCTAGTGCGCAAACAAGTCCGCTCTTATAAAGAGTTACCACTCAACCTATATCAAATTCAGACTAAGTTTAGAGACGAAATACGCCCACGCTTTGGCATCATGCGTTCCCGTGAGTTCATCATGAAAGACGCTTATTCGTTTCATGAAACTCAAGATTGCTTAGAACAGACTTATCACGGCATGTATCAGGCCTACAGCCAGATTTTTAGCCGTATGGGTTTAGAATTTCGTGCGGTAGATGCCGATACCGGTTCCATTGGTGGTAATGCATCGCATGAATTCCATGTGCTAGCTGAATCAGGTGAAGACGCAATTGCTTACTGTGAATCTAGTGATTATGCCGCTAATGTCGAATTGGCTCCGTTGCTACCCGCCGCGGAAAAACCACTATCTAAACAGGCTGCTGAGATGTCTGAGGTCTCAACACCAGATGCAAAGACTATCGAACAGGTCTCAGCAAGTCTAAAGTTAACAGCAGCACAATGCGTTAAAACACTACTAGTTAAGGCTGAAGATGGTGGTTTAATCGCTTTATTACTACGTGGAGACCATGAACTTAATACGCTTAAGGCAGAAAAGTTAGATGGTGTATTAGCACCACTTACCTTTGCTGAGGAAACAGAAATCAAAGCATTGATTGGCTGTCCCCCAGGTTTTATCGGCCCACTAGCCATCGACTGCCCAGTGCTTGCTGATTACTCGTTAATACAACAAGAAAACTTTGCCTGTGGTGCCAATAAGGAAGGCTTCCACCTTATTAACGTTAATTGGACGCGTGATCTGCCACAGCCAACATTTGCTGACCTGCGCAATATTCAAGTAGGTGATCCAAGCCCGGATGGCCAAGGTACGATTAAGATATGTCGTGGTATTGAAGTAGGCCATATATTTCAGTTAGGCAAGAAATACAGTGAGCGGTTAAACGCTTCTATATTAGATCAAAACGGTAAAAAGACTATTTTAACTATGGGTTGTTATGGCATTGGTGTCAGTCGCGTCGTTGCAGCAACCATAGAGCAGAACTTTGATGATCGTGGTATCTGCTGGCCACCAGCACTAGCGCCTTTTCAAATCTCCATTTTGCCGATTAATATGGATAAGTCGGACAAAGTACGCAGCTTTTGTGAACAGCTCTATAGCGATCTACTGACACAGGGCATTGAGGTACTATTAGATGATCGTAAAGCACGTCCAGGCATCATGTTTGCCGACCATGATCTCATTGGTATCCCACACCGAGTCGTAGTCAGTGAGCGAAATCTAGAAAAAGGAGTGCTGGAATACAAAGGCCGAAGTGATGAAGAAAGCCGTGAAATCAGTGTTGAGGCATTGAAAACCGAACTGGGCCAAATATTAAAATCAATTTAAATCAGCCACCTGCGTCAATGTCCTCCAGCAAAGTCATTAAACTAAAAAAACCGCTACTAAAACGCTGATAACAATCAAACTTAATTAGTACATTAGAGCCTTCTAAAGTACTAATTTATAAGCAATTTTTTTGTTGGCAAACCGTCCTTTTATGCATACACTGAACTCATGATCTCAGCTCAGCAATGACTGGGGTTTTGGTTTTAGGTCTGCTGAATATACATTCTTAAGATCACAAAATAACTATAATAATCTCTAGAAAAAAGACCTCTTTATTTAAAGAGGAGGAGTAAATCAATGAAAATGAGAGTAACGGTACTAGCAAGTGCACTACTAGCAATGGTAGGCATGAGTAACGTAGTAAGTGCAGAAGAAAGCATGTATGTGCCAATTCCATCTTACCGTGTAGGTCCATATGC
>CAJQLY010000052.1 GCA_905479295.1 uncultured Gammaproteobacteria bacterium | reverse complement strand
CGCGTACTTTGTATTGTTTACCGCCGGTGGCGATTACTGCGTACATCTGCATTAACCTTTAAAAATGAGCGCGAGATTCTATCGAGATAAACCCGCTAGGTCAAACATCTTGCCTCACGCTACGTGAGCATTCATTATGTGCCCACTTACCGATTCGATACAACTATGAAGCTGACTGCAATTTTGGACTTGGTTGCCGCTGATATGGCCGGCGTTAACACGCATATTCGCGAAAATATGCGCTCAGAAGTCGGTCTGATCGAGCAAATGGGCGGATATATTATTGCTGGCGGTGGCAAGCGGTTACGTCCTGTTGTCGCCATTTTGGCCGCAAAAGCCGCCGGATATACCGAAGATAGGCACCAAGTTGCCGCTTCGATCATTGAGATCATTCACACTGCAACCCTGCTTCATGATGATGTGGTAGACGCCTCTGACCTGCGTCGAGGTCAAGAAACTGCCAATTCGATTTGGGGTAATGAGTCGGCCGTTTTAGTGGGTGACTTTTTATTCTCACGTGCGTTTGAGATGGCGATTGCGATGAATGACGTTCGTGTCATGCAAATTCTAGCCTCAACCATCAATCGAATCACTGAAGGTGAGGTCATGCAGTTGCTCTATTGTAATGAGCCCGATACCACTGAACAGCAGTATATGACGGTGATTGAATGTAAAACCGCCAAGTTATTTGAGGCGGCGGCTGAGATTGGTGCTGTCTTAGCGCAAAAGGATAGCCAGATGGAGGCCAGTCTGGCGGCCTATGGCACTCATTTAGGTACCGCCTTTCAAGTGGCTGATGATCTCTTGGATTACCGTGCTGATAGCGAGACCTTGGGTAAGAATGTTGGTGACGATTTGGCCGAAGGTAAGCCAACATTGCCGATTATCTATGCGATGCAACATGGCTCAGCGACACAGGTCGCGTTGTTACGGCAGGTGATCGAGAATGGTGATCGAGAAAAGCTTGCGCAGGTAGTCGAGATCATTGAAGACACCAAGGCCTTAGATTATGCCCAAACAGTTATGTTAAGAGAGTCAGAAAAAGCGATGGCGACGCTTGTAGCTGTTCCCGATAGTGAATATAAAGCCGCATTACTGGGTCTGATCGAATTTTCGGTTGCCCGTCTGTATTAACTCCTCGATCAACAATAGATCGATTATTAGAAGCCATAGCATGTCTATTTATCTACACAACACACTGACTAAGCAGAAACAAAAGTTCATTCCGCAAGATCCAAAGCGGGTGAGCATGTATGTCTGTGGTCCTACCGTTTATAGCTATGCACATATCGGCAATGCCCGTCCAGCGGTCATCTTTGATGTGCTTGTTCGATTGTTGAGGAAGCGTTTTGAAGAAGTGGTCTATGTGCGTAATCTGACTGATGTAGATGACAAGATTAATGCGGCAGCGGCGAAGGAAGGGGTGGCGATTAATGTCATCACTGAGCGTTACACCGAGATCTATCATCAAGATATGGCAGCCTTGAATGTCGCCTTGCCAGATATTGAGCCTAAGGCGACTGAACATATGGCTGAGATCATCATCATGATCGAAAGTTTGATCGCAAAAGGTTTTGCCTATGAAGCGGAAGGCCATGTCCTATTCGATGTGGCAAAATTTGCAGATTATGGTGAGTTATCAGGGCGTAAGTTAGAAGACATGTTAGCCGGTGCACGAGTAGAAGTGGCTGAATTTAAACGTGAAGCCGCTGACTTTGTACTTTGGAAACCATCGACACCAGAGCAGCCTGCTTGGTCTAGCCCATGGGGTGAGGGTCGCCCAGGATGGCATATAGAATGTTCAGCGATGATCGAACGTCATCTGGGGCAATCGATTGATATTCATGGTGGTGGTCAGGATCTCATCTTCCCACATCATGAAAACGAGATCGCACAGAGTGTCTGTGCACATGACGGCGCACCTTATTGTAATTATTGGTTACATAATGGTTTTGTTAATGTCGATCAGGAAAAGATGTCGAAATCTATTGGCAACGTACTCCTGCTGAAGCAGTTACTAGAGTCCGCACCTGGTGAAGCCGTGCGTTATGCCTTACTCAGTACGCATTATCGTAGCCCGTTAGATTGGACCGATGAATTGTTGTCGTCCTCGAAAAAAAGCTTGGATCGACTCTATCGTGCATTGGATGAGCTGGATGATGTTGCGGTTGTTGATAGCAAAGCCGTTAACGCTGAACTCACTGTAAAATTTGAGCAGGCCTTAAGTGATGATATGAATACGCCACTCGCTATGAGTGAGCTACATGTTCTCGCCAAACAGTCGAATATCGAAACCGATGCAGGGCGTCGTGCAGAGTTAAAGACAGCTTTAATTGAATGCAGTGAGCAACTGGGTTTACTGCAAGCCAAACCAGCAGAATGGTTTGGTGCGAGTGTCGATGACACCGCAATGATTGATGACCTGTTGCAGCAAAGACAACAAGCACGTCTGGATAAAGACTACGCGCGCGCCGATGAGATTCGTGATCAACTATTAGCAATGAATATTGAAATTATTGATAAGGCCGAGGGTACAAGCTGGCGTAAACGCTAACGCGTTGATTGTGTTTTTTGCTGAGTCTTGATCCTCTTACTAGCGAGGTTTTCTGCTAACACCCGAGTCTATTATTGGCGAGGGTTTTAAGCTGCTACACAAGTGGAGTCTATCTATGGGCTACGCCTACACTAAATCATTATAGTTTCCCTTCCACCCATATCCCACACGTCTTTTTGTCAGCATCTTGTTTTTACTCTATCGATCCTATCTCTCGCTTTAGTGATTTTATAAGCCAAGACTTTATACATTTTAATTTTTCTAGGGTGCAACACAAAAATATAAATCTTTAATACATTTGTAATATTTGATCGCTAACATCCCGCTCGAGTTCAAAGAAATCTGGGTGCGTTCTCCCAAGAGACTGCTGCCTTGATTTATAACTACTTTTTTTTGAGAGAGATTATTATGACTATTAAAGCCCTACGTTCAGCATTTGCTATTGCGCTAGTTAGTGGCAGTGTTGTCTTATCTAGTCAGGCATTTGCAGCAAACGATGCGATGCTTCAGTTGCTTGATGTGTTGCATGCTAACGGCACTATCGATACGGATGCATACAGTGTGTTAAAGAATTATGTAGCTGCCGATAAAGAAAGAACAATGGCACATATCGACAAAGTTGCTTCAGATGAAGTCGCTGGTGTGAAGAAAGTGACAGATAAGATGGCATGGGCTTCCCGAGTAAAGCTTAAGGGCGATTTACGTCTACGCCGTCAATGGGAGAATGTTGATAATTCATCAGATCCATCACGTGTTCGCTACCGTTACCGTGCTCGCTTTGGTGCAGAGGGTCAGGTGATCGATGATGTGAGTGTTGGTATCGGTTTCGCTTCAGGTGGTGTTGATCCACGTTCAACTAACGAAACCATGGATGATAACTTTGAATCCAAAGGCCTCGTTATGGATTACGCATACGCCAAGTGGGATGCGACTGATTTTGCTACTTTATATGGGGGCAAAATGAAGCGTAAGCCAATCCTATGGGCACCTACTGACCTACTATGGGATGGTGACATTAACCCTGAAGGTGTTGCTGCACACTTGCACACTAAGAATGGCATGGGTAAAGCATATGCAAACTTCGGTCACTTCTTCCTAGAAGAGCAGAAAGGTGATTCAGATGACCAGAACTTAACATTTGTTCAGCTGGGTCAAAAATTCAAGTTTGGTGACGTGTTCGGTAATGTCGCTGCGACCTACTACGCATTCGATAATCAAGAAGATGCAAGCTATGAGTCTGGTGTATCTGCTGGGACCAACTCGCTAACTGGTGGTAAGGCAACATATGAATATGATTCATACAGTTTAGCTGCTGAGTTAGGCATGAAGTTGTCTAGCGGTAAGATGGCGGCAGTATTTGGTGAGTACATCAAAGCTGACGATCCAAGTGATGATGAGACTGGCTATGCGCTTGGCGTCAAGTTTGGTGACAACAGCGTTAAGAAATTTGGCCAATGGCAAGTTAAGTACATTTATGCCGATCTAGAACGTGATGCCTGGGCTGATATCTTTCCAGATTCAGATCGTTGCGGTGGTGGTACTGGCTTCAAGTCCGATGAAGTTACATTGAAGTTAGGTCTAGCTAAGAACATCAGTGTTGGCTTGGATTACTACGATTCAGAGTGTGAAAATTACACGGGTGGCTCGAACGAAGATTCGAAGATCCTACAGGCTGACCTACAGTTCAAATTCAAATAGGTCATCGGCTGTTAAAGCAGTATCGAGTGGGGCAGTCTTGACTGCCCCATTTTTTGTTTAACTCTTGTTTAATGACATCATGATTAGTCGATCATTCTGACAATTTTCTTTGAAACATCAAGGGGTTAGTAAGCATGCATCTTAATCTCGCGAACAGTACTAATAAGGGTTATCCTGCGGCTATGGGTAAACGTAAAATCCTCCTAGTAGAAGATGAAAAACCGATTCGAGAGATGATTTTTTTCGCTCTTGATGGGGATGAGTATGAAATTATTGCCGCGGTCGATGGCCGTGAGGCCTCGGAGTATTTGAACGCTAATATGCCTGATTTGATTTTGATGGATTGGATGCTACCTGATGTCTCAGGTTTAGAGCTAGTGAGGCGTATTAAGCGTGATGAATTATTATCGAATATTCCTGTGATTATGCTGACAGCAAAAACAGAAGAGCATAATAAGATCGATGGCCTAGATGCTGGTGCTGATGATTACATGACCAAGCCGTTTTCGGTAAAAGAGTTATCAGCTCGGATTCGTGCAGTGCTTAGACGTTTAAGCAGTGGTGATAATAACCACTTATCAAATGGCATCTTGGTATTAGATCTAGATAAACATACCGTTCTTATTGATGGAGATGAGCTAGATGTAGGGCCTACTGAGTTTAAGTTACTTGAGTTTTTTATGACCCATCCAGAAAAGGTATATAGCCGAGCACAGTTGCTCGATTTTGTTTGGGGGCGCAATAAGTTTGTCGAGGAACGCACGGTAGATGTCCATATTCTACGTCTACGTAAGTTATTAAAGCCACATGGCTGTGACAAGATGATTCAGACCATACGTGGCTATGGCTATCTCTTTTTAACAAATAAAGAGTAATAAAAGGGTGAGACTTTCGCTCAGTTGGGCTGATATTCAATATGCTGCGTTAGCATTGCTAGCTGGCTTAATCCTGGGCCTAATCTCAGGCTATTGGGCGCTATCTATTGGTGCTATTTTATTTTTTCATCTTATCCGACTGCTATCTAAGTTGGCTCGTATCCGTGAATGGTTGGTGCAGGGTATTACAGTAGAGACTAGCCCTGATATCCCGGGCTCTGCCGGTGATATTGTGAAGGCCATCATTGCAGTGAAGCGAGACAGTGATCGCCAACGTAAAAGACTGGAAGAGTTACTCAATCGTTTCGATGCAGCGACTGATGCGATGCCTGATGCGATGCTGATTATCGATAGACAGCATCGAGTGGAATGGGCTAATCCTGCAGCAAAACAGCTTTTAGGTATTGATCCATTACGTGATGTTGGACAGCCAGTGGGGAATATCGTACGTGACCCATTGATTGCACATTATCTACAGGCAGCAGATTACACCGAGCCTTTAGAATTCTCCTCACCAGGCAGCGTTGATCGTGATCTGATGCTTAAAATCATTCCTTATTCGAAGCAAAGACATCTATTTTATGTGCAAGATCATAAAGACTTACTGCGATTAGAACGCGTGCGTAAGGCCTTTGTGACCAATGCATCACATGAGATGCGAACACCATTGACGGTGATTATTGGCTATCTAGAATCACTTTCCGAGCATGAGGAGATGGATTTGCGAGTTCGACTTGGGATCGATGGTGCATTAGATCAGTCACTACGACTGAAGAACTTACTTGAGGACTTGTTAGCGCTATCTAAATTAGAAAGCACTTTGAGCTCACAGAGTGTAGGTGCACCTGTTGATATGGTCGCTTTATTGAAAGAAACCAAAGAGTTAGTGGAAGCCTCCTCACACTATAAAGATCAGCCGTTATCGCTCAGTTGCGAGACTGAGGTTAAGCTCATAGGCAATGACACCGAGTTACAGAGCGTGATCCGAAACGTCATCGATAATGCTGTTAAATATACTGAGCCACAGACGCCAATTGATATTGTTTGGAAGCAGTTGGCTGATGGTAGTGCCAAGCTCAGCATACAAGATCATGGTGAGGGTATTGCAGCCAGACATCTACCCCACATTACAGAACGCTTTTACCGTGTCGACAAAGGTCGTTCTAGAGATACTGGTGGTACTGGCCTTGGGCTCTCTATTGTTAAGCATGTGCTAGAGCGGCACTCAGGAAAACTACAGATCAGTAGTGAAATTGGTGTAGGTACTTACGTAGAGATGGTCTTCCCGCAAGAACGATGTGAGTAAAGTAGAAGATATTTGCTGATTGTAATATTGGTGTAAGAATTGGGTATTAGTATTGCCCCAGCTGAACTGGTAATAAAGGTTTTGCACCATTGAAATTCGACCTATCTATTTGATTTATCTAGGAGATTACATGATCTTTAAGCACATTGTCCGAGCAATGGCGGTACTGCTAGCATCTAGCAACACATCATTTGCTGAACCAAAAATCGATACTGCTATTCCTGACTATTCGGTGGCAAGTGGTGTATCTGGCAACTTATCATCAGTTGGTTCTGACACATTGGCTAACTTAATGACGTTGTGGGCCGAAGAGTACAAGCGTTTCTACCCCAATGTGAATATCCAGATTCAGGCAGCTGGTTCTTCAACTGCGCCACCAGCATTAACAGAAGCGACCTCAAACCTGGGCCCAATGAGCCGTAAGATGAAGAGTAAAGAGATTGCTGCTTTTGAGTCAAAATATGGCTATAAGCCAACTGCTGTGCCGGTAGCGATTGATGCACTAGCCATATTCGTTAATAAAGATAACCCAATCAAAGGTCTTTCTATCGATCAGGTTGATGCCGTATTCTCTAGCACACGTAAATGTGGTGCGACAGCCAATGTCGTTAACTGGGGTGATTTGGGTCTAACTGGTGAGTGGGCTCGTAAAAATGTGCAGTTATTCGGTCGTAACTCAGTTTCAGGTACTTACGGTTACTTTAAAAAGAAGGCGCTTTGTAAGGGTGACTATAAGTCAGGTGTCAATGAGCAGCCTGGTTCAGCCTCAGTCGTTCAGTCAGTAACTGCTTCATTAAATGGCATTGGTTATTCCGGTATTGGTTACTACACAACAGGTGTTCGTGCACTACCTCTGGCTAAGGCAGGTAAAACAAATTATGTTGGGCCAACTCCAGAATCAGCAGTAGCAGGCACTTACCCTCTAGCCCGTTTTTTATATGTTTATGTGAATAAGCACCCAAATAAAGCTTTGTCTCCTCTAGAAGGCGAATTTGTTAAGCTAGTGTTATCGCGTGTTGGTCAGAAAGTGGTCGTAAAAGATGGTTATATTCCTCTGCCCGCTAGCGTAGTGGAGAAGTCTCTATCGAAACTGGGTTTGTGATTAATCTCCAGTTCAATTTATGATGGAAAAAGAGAGGCTCAGGTACTATCCTGAGCCTCTCTTTTTTATGCCGTTGTGGCTTATAACTAAGGCCCACAAAAGTACTTAATTAATTCTGGTTTGGCTAATGGATAAAGCGAATTCAACGATTGAAACCCAGGCGAAGGTCAACTGGCGCTGGCGCAAAATCAAAGATGAATTGATGATGCGAGTAGTGCAGGTAGGCGGTGCCGCTGTAATCGGCGCTATCGCGTTGATTTTTATCTTCCTCCTAAGCGTAGTGTACCCATTGTTTGAGGAACCAGAAATTCATGAGAGTGCACGTTATCAGCTGCCTTCTGCAGCGCTAGGGCCCTCCCTCATCCTGGGAGTAGAAGAACAAGCAGAGATTGCATTCCGCATAACTGAAGATGGCAGTGTGCTGTTTTTTGATGTTAGTAATGGCCAATCAGTCGTAAATTACAAATTACCTATAAGCGATGATGATGCGGTACTCGGTATGCGTCATGTTAGCGAAGCAAGTCGTTTATTAGCAGCCAACCTTAAATCTGGTGGCCTGTTATTTTTTAAGCATGAGTACGATCTAGAGTTTACTGAGACAGAACGTATTATCCATCCAAAAGTAGTCTATCCCTTTGGTGAAGAAGTAATTGATCTGGGTGAGTCTGCAATTACGCAATTTGCTGTTGGTGAGAATGAAGACAATCTAACTATTTTTTATCAGAACCAAAATGGTGAGTTAGGCCTGATAGGTTTTGAGAAGGCCAGTTCATTTATTAGTGAAGATGTTGTGCTTGAGGAAATAGATAACAGCTTCCTTAATAGCAGTCATGAGCCTGTTGCTTTACTGGTAGACCCTGAGCAGGAGTGGGCCTATGTGCTGGATGATAGAGGTACTCTAGCGCTTTATGATATTCGAGATGTTGCCAGTCCTGATCTACAAGAAGTTATCGATGTCACTAATAAAAGTAGTAAGCCAACCAGCATAGAGTGGTTGATTGGTGGTATTTCAGTATTAGTGGGTAATGACAGTGGTGTAGTCAGCCAGTGGTTTAAAATTCGTTCAGAAGGTGATGTCCCCTATACGCTAAAAAAGATTCGTGAGTTTAAGGTTGATTCTAGCGCTGTTAATAAAATGACTAGTGAACAACTACGCAAGGGTGTTGTTGCAGCCGCTGAGTCAGGCAAGGTTAACTTCTTTTACACCACCAGCGAACGTGATCTGATGACGATCACAGCGACTGAGGGTGAGGTGCAACACATTGCTATTGCACCGCGTTCAGATATTTTGTTACTCGAAGATTCATTAGGTCAGCTAAGTGCCTGGGATATGGATAATCATCATCCGGAATCTTCTCTATCAGGTCTTTGGGGCAAGGTTTGGTATGAGGACTATCAAAAGCCAGATTATGTTTGGCAGTCATCATCGGCTAGTAGTGACTTTGAGCCTAAGTATAGTTTGATCCCATTGACCTTCGGTACCATTAAGGCCGCTTTCTATGCGATGTTATTTGCTATGCCTTTGGCTATCTGTGGTGCAATCTTTACCGCCTACTTCATGCGGCCAAAGATGCGTACTCTGGTTAAGCCGTCGATTGAAATTATGGAGGCCTTGCCTACCGTTATCCTCGGTTTTCTAGCTGGTCTATGGTTGGCACCCTATATTGAGCAGCACCTACCAGGTGTTGTTTTTGTCCTGATCTTTGTACCACTAGGTATTATCTTGTCAGCATTAATCTGGTGGCGTTTGCCATTTGAGATTAAAAGTAAGATTCCAGAAGGTTGGGAAGCAGCCATCTTAGCGTTACCTATTATCACCATTGTGATGTTATGCATGAGTGCTTCAACAGTTGTTGAAGGCGCCTTGTTTGAAGGTAATATCCGTATTTGGATGAGTGAAAATCTAGGTATAGGTTTCGATCAACGGAATGCCCTAATTATTGGTATTGCGATGGGCTTTGCAGTTATTCCAACAATCTTTTCAATTGCTGAAGATGCAATTTTTAGTGTACCAAAACATCTAACTTCAGGATCGCTGGCACTAGGTGCAACACCATGGCAAACCTTAGTCCGTGTGGTTCTACCATCAGCCAGTCCAGGTATCTTCTCTGCAGTGATGATTGGTTTTGGTCGTGCCGTTGGTGAGACTATGATCGTCTTAATGGCAACAGGTAATACGCCAGTAATGGATTTTGGCATTTTTGAAGGGATGCGTACCTTGTCAGCAAACGTTGCTGTTGAGTTGCCAGAGTCAGAAGTAGATAGCACGCATTACCGTATCTTATTCTTGGCTGCCTTTGTATTGTTTATGTTTACTTTCTTCTTTAACACTATTGCAGAGGTTGTTCGCCAACGCTTGCGCAGGAAATACGCGACCTTATAGGTTCGATAGTTATGACAGATAATAAAAAGATTGGATTTTTCCAAAGTGGAACCCCGTGGGTTTGGTTGAATGCTGGTGCAGTGTCTATCAGCATGATCATGGTGATCGGCTTACTGGTACTGATTGCAGTCCGTGGTCTTGGGCATTTTTGGCCAAAGGCTATTTGGCAAATTGAGTACGAGGAGAATGGCGCCATAACCAAGCTAATTGGTGAGCGTGCAAAAACAGAGACAGTATCTGCAAGGCAGTTGCGTGAAGCTGGAATTAAACACAATTTTAAAGAAGAGTTTATTGAACGTACCCTGCTCAAGATTGGTAACCGCGATGTCTACGGCTTTGACTTCCGCCTTATCGTTGCACCATTAGAGAAAAGTGTCAGTTTGCCACCAGAGCTGATTGTGCTTGAGCGTACGGAATGGGGCAACTTTTATGGTGAATTGGTAGAAATTGAAGAGAATGGTGTAACGATTCAAGCGGGTACTGAAGAACTTTGGGATAAGCTCAGCTCGCGTGTTGAACGCGTAGCAGAATTACGAGAACGGATTGCCGGTATAGAAAAGAGTGAGATTGGTGCAATCAATTTCAAGATGGAGAAGTTACGGCTTCGTACTCGTGCGATGGAAATTGCGAGTCGAAATAATGCAGAGGAACAAGCCGAGATGGCTGGGACTAAAGCACAGTTAGATGCAGACTATGATGCCTTAAAGGCACGGTTAGATGTCCTCTATGCCGATATTCGGCGTGATGCAGTAACTCTTCGTGTGATGACTGGTGAAGAAATTAGTATTAATTTATCCAAGGTAGTGAAGGCGACTCGTCCTAACGCCATGTCTATTTTGACCAAGGTGCAACATTACTTTGGTAATTTGATTGATTTTGTCAGTGATGATCCAAGAGAGGCGAATACCGAAGGTGGTATTTTCCCCGCAATCTTTGGCACTGTAATGATGGTCTTACTCATGTCTGTTATCGTCACGCCTTTCGGCGTGATTGCTGCAATCTATTTGCGTGAGTATGCGAAGCAAGGTTTTGTTACTCGACTAGTGCGCATCTCAGTTAATAATCTCGCTGGTGTCCCATCAATTGTTTACGGTGTTTTTGGTTTGGGTTTCTTTGTCTATGTGCTGGGCGGCAATATAGATCAACTATTTTACCCTGAAGCTTTACCGTCACCTACATTTGGTTCTGGTGGTTTGATGTGGGCCTCATTAACCTTGGCCCTGCTGACAGTGCCTGTCGTGATTGTCGCGACTGAAGAAGGCTTGGCGCGTATCCCTAGAGCAGTTAGAGAGGGTTCTCTTGCGTTAGGTGCGACCAAGGCAGAGACGTTGTGGCGTATCGTTATTCCAATGGCTAGTCCAGCGATGATGACAGGATTGATTTTAGCCGTAGCACGAGCTGCTGGTGAGGTCGCGCCGTTGATGTTGGTTGGAGCTGTTAAGTTAGCACCCTCATTGCCATTGGATATGAATGCACCATTTTTACATTTAGAACGAAAATTCATGCACCTTGGGTTTCATATTTACGATGTTGGCTTTCAAAGCCCTAACGTAGAAGCGGCTCGACCATTAGTGTATGCCACGGCATTAATTCTTGTAGCGGTCATTATCTTGCTCAATCTAAGTGCAATTTATATTCGCAATCATCTCCGTGAAAAATATCGCACCCTGGAACAATAGAAGGTCACGTTATGACAACAACTAGAATTTCATCAGACTTGTTTGAGAATCAACCCTCTCGCTCAATTGACCAGGAAGATATTTGCATAACCTGTGAAGACTTTTCTTTGAGCTATGGTCCGAAACAAGCGCTTTTTGATATTAATTTAAAGATTCCAACCAATCGTGCAACAGCTTTTATTGGTCCTAGTGGTTGTGGTAAGTCGACTCTATTGCGTTGCATGAATCGCATGAACGATTTGATTGATGGCATTAATATCAGTGGCCAGATGAAGCTGCATGGCAAAGATATCAATACGCGTGATGTTAACGTCACTGAATTAAGGCAGCAGGTTGGGATGGTTTTTCAGAAGCCCAATCCATTTCCAAAATCAATCTTTGAAAATGTTGCTTATGGTTTACGTCTACAAGGCATTACCAATAAAACAGAAATTGAAGATCGGGTGGAATGGTCTTTGGTTCACTCTGCTTTATGGGGTGAAGTAGGTGACCGTCTGCAGGACAATGCATTCAGCCTATCAGGTGGTCAGCAACAGCGCCTAGTAATTGCTAGAGCAATTGCAGTGCGGCCACAGGTTTTATTATTAGATGAGCCAGCATCTGCATTGGATCCGATTTCAACATTGAAGATTGAAGAGCTTATTGCGGAGCTAAAGTCTCAATATACGGTGGTTATTGTCACACACAATATGCAGCAAGCAGCCCGTGTATCTGATTACACTGCGTTTTTATATCTTGGTAAATTAATTGAGTTTGGGCCTACCAATGTGTTGTTTACAGCGCCGGGGGAACGTCAGACCGAGGACTATATCACTGGCCGTTATGGTTAAGTTTCAACTTATCTGTTTGAAGTTTCTGGTCAGATTAAGTGTAGGATAGTTAGTAGCAGAATTTAACGGAGGAGGTTTCATGGGTGAACGTATAGCAGGTGATCATATTTCTCATCTTTTCGATAAAG
>CAJQLY010000051.1 GCA_905479295.1 uncultured Gammaproteobacteria bacterium | reverse complement strand
CTCTAGGTGTGATTCGATATTTTTTAAAATGGTTGGCGAAATGCTTCATATCACCTTCAGCGGTGAGATCTGTAAAGTGCCAGTGTCGTGACCCATGCAGTATGAATTCAGACTGTAAGCTAGGTCCTTGTTGTTTGATCGCTGCACAAAGACTTAAGCTACTAAAGCAGGTTGGCAATATCTTCCAATTCACCGCACCCAGGGGTTTCCCTTGATAACGGACTGATTGTGCCTGACCTTTCCACAGTGTCCCCTGAAGAGACTGCAGATAGATATCAGTAGGCAGCAATGGCTTCAAAAAGCTGGCAGGTAGATTAAGGAGAAGTGCAATTAAGCTGGCTAATACAATAATAAAGATTAGTTTTTTCATTCACGTGCTAAGTTTATTTTTGCCTTAACCATACCGATTTTTTCGTTTTGTTGAAGTATTATTTCTGCGACCAGAACAGCCTGTTCTTGCTCTAGCGTAGCTAGCCAAGGAATCAAGTTATCAAAAGCTACTTGTTCAAACTCAAGCTCAACTGTATCCGTTGTTAACGCTTGGATCCGTACCGTCTCTATATTCAGCTCAGTCTGCTTTAGTGATGCATCTATCAGCGCCACTAGCGGCGATAAATTAGCGTCATCATGTGTAGCTGCCGGCTGTTCAACTGAATGGGCAGGTAGTTGCTGCATTATCTTTTCTATTCGTAGCAAGCTTTGTTGCAATGCGGTGCGACGCTGCTTTTCAACATTTATAGCCTCAGAGAGGGGTGCCCAGACCATTTGGTAGCTTAATCCAACAAGCAATACAGTAGCTAAAACCATTAGTAGTAAACGTTCACGTGATGCTAGCTCCTGCCAGAGCTCAATTAATCTATTCATAAAGCCGAATCCTAGCGCTGGCGATACCATCACTTATGTCGAATTGATCGATCTCTACTTGGTCTGCATTACTCATTAATTGCACCCTAAGTGCCTCGATCATCTCGCTCTCAGCAGTGCTGATAAAGATCTGAAGCTGCCCGTCTTGATAGATAATCTGCTTGATGTTTACTGCCCTCGAACGATCTGGGTTATAGCCGATAAGATCAGGTGTAATACGTAATAAAAGCTCAATAAATCCTGCCTTGATATTAGCCGCCACCTGTATACCTTCGAGATGCTCTTGTAACTGCTGCTCTGCACTCAAGTTAGTAACAGGCTTATCGATGTACTCTCTAAGTAGCTGTTGAATGTCGGACTCAGCCTGTTCATTAGCCTTATACAACTGCTGATAGTCATACTGACTACTGATGCTCACTAATAGCGCCCAGAGCAGCAACAGGCATACCGGGTAACGCCATTTATTTGGCTTAGCGGATTGATTACGCGATTCTAAATAGTCGCCCTGTAGTAAATTTGGCGCGCTGTTCGCTAAAGGTGGTAGCTGTGAGAATAATTCATCACTGCTGAGAGGCTGCATACGTGAAGATAGTCTTTCTGAATCAGAAAATAGACCCTCTGATTCATTGCCCATTGCAGTGTCCAGATAGACACAATGAATTATCTCAGGCGGTAGCGGCAGGTTATCAAGCAGATCATCTAGCAAAGCATTCAATTCTGATACTAGACAGCAAAAACCTTCGGCAGGGCCTGTCCTGACTAAGGCACGACCGTTGTAATCGATTAACACGCTGTATTCATCATAGACATAGGGTAATAAGAAAATATCGACAGTGATCAATGAGGTTTGTAACTGATGGCTTTGCAATAGCTCCAAACAGTCCTGCATTTTCTTGTTACTGAGGACAATTACTGGATGGGCATCGTTTGCATTGCTCTTAGCCAATGCGAAATGCTGATCCTCAATGCCTGTCGCTAATGCTTCTTCAAGCATAAAAGGGGCGGCTTTTAATAGCTGCGAAGATTTTTTACTCTTAACCGAAATACTGCTAACAAATACATCTTCCAATGCCAGTAACAGATACAGCTCGGCGTCGGGTGCAGACGCTGCACAGCGACTCAAGCATTGCCTGTTCTCACTGATTAAAACGCCTTTAGCGTCATAGCATAAGCAATGCACCTCTGGATCAAGAGCAGAGGCATCTTGATCAATCACCAGTGGGGCAAGTAGACGAATAATGAGTGTCGCTGGCTGATTGCCAAGTGTATTGATTGATCGGCTATTCATGGCTAATCGCACGTTTGATGATACGGGTATTTTGATGGTTCTCACGATAGATCAAACTCTCAACTGCCAAAGAATAATCGGCTAACCTGATCTTGCTTTTCAGTAGAAAATAACTACTGTTTGTAGCTAATCCTTCGCTATTAATATGTAGTGGCTCAATCTGTTTCGTAAGCTTGCTGATATCTTCAAAAGGAGTTTGCAGTAGTCCAATACCGTCTAAGGCCTTATCCAAGCTTGCGATCATCACTGGAGCAGCGGTATTAATGTTCACTGCAGTGCGTTTAGGTAAAGCCGTTAGATAAGGTCTTAATAGCGCATAGTTCTGATCGTTAAATCCACGAATCAGACGTAGTTCAGAAATGTCACTAAAGGCAGTATTAGCGGCTAAATAAGGTGAATCTAAGCTGCGATAAAAATCATCTTCTGCACCGACATTAGAGATCAAGATGGCATCATCATCTAACCAATCAATGACGCCATCTAATAAGGCATCTGAGATTTGCTGGCTACGTAGTAAGCGTCTTAGACGATCTTCCGTTACTGGATCAAGTTGGCCATTAAACATCAGGTTATTGAGGTTTATCTTAGACTGTTCGTCGCTTATTTTAGCGCTGATCTCTGGCTGTCTGAACTCAGTCAGCACACTACTTACTTGAAACTGATGTTGTGACCAGAGCTCGCGATTATCATCAATTAAGGATTGTGAGATGTCTTGTTTTAATACCTCAATCGCTTCTTGCTCTAGCAATTCTAGAAGGCTCCAAGCTCGGCTCACGTCCTCACTCGTATTGATACTCTGCAGAGCACTGCGTTGGCTTAAGCTGAAACTAGATAAGGTTAGGGCGGCTAGGGCGGTCAAGAAAATCACCGTTAGTAGCGCTATCCCTTTGCTTTTAGTCGCTTGGGTCTTCATCGTGGTAACAGAAATATTTGTTGCATGGGGCCCACTTTTGACAATTCCATGTTGAGTTGCACTGCTCGGGGCAGACTACTATTTCCCCCTTGGCCTGTTGCTGGCCAAGTATTTTCCCAGACCCCGGTGGGTGACAAGAACTGCCATTTCAGGCTTTTTATATCAACTAAACTGATACTCACTGTCTGATCTTCCTTACGAAAGCCATCGAGCTCTTGCCAAACTAAGCGACGTAAGCTGTCGTTCTTAAATTCATATTCAATATGTTGTAATCGACTCTGCCTGATACCCTTACTCATACGGCGACCATTACTGGTTAAGCGTAGTTGTTTTGGTTCACCTGAAAACGCGGCTAGGCGATTGCTATACTCATTACGGATACGGCGTCTACTAGCAAAGGCAAAGTCATATTCCATCAATTGAGTCATCACCTGCAGGTCACGCATTTGCTGATGGTTGCTGTTTAATTTGATCTGCTGCGCTAATAGCTGACTCAAGCTGCCATAGCCGATAGCAAGGACAATGCTCAACACCGCTAGCGCCATCAGCATCTCAATCAAGGTAAAGCCTGTCTGACGCACGAATACTTTCACTACTGCTTATCCCCACGACCAAAAAGTATACTGATAGCCTTTTTATTCGCGGCATCTTGTCTAAATGCCTGATAGCGAATAAACATCAGTTTGGAATCACTTGACTCGATCTCTTCCCTTTCTAATAACCACAGAGCACCCGCAAACTCGATCTCTGTTGTCTTGTTTAGAACACGCCTTTCTATACGATCCTGTGCATAGGCGTTTTTCAGTAACACACGGGCAAAGAACTTTTGATTCGCTAGAAGGCTATGGCTACTAGCAACAGATAAAGACTTGCTATAGCTAAACATCACTACAGAGATAATCACCAAGGCAAACAAAACCTCTAACAGGGTAAAGCCTCTATGCTTGTTATTAGTTTGAGCCATCACAACGCGTCCCAAGTTTTACGGATGTCTTGACTATTAAGTTCTCGCTTTAATCCTTTATCGACATAAAGCAGGCTAAGTTCAAAAGGTGATAGTTGCCCATCGCTAGAGAAGAAGACCTGAGGCTGTGTCACGTCATCTTTAGCAAGCTTGATGTCACGACCTTCAAGTTTGAGCTTAAATGTCGCTGGTGACCGCAATGTATGCTGTTTAAACAGTGCAGGGCGTTGTATACGTTGCCAATGATTGTTATCAAGACGAAAAAAGGCATAGGAATTCTGCCCAATGCCAAGCCCAAAATACCTCATCTCAAGTAGGGCCTGGCGACTAGCTTGCCGCATTAAATAGCTTAATCGTTGCTGTTCCTGCTTGAGTCGACGCGCATTGAGATCAGTATTCTGCGGCAAGGCATAACTGACCATGATGGCCAGCAAAGACAATACCAGGGCTAACTCAATAAGAGTAAAGCCTCGCTGGTTAAGTGCTTTGCTAGCAGTAGACATAATCTAGTCCAATTCCCAAAGGTTGATATCAGTATTATTTTTAGTCCCACCTATCTTGCCATCAGCACCTAGGGAGGTTAGATCGAAGTCACCGTGTTGCCCTGGGTAGACATAGAGATATAGATTGCCCCAGGGATCTTTTGGCACCTTCTTAAGATAGCCACCATCCTGCCAAGTAGCCGCTTTGACATCGGCAGGTTTGGTGACTAGTACCTTTAGGCCCTGAGCCGATGAAGGGTATTCATAGTTATCCAGACGGTATAATTGCAAGGCACTCTCAATCGAGCGCATATCCTGTTGTGCCTTTACTAATAAGGCTTGGTCTGCACGTTTAAGCACTTTAGGTGCGATCAGAGAGGCCAAAATGCCGAGGATCACGATAACTACAATCAATTCAATCAAGGTAAAGCCGCTGCTATGGTTTTTCTTCTTAGGCATTTGTTTAAGTCCTCTTATCAAGGTGGCTTAAGCCACTAATTCATTCAGTTCAAAGATGGGCAACATAATCGCGAGCACGATCAGCAACACCAGCACCCCCATAAATACAATCATCAGTGGTTCAAATAGGGCGAGTGATGTCGCCACAACCATCCTCATCTCTCGGTCTTGTTGATCAGCGGCGATCTGTAGTGATTGCTCTAATTTGCCACTGAGCTCTCCATTACTAATTAAATGCAGCATGATCGGCGGGAAACAGGCGGCGGCTTTTAAGGCTTGTGCAATGCTCGAACCTTCACGCACGCGCTCGGCGGCTTGTAACACAGCATTGCGAATCACTAGATTAGGCATAACCTGTGCGGCTACTTGAAAGGCGCTAACAACAGGCACACCGGAGCTACACAACATACTCAAGGTATGGGCGAAGCGGCTGCTGTTTATGCCTCGAATAAGGCGACCAATAAGGGGGAGCGCTAATAGGATGGCTTGGCTTTTTTGCTGGAATTTAGGCCGCTTTAAAAGGCGACTGATGAGGATGTAGCTAGCACTGATAGCCGCAATCAGATGCCAGGCATAATCTTGCAGAAAGGCACTGATAGCCAGTAAGCCTCGGGTCAACAGGGGTAGTGTTTGTTGCATATCAACAAACACCTGCACCACCTGTGGCACGACATAAGTCAGCAGGGCAATAATAACGAGTAAACAAATGACCACCAATAGCAGCGGATAGATCAAGGCTAAGATGATCGATTGCTGTAGTTCTTGCCGCTTATCGAGATAGTTTGCCAAGCGCTCCAGTGTTACATCGAGATAGCCAGATTTCTCACCGGCATCGACACTGGCTCGGTAGAGGCTATTAAAGCTACGCGGGTATAGAGCGAGAGATTCAGCAAAGTTATGCCCAGCGGTAATCGACGCACAAACCCCCAGTATGATCTTCTGAGCATGTTTTTTATCGGTTTGCTCAACACAGGCACGCAAGGTGTCATCCAGCGGTGTTCCGGCCTGGATCAAGGTTGACAGTTGGCGAGTGAACAGCGCGAGCTCTTTTATCGATAGGCTTTTACCCAGCCCCATAATCTGGCGTTTAAGCGGACGTTGTTTACCTTCGGAGGTGGTTAAGCTCAGTTGCAGTGGGATAAGTTCAAGTTCACGCATGTCTTGCCGTGCAGCCCGTTCACTGTTGGCCTCGATCAAGCCCTTCTTTTCTTTGCCTTTACTATCTAAAGCGATGTAATCATAAATAGGCATCAGCTATGGACCCTTGTGAGGTGAGTGTGCATCAATGTTCTCGAGTGACACGGAGGATTTCGGCTAGTGAGGTAACCCCAGCTAATACCAGACGGACACCGTCTTGCCGAATATTCGAGCTCATCGTTTCTGTGTGTAGCCGCAAGGTCTGCTCAGATTCGATGGCATGCACCATCGACTGCATGGTCTCATCCATAGCGATCCATTCGTAAATACCGATACGCCCTTGATAACCGCTGTTTTTACACTCGCTACAGCCTTCACTTTTATAATATTGAAGCTCATTTTGTGGGGCAATATTTGGATCTAAACTAAGTAATTTCTGATAACTTATGCTGTCGACAGCATGGGCACTACGACATTGTGAGCAGAGCCGTCTGACTAGGCGTTGTGACAACACCCCTAACAAGCTAGATGACAATAGGAAAGGTTCAACCCCCATATCACGCAGGCGTGTGATCGCTCCTACTGCGGTATTGGTATGCAGGGTTGAGAAGACCATATGTCCGGTCAGACTGGCTTGCACCGCGATCTGTGCCGTCTCGAAGTCTCGAATTTCACCGACCATGACGACATCAGGGTCTTGCCTGAGTATGGCGCGTAGCCCTCTGGCGAAAGTCATATCGACCTTGGTATTAACCTGAGTTTGGCCGACGCCATCGAGAAAGTATTCAATCGGATCTTCTACTGTCAGGATGTTGCGTGAGCTATTGTTCAACTCATTGAGTACCGCATATAACGTTGTAGTCTTACCTGAGCCTGTAGGACCGGTGACTAAAATGATGCCATGCGGCCTAGTAATGGCGTCGTTGATTGCACTATAGGTTTCTGTTGCCATACCTAAGGCATCAAGCTCTAAACAGCCACTGTGTTTATCCAATAAGCGCATCACCACTCGTTCACCATGCCCAGAGGGCAGGGTAGAGACGCGCACATCGACTGGACGGCCAGCAATCCGCAGGGAGATGCGACCGTCCTGTGGTAGACGTTTCTCGGCGATATCTAACTGCGCCATCACTTTAATCCGCGACACAATAAGCTTTCCAGTATTTCGGGGTGGTTGCAGGATTTCACGCAACACACCATCGATACGCAGTCGTATAGAGAGCCGTTGTTCGAACGGTTCAATGTGTATATCAGAGGCATTCTCACGGATCGCTTGCGTTAACAGCGCATTGATTAGACGAATAATCGGTGCATCGTCTTTCATCTCCATCAGGTCTTGCGGTTCGGGCAGAGATTCAACCAGACTGGCGATATCCAAGTCTTCGCCAAAGTCTTCCATTTCTTCCAAAAAGTTATTCTTTGAGCGGTCGTTGTAATGCGCTGCCAGCAAACGCTCAAAGTTATCATCCTCGACCGTCTCAAACTTTGGAGTACAGCCTAAGAAGCGGGTGATCTCATTGATAGTGGCTACTGTGATCTGGCGTTTACGATAAACCAATAGCGCTGGGGTTTGATGCGTTGCAGTGTCTAAGGGATCAGTTTGTACGGTCACCAAGACACCGTGGTGCTTGGCGTAGCTGTAGGAGGGTAGCTGTAGGTTTAACATGAATAGCGTTTCCTCATCACTGGATATGCCGATAACCCAGTGGCCCGGAACTGCTACGCTGATTAGATGTCGGTTCGAGTGACGGCGTGATAGTGCCTTCTGCTGGTCTCTCTTGCGGCTTGAGTAAGTTGCTATTGTTTGTAGCGTTTATATCAGGTAGACGTGTCAGCTCTCTCTCTTTCAACCCACGATCTTTCTCTTTAGATCGAATACGCTCCTCACGGAGTACGCTGTATTTTGCATTAGTTTGCAGATTTCGGTGCGAGGCATCACGTAAGATCACAGGATGAATAAACACCATCAAGATTTGTTTGCTTTTAGTCTTGCTGGTGCTCTGAAATAGACGACCTAAAATTGGGATACTGCCTAACAGCGGTGTTCGGGTGACGGTTTCTTTTTCGTCATTTTGATTTAAGCCGCCTAAAACTAAGATTTCATCATCATCAACAATCACCGAGGTACTGATCTTGCGCTCATTGGTAATTAGGTCGGTGGCAACAGTCGAACTAGAAAGACTTGAGCTCTCTTGTTCTATTGAAAGTCGAATACTGCTGCCATTATTTATTTGTGGTGTGATCTTGAGTGTTAAACCAACGTTTTGGCGTTTAATGGTCTGAAACGGATTAACGCTATTATTGTCTTCACCTGTATTAGTGTATTGGCCAGTGACAAAAGGCACATTTTGCGCAACAACAAATTTAGCTTCATGGTTATCTAGCGTAACTAGGGTAGGTGTTGAAAGGATATTAGTTGAAGAATTACCTTCCAAGGCCTTTAATAAAACACCCCATTGATTCTTTCCCGTGAGGTTAGCTAGTCCAAGGGAAAGTCCTTTGCCCGCTGCGGTTGGATTGTTGACCGCATTAGTCAGAGCACCATTACCTAACGATGAAATACCGGGGCCTAAGCGGTTGTTTCCCAATACTCTGCCAAAAAATCCCTCGGCACCTAATTCACGCAGAAAATCACTATTCACCTCAGCAATAATCGCTTCCACCAAAACCTGTGCGCGACGTAGATCTAGCTGGTTAATAATGCTGCGAAGCTCAGCAAAACGTGGGGCAGGGGCGGTAATGATCAAGGCGTTAGTCGTTTCATCCGCTTGAATAGCAACCTTCTGATTGGTTCCACTTAATGGGCTGTTTGAGCTGCCTTCTTGTTTTGATTGACTGATATCGGTTAGTAATGCCGCTAGGTCTTTAGCCTTTGCGTATTGTAAAAATACCACCTGTGTATTACCGCTGTTTTCTATTGGCGTATCTAGATGTGCAATCAATGACCGCAGCTGCATCCGTGTCGATAAATCACCAGAGAGCAAAAGACTATTGGTTCTTTGATCGGCGGCGATCTGCTTAGTGTTACCTGATGCATTAGTGGTGTTTAACTGCATACGTTGGATTAAGTCAGAAACATCATTAGCAATCGCATGCTCTAAGCGGATCACCTCAACCTCACCGCTGTTAGGTAAATCGATCTTCTTAATAATCTCACTAATACGCATGACATTGGCTGCACGATCAGTAATCAGCAGCAGTTTGCTATTCGGGGGGCTGACGATAAAGGCCTGCTGTGGCATCAATGGTCGGATGATCGGCACTAGGGCATTCGGTGCAATATGCTCTACCTTGATAATGCGTGTGACCAACTCATCCATCGTTCCCGGTTCACTCTCATTATTAAAACCGATCGGGCTCTGTAAAGCGTTACCTTCTGGCAAGATCTTAATCACATCACCCAGATCAACCGCAGCAAAACCATGCACCTGCAAGACCGAGAGAAAGACCTGATAGAGTGCTTTCTCATCAATCGAATGTGCAGAAATAACCGTCACCTGACCATTCACGCGCGGATCAACCACAAAATTTTTGCCGGTAATCTCAGCTACTGTCTCAACCAAGGAATGAATATCGGTTTGCTTTAAATTTAAGGTAACTTGTTTGGCGAAGACCGTATTAAGCATGGTCAAAAGGACACTACCAATAATGAGTGCACTTAACTGAGTCAGCATTCTGTTAACTAACATCGTATTCAATGACTCAACGGGTTCAAGGGTAGGGGCTCGGTTGTGCGATCACTGGAGGCCTTAGATTCAAGCTTGCGTTGCTGTTTTGAGCGCAAATCTAATAAGTTTCTCGGCAACGCCAGTTTTAAAATCCTACCTTGACCCCGTAGTAAGACATGATCGGTCAATACTTTATCTAGGGTGTAGCCCTCCAATACCTCATCTTCCGCGGCAAATAGATGCACGCCATTAGCAGCCGTAGCAATCAAGGCGAGGCCTTTGCCATCGTCGTAGCTGAGCAAGCCTTTCAATGCCAGATCCAGATTGCTGTCTTCAATAAGGGTCGCCGATACTTTCGGTGTGGTTGGCGTCATAGGGGGCTGTAACTGAGTTTCTATCACCGTTTCAGACCTCACTAGCCCGAACAAATGCCAGCTAGACAGGGCATAGGCCATATCGGCAAGCGCGGTCGTCCTATCTGGCTGGCCCTGAGGCTGAATATTATGTGCGGTGGGCATGAGGAGTGGGGCAGAGCTATTAATCTCCTTAGGCAGCCACTGATTCAGCAGCCAAATGCTAATGGCTAGGATTAACAGCCCATTGAGGGCGATAGCAAAGTATCTGCTCTCTACTAGCGTGTCTATCTTGAATGAACTTAGTGCTTTCATAGGAACCGTTCTGTCATAACATTCGAATATCGGTCTATAGACCGAGTAATTTGGTTCATTTAATCAATAAACCTCAGCTCGGATGAGTGCAAAATCACGTCATAAG
>CAJQLY010000050.1 GCA_905479295.1 uncultured Gammaproteobacteria bacterium | reverse complement strand
ATGCATGCTCTTCCAAGATTTGCTCATCACTCCAGCGCTGAGGGCGATAAAATTTGCCGATAACAGGCTGATCGTCCTCAATACCGATCTGATAGACTCGATTTTCATAGCTATTGAGCTCAAGAATCCGACCATCACAATGCAAACCATTATCCTCAATTGCGCTCAAAATGAAGTCTGGACTAAGCTTGGCAAAGACGTGTTCGGAACTATTTTGATCAGTCATTAGCCCGCCAATTAGAGTTATAGTCGCGCGCAAAAGCAGCAACATCTAAGGCATGATAGATATCGATGGGTATGGTCAAGTTAAGCGCTAACTTACTAAAATTATTATCCACTAAATCTGTTTTTTTCCAATTATTTACGTCACTATCTTCAAGCTTTTTAGACTTAATCAAACAAAGCCTACTAGCACCTATTTCGTTTGCTAGCCACGCTGAAATAGTATCAGAAGTGGTCTGCCAAGAGCGCTCTAACGTATCATTAGCAATCCCACCAGGCAGGAGTAGTTGGCTGGGCGCCCAGAGCCGAGCACCCTCACCCTGCCGTGCATCTTCGGTAATAGTTAAGCGTGGTTCCAAATCTCGCATCAGATAGGTGAACTGCTGCATAGCCAATATTGCCATATCATGTGCGCCAGCCTCACTCAGAGCCCAACGTTGGCTGGCTGCACGTACTTGATCAGCAAATGGGCCACCACCAGCAACAATAACAACATCAGCCGAGAGCTCGGCTAACATAGCTAGCCACTGGGGTAAGATGTCGTTTTGATACAGACTGCCACCAATTTTGACAACAATCATGCTTTTTTCAGAAAATCGATCATAGCTGCGGCTTTATCGAAGGTTTCTTGGTACTCGGCATCTGCCTCAGAATCCCAGACCAAACCTCCGCCCGCATAGAAATAGACTTGATCCTGTTTTTGTAACACGGTGCGAATAGCAATATTAGTGTCCATCTGTCCATCAAACCCCAAGTAACCGATAGAGCCACAGTATAAACCTCGACGATGAGGTTCTAACTCTTCAATGATTTCCATTGCTCGAATTTTAGGTGCACCAGTTATTGACCCACCTGGAAAGCAGGATTTGAGTAACTGCACTGGACTTTGCTCTTGTGCCAGTCGGCCAGTCACTGTGCTCACCAGATGATGTACCGTAGGAAAAGACTCAATCTCAAATAATTTAGGTACCGAAACAGAGTTACGCTGACAGCTCTTACTCAGATCATTGCGTAAGAGATCAACTATCATTAGATTTTCTGCCCGGTCTTTCAAACTACTAGCCAGCTCATTGGCTTGTCGTTGATCTTCAACCGCATCCGCCCCACGTGGCCTCGTCCCTTTGATTGGTTTGGTCTCAACACACTGTTCACGCACCTGTAAAAAGCGCTCAGGTGATGCACTTAAGACCGCAACTTCTTCAACATTCATAAAGGCAGCAAAAGGTGCTGGATTAATTTGACGCAATTTTTGATAACCCTGCCACGGATTACCTTGCACCTGCGCCGTAAAGCGTTGTGCCAAATTCACTTGATAGCAGTCTCCAGCAGCAATATAGCCTTTCACTTTAGCGAATTGTCGCTTGTATTCCTGCTCCGTCATATTCGACTGAATGCTACTAACAGCGAAATAATCTCCTACATCAGCCTCACCATTTTCGGTTCGACTGAATTGTTCAATCAAGTCATCCCAGTTCAAACGCACTCGTGGGTCTGCCAAATTACCGACCAGATTAGCTGTCTTATTAACATGGTCTGCTATGTAAGCCCAATGATAGATACCAACGGCCATATCTGGCATTTGGATATCATCTTCAGCGAGACTCGGTAGTCGCTCAATACGCCTACCCAAATCATATGAAAAATAACCTATAGCACCACCAATAAACGGTAAGTCATCCCAGCTATGGCTCAGATTTGGCAATTCATCTTCTAATAGTTTGAATGGATCTTGCGGAACCTGTTGTCTTTCATTCTGCTTTGAGAGTAGTGTTTGGGCACCACGTGTGACTAGAGTTGTTCTTGGGAATGCACTAAAAATATCATAGCGTCCATAGCTACTCTGTGGCCGCCCACTATCGAGTAGGACCGCCCAAGGTGATGCTGCAAAGGCTGCAAACAAGCTCGCAACATTTTCAATATAAGGCAGCTCTTTGCGCTCCAGTTGCATCGCAATACGCATCGTCTAAACCTCAGACTCTGTTGTAGTATTAGAATGCCGCAAGGTTGCCAAGGCAATTGCTGGCGCGCAATCATCGGCTGTAGCACTCATTTGAGTCCCTGCTGGTAGTACGACACTGGCAAAATCTAGATAGGCCATATCTAATTCATCTGCTATGGCTGGCAACAAAAACCGGCCCACACCAGCACCGATCAAAGTCTCACAGCTAGGGTTTAAAGCAAGCTGCTGTTTAACTGCATTGACGATTAACTGCCGTTGTTGTGAGGCAAAATCTTGTGCTAGTTGTCGCCAGACGGTGGCGTCATAATCTTCATAATCACAGGCCACCATACGTGCCAACCTACGCATGCTGTCGTGTTGATTTTTTTCTGCGCCATCCATCGTGCTACTGTAATCAGCATGTGCTGGTAGCTGCTCTAAGATACGATAGATATCCGCAGTAACAGCAAATTGCTCTGCCACTAATGGCATCTCTTGGCCATCGAATGGGATGCTTGTGCAGAGGGTGTTGGGACAGCTACGCACGACACCGGTGTAGACCAGTTCAGCCTGGCGCATACGTTCGAAATCACTGTTACCACGCTGCTGTAATTGATTACCTTCAATCCTTAACAAATCAGTAGTGGTACTACCGATATCGACAAAAAGTGCCTGCTCTAATTTCTCTGCGATACTACAGCCGCTGGCCAACCAATTCGCTGAGGCTACTATTTCTGCCTGTTGTTTAGCATCGGTTTCAGAGACACAGTGTTGACCATTAAAGTAACGCACAGCAACACTCCGGCCTAGCTGACCTTGCACACTATCGATAATCGCATGCACACCAGCATTGCGTGTACTAAAAGCATCGACCAGCTCGCCAGTCATAGTAATGGCGTGACTACGTTGCAACAGCTCAACACCTGCTGTCAGTGCGTCTTTCAATGCATCTTGCATACTTGCTTGTAGCTCATGAATACCCTTCCATAGCGGACAGGCATACTGCTGAACATGGAGCTTATCTGCTACCAGATAGGCCACTTTCAAGTGAGCCCCACCAATATCCCAGCCAACCCAGCACTCCTTCACGAGTCTCTTTGTTTCTTGCTCAGCCAATCACAACCTCAACTACCTTATCGGTGCGCGTAATTTCATTTGGCAACTGCTCTTGTATAAACGTTTGCAAACACAAGGCCGCTACATTTTCTTTTAAGGCTGTACTCAGCCCTACATAGGAACTGGTGAGCCGCGGATTAATCTCTATTACTATAATGCCCTGCTCGGTCTCTATATAGTCGACACCAACATAGCCAGATAAGCCAGGCAATGCCTTAGCAATCGCTGAAGCAAGCTCGTCTAACGCTGTCGAAATCGATTCGCTATTGACGCGGCACGCTTGTAGGCGTGGGCTTATGCCTTGAGAGAAACACTGTTCATTACAACTTAGTATTCTAGCTGCTCCTCGCCAGCAAAGTAAGGACATGCTGGCATGCTTACCCTGCAATAAAGGCTGTACTAACATCTGATCGAGATCAATTGATCGCGTGATCAAATCTTCTGCTTGAATAATCTCTAAACCTTCACTGCCGACACCCAAGCGCGGTTTAATAATATATGCACCTACCGCCTGTCTGATTTCTATTGCTGACAAACTCTGGACTACTGTTAAACCAGCTGCAGTTAAGTGCTGTTCACATACCAATTTATCGGCACAGATCTCAATACTTTGACTATCACTATTGAAGTGTCGGATCTGCGCATCTTCTAACAGCGCAATAAAATCACTTAAAAAGCTATCACTCTCAGGCGCTATAAGGAGAACACCATCGGCTTCCTGACTTAATCGTTGCATAACCATGCGATAATCGTCATTGTGCTGCAATGTAGTGATTTCAATAGCCTTTGCAGCAGTTATCTCCTGTGCCAATTCAATCCGCAGGTCTAACGTAGTGAGCAGTTCCAAGCCCTCAATATGCAAGCAGTCACGTAGTACTGCTTGCAACATCGCCAAACCTTCTTGTTTCAAGCTGGGTGGTAAGGGATCATGCAGCATTCCACCACCACATATAAATTCACTAATCAGAAGTCGCATTATTGATGAAAATTATTCCTGTACTCGATTATATGGATGGCCGCGTTGTGCTGGCCCAAGGCGGGCAACGTGCTAGCTATCAAGCTGTCGGCAAAGATAACAGCTCACTGGTTTCTGATCACTCTATTCAAGCTGTGATCGATGGCTATCTTACGCTTTATCCTTTCAATAATATGTATATCGCTGATCTTGACTGCATCGGTGGACAGGATCTAAATATTTCATTTTGGAGCGAGTCGCTAAATGCCTATCCGATGACTGAGTTTTGGCTGGATCTAGGATTGGCAGTTAGAGCCTGGCCAAAATTGGCAAAGCAGTGCCCACATATTCGCCCCATTGTCGGTACTGAGTTATTTAAGAGCTTAAGCGATCTACAGCAGGCCCTTAGTCAGCTAAAAGCCTATCGGCCAATACTATCGATCGATATGAAGCATGATCAGATTCTAGGTGTAACAGACATCTTAGAAATACGTGAAGACTGGCCAGAAGAGGTTATTCTGCTCTCTCTAGAGCGTGTTGGAACAGCAGATGGGCCTAAATTTGATCAGCTAGCGGCACTTAGTAAAGATTCCAGACTGACCCTTTATAGCGGTGGTGGCACACGCCATAGCAAAGATATCATGGCCTTAGCAGAGGCCGGCGCTGAGGGAGTGTTACTGGCCAAGGCGTTGCACAATGGCAACATCAGCGAAGAGGATATAAAACAGTTTAATCGCTAACGAGCTTTAGTTTTTCAGCTGGATTATCATCTAATAAACCACGCAAATAAGATTTCCCAAGAGATTGATTAGCAAAGTATTTTAGAGGATTATTTTCCTCCATTTTCTGCATCTCTTCGAGCTTAGGACCACGGTAGACACAATACGATTGCGTGGTCTCATAGGTCTGCACTTCTAACAATCCTGGCAGATAATCTATCAACTGTTCCCAAATAAAGACATTCAGCAACTCGGTACTCGAGCGCCATGCCAGATCGCAGTTAACATAGTTTAAGGTCTGATGATCCAGTTGATCGATCACTCGATGCTTAACCACTGATTTCAGATAACCATAATCAATGACGAAACCATCTAAAGGATCGATACGGCCTTCGATCTTCACATGCAAGTTATAACGCCCACCATGGAGATTTTCACATTTACCAGGGTGATCGCTAATGAAGTGTGCCGAATCAAAGACTAATTCTTTGCTAATCATTGCAACCGGCACATCGGCATAAAACCGTTCATTAGCACAGGGAATCTGGCCTAACTCAGGCTCGACCAATTGCAGCAAACGGTGTGCATCTTGTAATGACTCTGTGCGATATAGTTGTTTTTCAACTTGCTCTCGCGCCCCTACAGGTCCATTTTTGGGACCTTTATTCGGCCCAAGCACTGCGTCTAACGCCTTACAGCGAATCTGGAAGTTATTGCGTAGACCTTCGATGTACTCCTCTGCTAATGCATTCTTCGGCAGACGCAAGAATACATAGCCAGCATGAAACTCACCGACCTCAGCGAGTAACACGGCGCTAAACAGCGCATGATCTAGCACCGTAGGGGTCATCCCCTGCAGATAGCCACTGGGTGTCTTTAAGCGGTTTTTAGCAATCACACGATGACTATCGTCGTCATAGCTATATTCTTGTCTAAATTGGAAACCATACTGGCGCAGAGATTGTAGATACCAAAGTAACTGCTCTAAACGGCGTACACCATTTTCAATTAGGCTGAATTCACCCTGCTGTTGCAGGCTTTCAGCTAGCAGTAAGGCGCTCAACAGGGTTTGTGCGCGGCTACTAGGGTTAGCTAAGACAGATGCGTAATCATTAATCGATTCGACACTGTTGATCTGATCACTACTAAGTAAAAGATCTAACGGCATATGGTGCCGTATGGCGTATTCCTGCAAGGTCAGACCACAACAGTGCTGAAGATGTTTCCCATCTAGTGTTTCTAGCTCAGCTGAGCACTCTAAACATTGCATATGAATTTATAAAAAGTATGTAGATTTTTGTACTTTAGGCCACTTGAGCCTAATTTCAAACCAAAAAAAACCCCGCTCCCGAAAGAGCGAGGTTTTCGACACTACCAACAAAGATTTCTTAGAAACCTTTGAATGGGTGTGCAGCTGAATCTTTCTGTGCAACAACAGTAGCAGCTTTAGGCTCATCAGCGATTGCGCGCTCGATAGACTCTTTAGTTGCTTTGTAGTTGTTTTCGTAGATAGCTTCGTCGCTCTTTGCTTCCCAGTGAATGAATACACCAACACAAATAAAGATGTCGTCAGCTTCATCAGCAGGGATAGTACCGTCAGCAACACTGTCAGCAACAGCTTTAGCAACAGCTGCTTGAGCTGGGCCAAACATTTGAACAGCTTGAGCTCCACCTTTGATGGTCACTTTGTTGAACATCATAGTGTTAGGCTTACAAGGAAGGTTAGGCGCTACTACTGCTAGTAGTGAAGTGAAACCATCTTTGTTGTTGCAAAGGCTGTTACAGAATGCTGTTTCAACTGCTGAACCACGTGGGCCCATTAGTAAGTCGATGTGAGCGATTTCTGCCATGTTACCAGCTGGATCAGCGTCATTTACTAATGACTCACCGACCATTACTTTATTAATTACTGCCATTGTTATTTCTCCTAAAATATTACTTATTTGTTAACAAATAATTTTAAATATAAAACCTTAAAAAGCCATGATCAATTAAGACCATAGCCAAGACAAAGTTCATTTGCTTGCCGATTGCAACAACGCTAAAAATAACGTTGCCACAGTTAGATCCGCTGTAGTGCCCGGATTGATGTCGATGTTTTTAAGATGGCCATCCAAAGACAGCAACCGAGATCGATAAACATTCGGATCACTAGACGCTAATAGGTCATCAACGAGCGGAGCAATCATAGCACTAATTTCCTGTGCTTTTAATAGACCTTTCTTACGTAAAATCAGACTATCGGCCTGATCGCGGAGTTGTTTCATAAAAACAGCGCTCGCAGCCCATTCCATACTGCCCCAAAGTGCTAAATAATGCTGATAACACGACACATTTTCATTGAATAGACGTTCAAAACCGTGTGCGTACTGAAATCCGATTTGATCATGCTCTGCCGACAACTGCATGGCTTCTAATAACGTGATTTCAGGTTTCGACTGCACATCATGCTCAGCAACCTCCCCCATTCCGCCCGGATTCGCCAATTGAATGGCCTGATAGGTATAATCGGCATCATCAATCGAGAGTTCAGCCAATACTTTTTTAACTGCCTGCGGTAATTGTTCCAATTCAGAGCCAGTTAGCAGGGCCTGCACTATCGGCGCAGCCAATAACAAAATACCGAGATTTGTATTGTCTCCAACTGCGTCATGGGTCGCCTGAACCGTATGTAAGATACGCTGACCAACCCCATTGGCCGGTTTGATTAGCGCATAGGATGCCGTATTCGCACTAACGACAAATTGAGCCAGCTGCATCCCATGACCATCACCATGCAAACCAACGTTCCCTGGCTTCAATGCATGCAGCTCCAGCAGGCAAGCTCGTTGAAAGCAACTGCGTATGGTACCTGGACTGATCGGCATATGATTGACTGCCTTAACCTGATGAGCTTAGACGTGAAACAAAATCATCACAGATGGCTGCAGCAACCGGTATTTCAGTGGTTGATTGCAGACCATGCCATGCTGGGACACTATTAACCTCAGTCACCCAGAAGTTACCCTTCTGATCACAGATCAGATCAACGCCAGCGTAGTCCATATCCAGTGCCCTTGCAGCAGCTATCGCCATCGCTTGCGTATTGTTATCCAACTGCACTGCACTAACTTCAGCACCATGCGCAACATTACATAACCAACCTTCACTACTGCGTTGCATTGTTGCAACCACGCTATTAGCAACCACGAAGACACGATAATCAATACCATGCCCCTGCCCGTTATCAATAAATTCCTGTGCATATAAAACACCCTGTGCTGGATGATATGCCGCTAGATCAGCTTCACAACGTAGACGTTGCACGCCTTTACCCTGAGAGCCGAATAAAGGTTTTAAAACATATTCCTTACCATCGGCAAAGCCTGCACGTAACTGTGAACGCACGTAATGAAAGTCACTACTAAAGACTGTTTCAGGCGTAGCAATACCTGCATGTGCTAACAAGAAGGAAGTCATACCTTTATCAACACTGCGTTCAACACAACGTGTGTTATTAACAACTGGTATCGACATCGCCTCACAGGCATGCAGTACATCGAGGTAATACACCACCTGCTCTAAGTTACCACCCGGCACACCACGCACAAAAATACCGTCCGGTAATTGCTTAAACCCTGGGATATGGATATGCGCTTCAGCGCCTGCAGAGATATGGCAATCCTGCAAACGCACGAAGCTACTGCGGCAGTTTCTAGCATTTAGATGATCGGCTATTTGACGCCCGTGCCAACCAGGATCATCAGTGACAATAGCAACTTCAAATGGCTTTTTAGCCACCGAAAGACTGACTAAGAAGTTTCATATCTACAGCACCACCGAAATAAGTGTTGCCACTATCAACCGCCGTCACACTCACTTGAGCTGGGCTAAAGAGCATTTGATCAATCTTATAAAAGTCGTAATTTGCATCGGTAAAGACTTGTGCAAACGGTTTGCCATAATCTTTAGACGTGCTGGAAGGCAGGTTTTTTGCTAGTTCACGCGCATCATCATCAGGACCTGTCACATACAATTGCACACGGCCAGCAAATAAAATTGCGTCATTGGTACGGCCCATTGCTTGAATAAAATCTGGTGTCGGCGGACAGATAGGGGCTGAACCAGCACCATCAATAATTCGTTCTAATGGAAACTTAAGTTCATGACTTTTATGCAATGCTGTTTCTAAGACTCGTGCAACCACTTGGACTGCACCTGCAAGTTTTGAGGTTGGCGTCAGGATAACTGTCATATTTTCCGGTTCCACACCACAGGTCTCACACATACTTTGCAAGAGCTCAGTCGGAGGCATCTTATCTACTTCCATAACAAAGCAAACTTCCTCTGCCTTATCTTCATAAGCCAACTCTTTAAACAAAGGCTCACGCAATGCAGCGGCACGACCAGGACCAGAACCTAAGGCGAAAAAGGCGTCTTTACCTTCGCCATGAGACAGCTGCCAGCCGGCATATTGGCTACATAAACAAGCTAATACAGGATTACTGGTATGCACATAGACTGAGAGCGGCCAGTTTTCAACATGGTTGGTATGAGTTAATTCAACAATGCCTAGACCACCGAGACAGATTTCACTAATTAGACGACCTGCTTCTAGGCCACCCTCACAATTAATACCAGCGTCAACAATAATGACTCCACTAGCATCTGCAGTAACCTCACAGCGCAATGCGTCTGCATAGGTAATCAGATGATCGATTAGGGGTGCGGTTAATTCGTTAATACTCGGTAACTTACTCATAATATTCGGCCGTTTAGTTCTGTTAATAGTAATTAGTTTATGTGATTCAGCTGCTGCAAGATGACGTGCGCACGTGATTCTAGCAAAGCAGCAAGCGTTTGGCTCTGTTCATTAGAGCTGTCTGAGTCATCTTTTGCAGTGATACTACAGATTGGCTCACCAGGCTGAAAAACAGTCCCTGGAATTGGTCGATCTGCAGCCCATTCAGGCCACTCCATATTGGTCGCCAAGGTGCTTATAAAAGGCGCGAATAAAATCCGGTTTGCAACCCGTCCAATGGCTTTAGGCAAGCACGCTACAGTTAATCCACGACAGGCCTGTAGATGAGCTTCCAGCAAATTAAATTTAGGTAATAACTGCTGATAATGTTCAAAACTTGCTGGGATTCGTGGATTTAGCTCCAGCACCTTGAGACCATCATTCGTCAACATCATATCCAGACTAAAAAGCCCTGTTAGCTCAAATTCATGGAATAGCTTCCGCAGATACCCAGCAACCTGATCGGTCTGCTCTTTTAACAGTGGAATATTTGCTTCCAATCCTAAATAAATAAAAGGGAAATCAACTGACCCTGCTTGATGTTGTTGTTGATTAAAACCAAGAATATTCAGCTGGTCAGACTGTGCTAAAACCAGCACTGAGATCGCATCACCTTCGATATAACGCTGTAAATATTGTCCTGCATTAGGTGATGATGAAGGCACTACGAGTGATTGCGCCAACATATCTTTATTTGTAGCAAATCGAATCTGACAACCACCACTACCCCGCGCGCTTTTAAGCAACCAAGTAGCATCTTTTAGCATGGGAAGATCTTTCGACTGGAAGCAGACTTCTGGGTATGGAATAGCCAGCTCATCCAACTTTAAAAAGAACTGTCGTGGATCACGTAATAACCGAATACTGGAGGCGCTAAAACCACATAGACTCCATCGTGGATAGTCATCAAAGTACGTAATAGCATACTCAATACCTGCCCCAAATACGACTTCGGCTTGCGGGTATCGTTTATACAGTTGATCTAAAACTTGGCTTAAAACAGAAAGATCAAAGCGCCATTCATTCAAAGGCACTCGACAAGTGGTGAGACAAGCGGCTTGGGTTTCAAGGTCACTAAAGGCATCAATCGCAATGACTTTATACCCCGCCTGCGCTCCCGCTTGGGCAATTGTCCTCGCACTATGTGCGAGGACAATTAAAGGCTTATTTTTCAGCAACGAACTCACGTGCCATTTTGAATGCATGTTCAAAATGATAGTAAACCGGCTTATCTGTTGTGCACATCGCTTTTAATAAGCGATGCTGTGTTTGATATTTTGCGTTACCAATTGCTAACGCACCAATACCTACTGCGCCACTAGCAGAACCTTCAATGGCAACACAGTCATCCATTACACCGACACCAGCGATACCACTAGGAGGTACAGCATTAACATCAGCTGCAACCTTCAACTGACTCGCCAATTTAACTTGTTCAGCACTCATCACTTGCACACCAGCGGCAGCGGTTGCAAAAACTACGTCTACCTCATCTAAAAATGAATCCAACATATTGACAGCTTCACCTTGAATACCAGTCATATTGGAACCATATTTCTCATTACATAGCTCAGCCACACGTTGTGCATTATCTTTTTGGCGACCCATGATCTTAACTTTAGCACCTTGTTTAGCAGCAATTAATGCAGCAGCCATACCGACTGGACCAGTACCACCCAAAGCCAATACACATTTATCTTTAAAGTCAGTGTTATGAATTTCTTTCAGTGCTTTCTCTACTTTTGCGACCATACCTGCAGCCGTTGTGAAAGCGCCACTAGGATCAGCAAAACCAGAGATTTCAAATGGTGGCACCATTGAGTTTTGACAGATCTTTAACATGTCCATCGCGATATGCATATCACGCCCACCGAAAAACATACCGGTGCGTTTCACACCACTAGGGCCCCGTGAAAAAATAGCATCCTGAACTAAGGCCTGGACTTCTTCAGACTCAACAGAAGTATAAGGAACACAGTTTGTCCAACCGGCATCGACTGCCATGTTAACGTCAAAAGGGCTAAGATTTTTGGCCGCAGTGACCATATGAAGGATATAAGGTTTTTCCATGATTTTATTCTCTAACGCCTGTATTTAAGTAAGCTGAATGCTTATTGTGATTGTTGTTCTAGATTTGAATTTGATTCGTATTGTTTTACTGCAATGCTTGCACCCACATTATCTCCAGCAACAACTTTAAAACTAAGCTGGCTCAAATGAGCAAACTTCTGTTGTACCTGACGCAACATCGCATGGGCATTGGTCTCACTATCAAAGAAGGCGAAACCAGTAGGCCCCCAAGAGCTTTGCCCTACCCCAGGGATATCTTTTTCAATTAAATATTCAATAACTTCAGCGACTGCCTTACTAGTATACCGCCCACCTTGTGCTGGTGCGAAGTAATCGCCAATTCGTTGTTGAATCTCACGCACACCAAGACCAAACTCACGCACATCCTTCTCAACTATACCTGGCAAGATGCGTGTCAGTACCTGACGCGATAAGTTCGCAGCACATTGATCAGAGAACTCAGGCAGTGTCGAGAAGGCATCTGCCTCATGCGTACCATGCAAGCCTGCATCACTTTGATCAAGGATTAGCAGGGTACGCCATGTTTCTGGAAATGCATGGTGTGCTAGCGTTGGTGGCACACGTGTGTTCTTACCACGTCCACCATCAATAATCATACCACCGTGTTTAAAGGCAGCAACGCCGATACCTGATCTTGCCCCTCTACCTAGCAAATAAGCAATTTCATCGACTTCTATATCGACTTGCATCATTTTCACGATTGCTGCGCCAACGGCCAAGGCCAGTTGTGTGCCAGAACCTAGCCCAGCATGCATAGGAACCAGCGAGTGAACTTCAACATGACAAGCCCCATTCAGATTAAGTTTTTCAAATAAACTACGGGCATAATCTAATGCACGCTCAGAGGCCGGTCCATTGGCTGAGAATTTTGTTGCTGGGGAGACTGTAACAGTAGTTTTGAAACCCTCGATAGAGAGACCAGCACTAATGAATTTTCGTCCCAAAGACCCCCCTAAATCGACAAATCCTAGGTGTAATCTAGCGGGCGCAGATACGGTAACATGTTCGATTTTATGGTATAACACGGCTATAGCTTTCTCGCTGTTTGGAACTGATCATTTATTGTTCGCTTTATTCTATTATGCTCGAGAAAAAGACTAACCTTAGACTTGGTGCCCAACTCGACGGATAGTAGTTTACACCGAAGTGTATGGCTCAAACTAGCCATTACACCGGTCAAATCTACCTGTTTCCTAATGAATTGTTTTAAAGCAAGCGCCTTCACCTAAAAACAAAATAGCTAATCGGAGTAATCAGCATGCAATTTAAGCATATTACCTGTCCTCAATGCGGACTACTCTGTGATGATCTAGACGTTAGTGTAGATGATCAAGATGTCACCTTAGACGATAACGCTCACTCGGTTTGCCAACAATTTTTTGTTGACGCAAAATTTACTGATAAGAGCACATTACAACCAAAAATCAACGGCAAACCCTGCACTCTCGATGAAGCTGTTACATATGCCGCCAAACTGCATGCAACAGCGCAGCAAAGCATCATTAGTGGTTTGATCGCTGATGTTCAAGCCTGTCGCTCAGCCTTTGCATTGGCCGAGAAAACACATAGTGTGATCGATCATGCTAATGGTCAAAGCATGCGTGCTTCAACCGCTATCATGCAGCGCTATGGTGAAGTTAGAACTACTTTGGCTGAAGCACGTAACCGTGCAGACTGTATCGTGTTGTTTGGCGCAGAGATATTAGAAAAATTCCCTAAGCTACGCGAACGCATTCTACAACCAGCTGAAACCCTATCAGGCAACACTGAGCGTAAGCTCATCATCCTTGATGTAGTAGAAAATGCTGATTTAGCTGCAGATAAAGAGATCGATTTCTTCCATCTGGCTCTGCCTAATCTAGAAACAGCGATTCAACAGTTACAATATCTTGCCAGCCCACGAGCGAGCACAAAGACAGAGATAGACCCGTCGATTCGTGCAATTTATCAGCAGATCTCGACAAGCAATTACATTGTATTAACATGGACTGCCTCGCTATTTGCTAAAAATACTGCAGAACAAACTTTGCAGAACCTAACTTTCTTTATTAAAGAGTCGATGAAGACTCAACGTTGCGTTGGCCTACCTTTAGGAGGTTCACGTGGAGAGATTACCGCAAATCAAGTCTCAACATGGCAAACAGGCTTTCCCTTACCAGTCGCCTTCACCTCTGGTGCGCCCGAACATAATCCAGTGATTTATAACGCTGAAACTATGCTCGCAAACTCAGAAGTTGATTTGCTAACTTGGGTCTCAACTTACAGCTCTGATGACACACCAAAGCAATACGCTACAGCAAACATTGTGATTGGCCATCCTAATATGCAATTCAATCAAACGGTTGATGTCTTTATCCCAGTTGGAATTCCTGGCATTGATCAACGAGGTCTTGCCTGTAGGACTGATGCAGTAGCAACGTTACCACTACACTCTATTCGAAAAAATGATCTGCCTTCCGCTGATCATGTTCTAAATCTTATTTATCAGGCCTTATAAACATGGCAATTAAACTAGTAGGCGCTCAGATCTATGATCCAGTTCATCAGATTGACGGCAAGAAAATGGATATCGGTATTGACCAAGAGCAGATTTGTAATGCAGATGCACTAGCTCCTGATTGTGAAAGCATCGATGTCAGTGACTGTATAATCATGGCTGGCGCTATTGATCTTCATACACATATTGGTGGTGGTAAGGTAAACATTGCCCGCACCATGATGATCGAAGATCACCAAGCCCATCTTCATCATGGCGACCATCAATGTCGCTCCGGTAGTGGACATGCTGTCCCCTCCACGTTCACTGCGGGCTATCGTTATGCTGAAATGGGTTATACCGCTGGCTTTGAGCCTGCTGTACTGCCGGTTAATGCACGCCATGCTCACATGGAGATGGCAGACACTCCAATGATCGATAAAGGCGGTTACGTCTTACTCGGTAATGATGACTTTCTTCTGCAAATGATGCGTGATGGCGCTAGTCAAAGCGCTATCAATGACTACGTCGCATGGGTCTTAAACGCCAGTCAATGTATTGGTATTAAAGTCGTTAATGCCGGCGGTGTGCATGCCTTCAAATTCAATCAACGTCGATTAGATGTTGATGAAGTTTCAACGGCTAGCGGCGTAACTCCAAGACAAATTGTTAATGTCTTAAGTCGTGCCGTTTATGAACTAGGTGTAACCCACCCTTTGCATGTACATGCGAGTAACTTAGGCGTACCTGGCAACTTTGAAACCACTATTGCAACTATGGGAGCGGCAGAAGGTGTACCAATTCACCTCACCCATATCCAATTCCATAGTTATGGCACTGAAGGCGACATGAAGTTCTCATCTGCCGCCTGTGAAATTGCAGAAGCAATCAATAAAAATAAGAATGTAACTGCTGATGTTGGTCAGATTATGTTTGGGCAAACAGTTACTACCTCTGGTGATACCATGATGCAGTACTACGGTCATGAGCATGCCAGTCCAAAGAAATGGACTGTTATGGATATCGAATGTGAAATGGGTTGTGGTGTCGTACCCTTCCGCTATCGCGATAAAAGCTTTGTTAACGCCCTGCAATGGTCTATTGGTTTAGAGATATTCTTACAGGTGAATGATCCATGGCGTGTATTCCTCACCACTGATCATCCTAATGGCGCTCCATTCACTAGTTATCCGCATCTCATTAAACTACTAATGAATCGCTCGTTCCGAAATGACCACCTCAGCAATCTACATCCAGAGGCGCAACGCATGTCTAATCTGTCTTCTATGGATAGAGAGTACTCTCTCTATGAGATTGCGATTATGACTCGTGCGGCACCATCCAAAATATTAGGTCTCGCTGATCAAGGACATTTAGCTGCTGGTGCTACAGCAAATATTACGGTTTATCGCAAACAGGATGACATTGAAAAAATGTTTGCGCACCCTGCCTATGTCTTCAAGAATGGCAAGATGATTGTAAAAGATGGAAAGATCATAGAGACCGTAAAAGGCGTTACTCATGTCGTAAAACCTGACTATGACAAGTCGATTGAAAAATCCTTACGCACCTACTTCGATAAGTTCCAGACTATTTCATTAGATAACTTCAAAATTTCTAATGATGAAATGGAAGAATGCATCGGTAGTCGGGTGGTCGAACATCCATGTAAAAAAACATAAGCTTATGAATATCAACGGCGTATTTATCGAAGACACCTTTGCAGAAGCATTCCCAATGCGTGCTACCCGCATCATCATCACTGGAATCAACTACAAATGGGCGCGACACGCAGCAGAAACCATGACTGGCTTCGCCACCTCGGTGATTGGTTGCAAGGTTGAAGCTGGTATAGAACGTGAATTAGGCAATCACGAAACTCCGGATGGGCGTCCTGGCATTGCCGTATTGTTATTTGCGACCGATCGCAAGACGCTAGAAGCACAGTTACAAGCACGTATTGGTCAATGTGTATTAACCTGTCCAACAACAGCTGTGTTTGCTGGTCTAGAAGGCGAAGGTCAAATCGCTTTAGGTAAAAACCTGCGCTATTTTGGTGATGGCTACCAGACTTCAAAACAAGTGGATAACCATAGATATTGGCGTATTCCAGTAATGGATGGTGAGTTTCTATGTGAAGAAACTACCGGCTATCAAACTGCTATTGGTGGTGGAAACTTACTCGTATTTGCACGCAGCCTGTCACAGGTACTACTTGCCTGTGAAGCAGCTATTGATGCCATGAGTATGCTACCTAATATCATCCTACCTTTCCCAGGTGGCGGTGTTCGCTCTGGCTCTAAGGTAGGTTCAAAATACAAGACACTAAGTGCATCAACTAATCATCCATACTGCCCTACATTAAAGGGATTGCCAGATAATGTCTTAGATAAAAATGTTGAAGCGGTTATGGAAATTGTTATCGATGGGCTCAGCATAGAAGACTTAAACCTGGCGATGCGTCGTGGTATAGAAGCCATTTGTGATTTAGGCAAAGCACAGGGTATTGAAAAAATCACTGGTGGTAACTACGGTGGAAAACTTGGGCCTCACCACTTCCATCTGCGAGAAATTATGGGTGGAGATCAGACATGAGTGCTACAACAATAGAATATAAAGGCAGCGGCGATCACCGAGTTAATATGCGTTGGTTACAACAGGCATTAGAGCAAGACTTATCGCCTAAAGAAATCAGTAAAAGCACTTTAAATTTAGGCTCTGAACAGACATTACTAGGTGATATTTTTAGTATTACTGGCAAGCTATCGGCATCAGAGATAACCCTAAAGAATAGTACTCCCAGCTTAGATTATGTAGGCATTGGCCTACCTTCTGGTAGAACACTATCAGTTGAAGGTGATTGTGGTCATTATCTAGGTCAACAACTTGCTGGTGGCCGCCTCATTTGCACTGGCAGTGCCTTGCACTATGCAGGCTGCAATATGCAAGCAGGTAGCATTGAGATCATGTCTAACGCTGGTGATTACGTTGGCGGCTCAATAGCTGGTAATAGGCGTGGTATGGCTGGTGGACGCCTGTTAATTCATGGTGATAGTGGTGACTTTACCGGCGACTTAATGCGCAGAGGCTTGTTAATGGTTGCTGGAAATATTGGTGACCATTGTGGCAACCGAATGATCGCTGGCACAATCACTAGTATGGGTAGCGTGGGCGAAAATGCTGGCAATAGTATGCGTAGAGGTACTTTATTGTTCCCTAGTAAGCCAGCTAGTATAGCAACTGGCTTCAGTGATTGTGGACGTCATAGCCTAGGCTTTTTGCCTCTGTTAATGCGTGATATACGAGCCCCAGAAAGCGCCTTTCAAACGTTACACCCCATGCGTCGCCGTGTGCAGCGTTACCTAGGCGACGCCAGTGTCGATGGACAGGGTGAGCTTTTAATCTGGATTGGTTAAATCGCCTCAAAGCCCATGCTAGACTATTATAATTTACAACTACTTCTTGTTTTACTATGAACACACCACTAACAGGAGAGAACAATGCCAAAATACATTATTGAACGTGAGATTCCGAATGCTGGCTCATTAACCGCAGATGACCTACAAGGCATCTCACAAAAATCATGTAGTATCCTCAAGAATATGGGCCCACAAATTCAATGGGTTGAAAGCTTTGTGACAGAAAATAAAGTTTACTGCACTTACATTGCACCTGACGAAGAAGAGATTCGTAAGCACGCGGAAGAAGGTGGCTTTCCCGCCAATGCTATTAATGAAATTAAATCCGTGATTGACCCGACCACTTCTGAATAGTCATTAGTGACATAAAAAAGGCCAGCTAAATGCTGGCCTTTTTTATGTCTGTTATTTTATCCATCACATATTACGGACTACCAAAGATACAACCCGACTCGGTCAATACCACAGGGAAGTCTCCAAGACTTTTTAATGTCATAACAACACTGAAAGATTCAAAATATTCAACTATCTGTGCTGCTTCAACAGAGACAATAGCACTACGCATAACGCGTAAGAAATAACCCTGATCTTTACTCAAGATACGAAAACCTAAGCTATCTTCCTGGTGATCCTGTTGAATCTCACTATCTGCAAACTCACTCATGAGATACTCGACTACAGCAGCACATAAAATCTCTTCAGACGCCATCATTCTTAACTCTCTAATTTATTATGCTTAATGAATACTAGCTAACTGCTTATGTTTAGTCATAACAGCCTGAATGAACTCATACATCTTGTCTGAATCCCACTCACGCTCACCTACTGCCTTATAGATAATTTTACCTTCAGGTGAGACTAAGAATGTGGTCGGCAAGCCGGTAACACCCCAACTTGAAAGCCCCATTTTTTTATCAATAACGATATCAAAATCAACCGGGTGCTTTTCAAGGAAAGTTTTAACCGTTACCAGGGCTGGACCTGCATGCACACCGAGCACTTTAAAGTTAGCCGAAGCAAAATGCTTATGTAAATTGTCTAAAGAGGGCATTTCTTTCACACAAGGTGGACACCATGTCGCCCAAAAGTTAACTAAAACAAATTGACCCGCATAGTCAGATAACTTGATATCACCGCCATCTATACTCATTAATGTAAATTCTGTCGCAGTCACTACCGGTTTGATAGCATTCATCTCTTCACGAGCTAGAGCAGGCCCCTGCACTAGCTGAACAAGCAGTAATACAGCAATTACCAGCCCTCCAGGAAAAAATGATTTCTTTATCTCTCGCATAATACTGTCCTTTAATAAACCCATAGCATGTGCATCATAGAGTTTAAAATTAGCAATTAGTTCTAAGTAGGTATCTACTCTTGCTCATATTCGTCAAATACTCGGCGTAAGAAATCAACCATAACAGGAGAATTCCAGATACGTGTGCCCACTGCACGATAGGCAAAACTACCATTAGGTGCAATCAAATAACTGGTAGGTAACGTTGGCACACCCCATGAACCCAACTCTAAATTAAGATCCATCAAGACCGTAAATTCGACTGGATTTGTTACTAGCACTTTTTCAACTTCCTCAGGCTTGCCACCTGCATGAATCGCCACAACTTTAAAATCATAAGACTCTTGCAATTGCTCTTGTAAATCATTCATCGTCGCAAACTCTGCCCTACAAATGGTACAGTCTTTGGTCCAAAAATTAACCAAAGTAAAGCCACCTTTAAAGTCCTTCAACTGATGTTGCTTACCTTTTAAATCCGGTAGCGAAAAATCACTAGCTATCATTGATGAAGGCATAGGGTCTAATAGACGGTCGGCCTGTACTGTGGCTACCATCAAAAACAAAGTTATTACAGCGGTCATCAATCTAATCATGAGGGTATCTCCAATCTTACTAAGGGGTGTATTCTGAATCGTGTGCCCAGTTCGGATCACTTGAGCGCAAGTCCCCTATTGGGGCCGCAAAAGCATCTGCTACTAGTGTATCCACATTGTCACCAGTGAGGCTACGGAGAAATGCGACCAATTGATCTATTTCAAGGTCGGATAAACCCAACGGTTTAATCAACGGGCTGAGTAATTCATTCTCTACGCCACCTTGATTGTAAAATTCAATGACTTCACGCAGCGTGCCAAAAGCACCGTCATGCATATAGGGCGCAGTAAGCGATATATTGCGTAAAGTCGCAGTTCTATATTTCCAGCGATCAAAAGGATTTTGAGTGACTTGATAAAGCCCCACATCATTCTCTTTTTTCTTCAAATCAACTTCAGCGATAATTTCTCTGGGTACATCAACAAAGACACCAGGCGCGAGTTGAACACGTGTTGTCAGTTCTTTATCCCCCATAGATACAGCATAACCATGTCCTGTGTTATGTGTTTTATTGTCTGTAAAAAAGGCATCTTCAGAACCAATAGTATGGCATTGCACACATTGTGCTTTGCCTACAAATAAATTGAATCCAGCTTTTTCTTCAGTATTTAAGGCATTTTCCTGTTTACCGTAATACCAATAATCAAACGGTGAATTAGCTGAGATCAAGGTACGTTGATAACTCGCTAAGGCCTTACTAACTGTGGCTATGGTGACTGTTTCACCATCAAAAGCCTGTTCAAAACGCCCTTTGTATTCTTCAATACCTTTGATCTTCCTGATGACATGACCGAATGATGGATTATCCATCTCATTGCGCGCAAGTAATGGTGACCAAGCTTGCTGCTCTAGGGTATCTTCACGCCCATCTTGGAAAAGTTTTTCATAAAACGCGACATTATATAGCGAGGGGCTATTACGCTTCACACTACGGCCTTCAACCCCTACAGCCGTTGAGATCTCATTATTAGTAAAACCCTGCTCTGGAATATGGCAAATAGCACAGGAAAAAGTATCATTACTAGATAGGCGACGATCGAAAAAAAGCATGCGCCCTAGTTCAATTTTGGCAGCACTTAATGCATTGTCTGCCGGCACTTCCAGTGCTGGTAGTCCAAGATGCTTGCTGTTAGCAATCGCTAACAGGTCAGCCTCCTTCCCTATACGTCTATCCAAGCTGACTGAGTTGGTACGGTAGTCTTCACTATCATAACCCTGCTTACGATCACCTGGGCCAAATAGGAGGGTATTATCAACATTTTGCTCTGGATTCGCGTAGACGATAGAAAATGTTAAGCACAATGAAAACAAGATGCTTAAACAAACTATATATGTAGAACCTTTCACTCCGCTCATACAGCCATCCTGTTATTGTCTCTTATTGATCTTCTTGTAACTCATCCATCAAAACAGTTTTAACGTCACTCAATAGCGACTGTTCATGTAAGAACCCAGCGCTGTACTGAGAGCGCTTTTTACCGTTTTGATCTATCAAGAACACACGCAAAATATGCGCGAAATTGCTGGTTTGATTACCTTTATCATCATACTCCTTATTAACATACTGACCGAAAGATTCGGTTATAGGAAATAGTTCATCTTCTGACTCGGTAGTCAAAAATTGCCACTCTAAACCACCCATATCTTGGCTGCCTTGACCATAGAATTTCATGACTTCTGGCGTATC
>CAJQLY010000049.1 GCA_905479295.1 uncultured Gammaproteobacteria bacterium | reverse complement strand
TAGTCTGAGAGGTACACATAGTGTCTAGTTCAAATGAGCTATTAAAGCCAAGGTTAGTTGACGTTAATGTCATTAGCCCACGCAACGCCAAAATTGTTTTAGAGCCTTTAGAGCGTGGTTTTGGCCATACTCTAGGTAACGCGCTCCGTCGCATCTTGTTATCGTCTATTCAAGGTAGTGCTGTTGTTGAAGTACAAATTGAAGGCGTGCTACACGAATACACAGCTATTGAAGGTGTGCATGAAGATGTGGTTGATATCCTATTGAATCTGAAAGGGCTTGCAGTCGTTTTACATAATAAGACTGAAGCTAGCCTAGTTATCAATAAAGTCGGACCTGGTGTGGTTACAGCAGCTGATATTCAGGGTGATGCTGATGTTGAAATCATTAATCCTGAGCATGTGATCGCTAACATCACGTCAAATGGCTCATTGAGCATGACCATGAAAATCGCTACTGGTCGTGGTTACGTTCCTGCAACACAACGTCGTACTGATGAAGAGCGTCCTATCGGTTCACTACTGTTAGATGCTAGCTTTAGCCCAGTACGTCGTGTTTCTTACAGTGTAGAAAGTGCACGTGTTGAACAGCGTACGGACTTGGATAAGCTCATTATCGAGCTTGAGACTGATGGTACAGTTGATCCTGAAGAGACTGTACGTAAAGCAGCAGGTATCTTGCAGCAGCAATTAACTGTCTTCGTTGAACTCGAAGGTAGTGAGCAAGAAGTAGCAGCCTGGGTTGAAGCAGAAATTGATCCAATTCTATTACGTCCAGTAGATGATCTAGAATTAACAGTGCGTTCAGCTAACTGCTTGAAGGCCGAAAATATTCATTACATTGGTGACTTAATTCAACGTACTGAAGTTGAATTACTGAAGACTCCGAACTTAGGTAAGAAGTCACTAACAGAAATTAAAGACGTATTGGGTTCGCATGGTCTTTCGCTAGGTATGCGCCTAGAAAACTGGCCACCAGCTCAAATGAAAGAAGAGCGTAAGCCCCTCATTTAAAGATTTATTAGGTAATAGTTATGCGACATAGATATGCAGGAAGAAAATTAAACCGGACCGATGCGCATCGTAATGCGATGTTTCGTAATATGGCGGTTTCATTGGTTGAACATGAGGTGATTCGAACTACTTTGCCAAAAGCAAAAGAATTACGTCGTGTACTTGAGCCACTAATTACACATGCTAAGGATGACTCTGTAGCTAAACGCCGTTTGGTTTTTGCCCGTTTACGTGACAAGGCTGCGGTAGGTAAATTGTTTGTTGAGCTTGGCCCTCGTTATAAGGCGCGTCCAGGTGGTTACCTACGTATCTTAAAATGTGGTTTACGTACTGGTGATAAGGCTCCTATGGCCTTGGTTGAATTGGTTGACCGTCCAGAATAAGCTTAAGTGATTTATTTCATAAAAAAAGCCAGACTTGTTCTGGCTTTTTTTATGCCTACATTTTTATATTTCCTCTGAGCTAATCTGTTCCTGGTAATAGCGCTTTTAAATAACTACCTGTATGTGACTTTGGATTGTTGCTGACTTCTTCTGGTGTCCCGGTAGCAACGATATCACCACCTCCTGAGCCACCCTCAGGGCCAAGATCGATCATCCAGTCCGCTGTCTTAATAACATCTAGATTATGTTCAATGACGATCACACTATTGCCTTGTTCGCGTAGTTTATGTAGCACTCCTAGGAGCTGTGCAACATCGTGGAAGTGTAATCCGGTAGTTGGTTCATCAAGGATATAAAGTGTTTTCCCAGTATCTCTTTTTGAGAGCTCACGGGATAGTTTCACCCGTTGTGCTTCACCACCAGAGAGAGTGGTCGCACTCTGCCCGAGGGTGATATAGGTCAGACCTACCGAGCAGAGGGTTTCTAACTTACGCTTAATTGAAGGCACTGCATTAAAGAACTCAACAGCGTCTTCGATCGTCATCTGTAAGACATCATAGATGTTCTTACCTTTGTAAAGAATCTCAAGTGTCTCGCGGTTGTAGCGCTTGCTCTTACACATTTCACAAGGGACATAGACATCTGGCAGGAAATGCATCTCAACACGTATCACGCCATCACCTTGGCAGGACTCACATCGACCACCTTTAACGTTGAAGCTAAAGCGTCCTGGTGTGTAACCACGTGCTCTTGACTCCTGTGTGCCCGCAAATAAATCTCGGATAGGTGTAAATAGGCCTGTATAGGTTGCAGGGTTAGATCGTGGTGTACGACCAATAGGGCTTTGATCGATATCCACAATCTTATCGATATGTTCTAGACCTTCGATTTCACGATAAGGCTCACAATAAATGCTGGATTTATTCAGTTTGCGAGCAAGTGCAGCATACAAGGTATTATTGACTAAAGTTGACTTTCCAGAGCCTGATACACCAGTCACAGCAACAAATAAGCCTAGTGGGAAATCAGCATCGACATCATTTAGATTATTACCAGTGGCACCACGAATGCTTAAGATGCGATTTTCATCTACTGGATGGCGTTTTTCTGGTACATCAATCTTGAGAGCACCTGATAAATACTGACCTGTCAAAGAGCCTTGATTTTGAGCTACATATTCTGGTGTACCAGCAGAAATGATTTCACCGCCATGAATGCCAGCGCCAGGACCGATATCAACAACATAATCTGCTGCCCGAATAGCTTCCTCATCATGCTCGACTACGATAACTGTGTTACCGAGGTCACGTAAGCGAACTAAAGTATTAATCAGTCGTTGGTTGTCACGTTGGTGTAGGCCGATGGAAGGTTCGTCCAACACATACATGACGCCAACTAGGCCAGAGCCAATCTGTGAGGCTAATCGAATACGTTGGGCTTCACCACCAGAGAGCGTGTCTGCACTGCGTTCAAGACTAAGATAGTCTAAACCAACATCGACAAGGAAAGAGAGGCGTGCTCGTACTTCCTTGATAATCTTATCGCCAACTTTAGCTGCTTGTCCTTGTAATTGTAGCGTATCGAAAAAATGTAAGGCTTCACGAATCGAGATGCGTGCAATGGAAGGCAGATTACGTTCACAAATAAAGACATTTCGAGCTGCTTCATTTAGGCGTTCACCTGCACAACTATCACATTTTTGTTGTGCTAAATACTTACTTAGCTCATCACGTACCATGCTGGAATCGGTTTCACGATACCGACGTTGCATGATCGGAATAATGCCTTCAAAGGTGTGTGAGCGTGTACTATTTTTCCCATGTTCATTGATATAGTTGAATTCAATGATCTCATCTCCACTGCCGTAAAGAATGATGTCTTGTGCTGATGCCTGTAAATCTTGGAATGGAGTTTCGACATCAAAAGAGTAATGTTCTGCTAAGGAAGCAAGCATCTGTGAGTAATGTGCATTGCGTCGATCCCAACCTCGAATAGCCCCGCCGGCACAACTTAAGTGTGGTGAGGCAACAATCAATTCAGACTCAAAATATTCTTCAATACCTAAGCCATCACAGCTAGAACATGCACCAATAGGGTTATTGAATGAGAATAGACGAGGTTCTAATTCAGTTACGCTATAACCACATTTCGGACAGGCGAAACGTGCTGAGAAAACAACTGACTCAGCCTTAGGGTCATCGATAAAGGCAATCTCAGCGATATCATCGGCGAGTTTTAAGGCCATTTCGAAGGATTCTGCTAAACGCTGTTCAATATCAGGCTTTACCTTGAAGCGGTCGATCACGACTTCGATGGTATGTTTCTTGCGTAGATCTAATTTTGGTGGCTCATCCAGTTCATATACTTCACCATCAATACGTGCACGCAAAAATCCCTGTGCATGCATTTGTTGTAACAGCTGGATATGCTCACCTTTGCGGTTCTGGACCACGGGTGCTAACAGCATTAAGCGGCTATCAGCAGGCATTTTCATGACTTGATCGACCATCTGACTAATAGTCTGCGCATTGAGGGCTAGGGCATGTGTTGGGCACATAGGTGTGCCCACGCGTGCATAAAGCAAGCGAAGATAGTCATAGATCTCAGTAATGGTGCCAACAGTCGATCTCGGGTTATGTGAGGTCGATTTCTGTTCAATCGAGATAGCAGGAGATAAGCCCTCGATGGTGTCGACATCAGGCTTTTCCATACGCGCCAAAAATTGTCTAGCGTAGGCTGATAAAGACTCTACATAGCGGCGTTGGCCTTCGGCAAAAATAGTATCGAATGCCAATGATGATTTTCCAGAGCCGGATAGCCCTGTAATCACAATGAGTTGATCGCGCGGGAGATCAATGTCTATATTTTTTAGGTTGTGGGTACGCGCCCCTCTGATCTGTATCGCGGTCATATTTACAGGCGTCTAGTTCCTTCGCTGGGGGTAAACTTGCTAATATACGTGGTTTCCATAAGCTGACGCAAAATAATTAAGTCGATGTATACAACATGAGCCAACAGAATGAATTCGATTGAGCGTCGCGCGGCAATTTCACTTGCCTTAATCTACTCCACACGAATGCTGGGCTTGTTTATGATCTTGCCGGTATTTGTGTTGTACGCCGAGAAGCTTGCTGATATCACTCCTTTTCTGATTGGTGTGGCGATAGGTATCTATGGCTTAACACAGGCTATATTTCAGATTCCTTTTGGTATCTGGTCAGATCGTATCGGGCGTAAGCCAGTCATTATTTTTGGCTTACTGTTGTTTGCATTGGGTAGCGTGGTTGCAGCCTTAGCAGCCAGCATAGAGTGGATTATCATAGGTCGTGCCTTGCAAGGCATGGGAGCGATTGCAGCTGCTGTCATGGCGTTAGCCGCTGATTTGACGCGAGAACAGCATCGCACAAAGGTCATGGCGATTATTGGTGGCAGTATAGGATTCTCATTCATGTTGGCATTGATTCTAGGTCCAGTACTGCAGACTTGGTTTGGTGTCCCGGGGATCTTTTGGCTGACAGCTGTATTGGCGCTGCTAGGTATCCTAATTATTTTATTTCTAGTGCCTAACGTTCAATTACCAAAGATGCAATCTGAACTATCGGTTGGTCGACATGGCTTGGGTCTGGCAATTAATAATGCTCAATTACTACGTTTGGATTTTGGTGTCTTTATCCTGCATATGGTGTTGACAGCGGTATTTGTTGTGGTGCCAAGTATGTTGCAAAAACAATTTGCATTAGACATGGCTGATCACTGGCAGGTCTATCTTGCAGTCATGCTAGTTTCGATTATATTGTTAATTCCAAGCATTATTTTTAGCGAGAAAAAACAAAAGACGAAAGAGGTCCTATTAGCTGCCATTTTTCTCTGTATTTTGTCTCAACTGTGCCTATTTCAGGCTAATCTCAGCTTTTGGTCCTTCATACTTGCGATGGTAGTGTTTTTTTGGGGATTTAATCTATTGGAAGCAACCTTGCCATCACTGGTCTCAAAAACTTGTAATGCAGGTAATAAGGGCGCAGCTATGGGGGTTTTTTCAAGTAGCCAATTCTTTGGCGCCTTCGTTGGTGGTAGTGCGTCAGGCTTGATTCTGCAACGATATGACGCCAGTGGCGTATTTTTGTTCGCTGCGATTATGCTTACGCTATGGTTTCTAGTAGCATTCAGTATGCGTAAGCCAGATCATCGGCCTAGTTATAGTTTTCAAGTAGGTGTGATGGGGTCACAACAAGCTGCTGTAGTAGCGCAGCAGTTACAAGATTTTGAAGGTGTCTTAGACGCCGCTGTTATCGGTGAGCAAGGTGTGGCTTATTTGCGCATCGATAAGCAACGTTTTATAGAACAAGAATGTATCGAAAAATTTGCTAATTCCAATTAGCTCACGAGGGGGGAAACATGGCTAGAGGTATCAATAAGGTGACTATTGTCGGTAATTTAGGACAAGATCCGGAAGTAAAATATATGCCCAGTGGTGGCGCGGTTTGTAATATCACGGTAGCGACATCAGAAAGCTGGAATGATAAAAGTACTGGTGAGAAACAAGAGCGTACTGAATGGCATCGTATCGTCTTTTATCGCAAGTTGGCTGAGATTGCAGGTGAATACTTACGGAAAGGCTCACAGGTATATGTTGAAGGGAAGTTACAAACACGAAAGTGGCAAGACCAGGGCGGTGCTGATCGTTACACTACAGAGATCGTAGCGAACGAGATGCAGATGCTAGGTGGCCGTGGGTCAGCATCTTCAGGGGCGTCAAGCTCAGGCTCTACAGGTGTTGACAGTAGTAATAATCAAACCTCTGCGGCACCAGCGAGTAGTAATACATCAGCTCCAGCAGGTGCAGGTATGGCTGATGACTTCGATGATGATATCCCGTTTTAGTCGAGTAATTCTGGATTAACGGTTAGGGCTTTCAGATCAGGCTTTAGTTGGGTATTAAGAGGGCTACAGAAATTATTCTGTAGCCTTTTTTTATGCCATAACTTCAGATAGCTTACCGTCGCCAAGCTGATAAACATGATCAGATGCATCGACGATAGCAGGACGATGAGAGATAGAGATGACCGTGATTTCTCGGCTGAGCTCTTTGAATATCTGACTCAAGGCTAGCTCTGTCTCACTATCTAATGCGCTGGTTGCCTCATCTAGTATGAGTAAGCGAGGTGAGTGCACCAAGGCGCGTGCAATTAAGATTCGTTGACGTTGACCACCTGATAACTGGGCACCATTTTCACCTACCAGTGTCTCTATGCCTAAGGGTAACTTTGCGACAAAGTCGAGTGCCTTAGACTTTGCTAGAGCGGTAGTCACTTCATCACTGCTATAGCTTGGGTCACCTAAAGTGACATTGTCTTTAATGCTTGAATTTAACAGGCTATTTTCCTGTGTGACATAGCCAATTTGTTGACGCCAATGCTGAATGTCTAATTCATCTAATGGAATACCATCAATTAATATTTGTCCGCCACTAGGTTGATGTAAGCCGCAGAGTAGATCAACTAGCGTAGTCTTACCGGCACCCGATGGGCCAATGAATGAATTCAACTTATGCTGATGAATGACAGCCATAGCTCCGGTCAGTACTGGTTTATCAGGATGGCTGAAACTGAGGTTTTGAAAACAAATATCGCCATTTAGTAAGTGCTGTTTAGATCCATCTCGACGTTCAGCATTCTTTGTATTGAGGTCAATGAGTTCAACGATCTCTCTATACGCTTCATTATCATCGACAAACTTCTGGTAGAGTTTTTGTGCCTTACCAAAAAATTTCATCGAGCGTAGATATAAGATCACTAGAATAAAGCCATAAGCGAGAGGTAGTTCTAGGTGACGGAAGGAAAAATAGACAGTGAGCACGATGGTCGTCATCAGAATGATTTCTTGCAGCATATCTAGGGTTTCTGATGCGATAGTTGATTTTCGATAGGTTACTTTGAGTTGTTTTGCATAGCTATCGAGTACAGCTTGTACATGCCGCTCCCTCGCCATTGCCTTTAGTGGCTTAATACTGCGATAGGAATCGGTTAGTTGCGATGTAATTTTTCTTATAATAAAGGTGGTGTCAGTACCGATTTGACGACTGTATCTAACTAAGCGACTGAATAGTAATACAAGTAAAAAGCTGGTGATTATAGCGATCATGGCAACTTCCCAGGAGATAAGAAAAGCCACCGTGAGATATGCAATCATCTGAACAATAATGCAGGCGATATCAACAATCGTCATATAACCCTGGCCAGAGCGCTCAGCCTCACTGACTAATGCTGCGGTGTACTCACCGCTAGAACGACTGGTAAAAAACTTCCACTCTGTTTGAGATACCGAAGTAAGCAAGTGGATGCGCAGGTCTTTAACAATTTTAGCTACAGTGAAACCAGCATAAACTCGTGCAATACCCACAATAATACTTTGTACAGTGATGCCCACTAATAGGAACGTGACCATATTCTCAGTGGTGGGTGTGATGCCTATGTTTTCAAAGAACTGGAAAAACATCTGCACTTTGGCGGTCTGTTTACCAGCCATACTGATCAGCAAAACAGGCATGGCCATTAATGTGGCGGCAGTAATTAGGCTGGCAAAGGTGACTGCGATGCAGACGAGGATGGTGCGCCTAGGATAGCTTGAGTAGAAATAACGTAATAAATGCATGGTTTTGCCAGAATATCGGTAACTTGAGGACGGTGATTTCTATCTAGGAGTAGATCATTAGCCGTTCATACTACCTCGCGTTGTAGGTGATGCCAATTAGCTCAAGCCAATTATCATGGTTTGTCTGCTTAATTTATAAGAACTACCTCTATTTAATAGCATAATTGTAATGTTTGGGGCATACCATCATGCGCAATCGTTGATACAATGCACGTATGAAGCAAAAAGTATTTATTAAAACGCATGGCTGCCAAATGAACGAGTATGACTCGGACAAAATGGCGGATGTTCTTATCGATGCCAAAGATATGCAGCTAACCGATAATCCGGAAGAAGCGGATGTTCTGTTACTAAACACCTGTTCTATTCGGGAAAAAGCACAAGAGAAGGTGTTTTCGCAATTAGGTCAATGGCAAAAGTTGAAGGTAAAGAATCCAGAGCTAATTATTGGTGTCGGTGGCTGTGTTGCTAGTCAAGAAGGTGAGGCGTTAAAACGCCGTGCACCACAAGTGGACGTCGTATTCGGTCCGCAAACACTGCATCGGCTACCCAATATGATTGATCAAGCTAGAGATCAAGGTAAGGCCGTGGTTGATATTTCCTTTCCTAAGATTGAAAAATTTGACAGCTTGCCAGTACCTAGAGTGGAAGGGCCCTGTGCCTTTGTTTCTATCATGGAAGGTTGCAGTAAATACTGCTCGTATTGTGTCGTGCCTTACACTCGTGGTGAAGAGATTAGTCGACCACTGAATGACGTTCTGATTGAGATCCTCCAGCTTGCTGAGAAAGGGGTGAAAGAGATTACCCTGCTAGGGCAAAACGTAAATGGTTATTACGGCGTAATGGATGGAGGGCAAACAGCAAACTTTGCCTTGTTATTACATTATGTAGCTGAGATAGAGGGGATTGAACGTATTCGTTACGTCACATCTCATCCGTTAGAATTTAGTGATGAGCTGATTGAAGCCTATTCGGAAATACCCAAGCTAGTGAATCATCTGCATCTGCCAATTCAAAGTGGATCTGACCGTATTCTTGCGGCAATGAAACGCGGGTATACCACCTTGGAATATAAATCCAGAGTACGTAAGTTACGGACTCATCGCCCTGATATCAGTATGTCTTCAGACTTTATTATTGGCTTCCCTGGGGAGACGGATAAAGATTTTGAAGACACCATGCGGCTGATCGAAGATGTCGTTTATGATTACTCCTTTAGTTTTATCTTTAGTGCGCGTCCTGGCACTCCAGCAGCAGATTTACTTGATGAGACACCACTCGCTGTGAAGAAGGAACGATTACAAATTTTGCAGGCTCGTATTTTGCAGATGGCAAGCGAGATCTCGACCAATATGGTGGGTAGTGAACAGGTGGTGTTAGTTAATGGGCCATCGAAAAAGAATACGCAAGAAGTTGCTGGACGGACCGAAAACAATCGTGTGGTTAATTTTGCTGCGAGTGAGGATACCTATGGCCAATTAGTTAAGGTAAAGATTACCGAGGCCAACCCCAATTCATTACGTGGAATCCTAGTTTCTTGAAGATTAGGATAACTCATTGAGTACGCCATTGGATACCGTAAGACTCACTCTTTTGCCGAGTGAGAATCCACGTCTAGCCAATCTTTGTGGTCCGTTTGATCAGCACCTGAAACAGCTTGAAGAACGCCTTGCCGTTGAGATTAGTCATCGTGGTAACTTATTCAATATTTCAGGTGGTACAGAAAACATCCGGACGGCGACTAAAATCATCAAAAATCTATACTCAGTAACTCGTAAAGAGGAGCTGACTAAGGAGCTCATCCACTTGCATTTACAATCTTCTGAAGTTGAAAGCATCAATAACGGTGAATCTGAAAAATCATCAGATGTCGTGATTCGCACACGACGTAGCATTATTAAGCCACGAGGCAAGAATCAGGAAAGGTATGTCCGTGATGTATTGAAGAATGATCTTACGTTTGGTATCGGCCCAGCGGGTACAGGTAAGACTTATCTAGCCGTCGCCTGTGCAGTTGAAGCATTGGACTCAGAGAAGGTGCAGCGCTTAGTGCTAGTTCGCCCGGCTGTGGAAGCAGGTGAAAGACTAGGATTTTTGCCGGGAGACCTATCGCAAAAGATTGATCCTTACCTGCGGCCCATATATGACGCGTTATATGAAATGATGGGTTTTGATCGGGTAAATAAGTTGATTGAAAAAACTATTATTGAGGTGGCTCCTTTAGCCTATATGCGCGGCCGTACCTTGAATGATTCTTTTGTTATTTTAGATGAGGCGCAAAATACAACTAAAGACCAAATGAAGATGTTTCTAACACGTATTGGTTTTGGTTCTAAGGCCGTTGTCACGGGTGATGTGACCCAGATTGATTTACCGAACCCACGCATGTCAGGGTTGCGTAATGCGATTGAAGTTTTGAGTGATGTTGAAAAAATTAAATTTAATCATTTTAAATCGGGTGATGTCGTACGACATCCGCTGGTTAAACATATTATCGAAGCGTATGACGACTACGATAAGTCACAGCATGCTCAAGATCCATCATGATCACCATCGGGCTGCAGACGGCAGCCGATTTTCCTACAGCGCCGAGTGCTGAACTTTTTCAAACATGGGCAACGGCTATAGATCCAATGGTTGAAGCTGCATCAGATGTATCTCTTCGCATTGTAGATCGTGATGAAATGGCTGGCTTAAATCAGCAATATCGTAATAAAGCAGGGACTACCAATGTTTTGGCCTTTCCTTGTGAGCTGCCAACAGAACTACCAGCGGATTGGCAACAGCTAGCAGCAATACCTGAGGGAAGTACGGTAGAAGAATCTGTATCAGAGATTATATTTTTAGGGGATATCGTGATTTGTGCCCCTGTGGTCAGTGCCGAAGCAGAGCAGCAGGGTAAAAGTGAACTTAGCCACTGGGCGCATCTCACCGTGCATGGTATTCTGCATTTGCTAGGTTTTGATCACTACGAAGAGGCAGATGCCGAGCGTATGGAAGATACAGAAACAGCAGTTCTTAAAAAACTAGGATTTGAAAATCCCTATCACTAACGTGACGACAACTCTCTATTTTGCTGACCTAGGTGCAGCGACCAAGTGCAACCGCCGTGGCTGACCCCGTGACGCCAAAAACTTGGCTTGCCCGACTTAATCAATTCTTTCTTGGTGAACCCAAGGATCGTCAGGAATTAGTTGAGATCCTACAGGATGCACAAGAACGTAATTTGTTCGATTCCAGTGCTTTAACCATGATTGAAGGCGCCTTACAGGTGTCTGAAATGCAAGTGCGCGACATTATGATTCCACGATCACAAATGGTCGTAGTTGATGAGAAGCTCTCAGTGCAAGAAATGTTGCCGATTATTATTCAATCCGCACATTCTAGATTTCCAGTTATTGGTGAAAGCCGTGATGAAGTGGTTGGTATTTTGCTGGCGAAAGATTTATTGCGTTACTTGGTCGACAGCAACACCGATGAATTTAGTATTCGCGATATTCTGCGGCCGGCATATATGTCGCCAGAGAGCAAACGTCTCAATGTGCTACTTAACGAGTTTCGTAAATCAAGTAACCATATGGCGATTATCGTTGATGAATATGGCGGTGTGTCAGGATTGGTTACGATTGAAGATGTTTTAGAGCAGATTGTTGGTGATATCAGTGATGAACATGATCTAGAAGAAGATCAATATATTACCTATTCAGAAGAAAAACAGTATGCCTTGGTTAAGGGCCTAACCCCAGTTGAAGACTTTAATGAATTCTTTGATGTGATGTTGGCTGAGGATGACTTTGATACCATCGGTGGCCTTGTTACTAAGCAATTTGGTCGAGTTCCTAAGAGTGGTGAAAAAATACATCACCAGAAATTAATATTTGAAGTTGTACGTGCTGACAGTCGTCGACTGCATTTATTAAAAGTTAGCCGCACGTAGAGATTGAGTCGGTGTTTGCTCTGCCAACCAAGCTAATGCAATCGCCGTTACTCGCTTTTCCGGTCGGTGCTCTCACTGTATTTGCTTTTTCCCCATTTAAGCTATGGTGGGTAGCTTTAATTGCAATTGCCGTTTTACGCTTATTGCATCATCGACTGCAACGACCTGCCTTAACCGGGTTGTATTTTGGCCTGGGTTATTTTGGCTTAGGTACTTCCTGGGTATTTAATAGTGTGTATGAGTTTGGTCAAGCCCCTTGGCTAGCTGCCATTTTAATCACGCTTTTTTTTATAACAGTCCTGAGTCTTTTTACGAGTGGCTGCTTGCTACTGGTGTCACGGCTGGAATCACGTTGTCCATCAGTATTAGCGGGTGAGCTAATCTTTATCGCCTTATGGCTGCTCATGGAATGGCTCAGGAGCTGGTTATTTACTGGTTTTCCTTGGCTATTACTAGGGCATAGCGTAATCGACTCACCATTGCAGGGTGTCTTACCCGTTTTTGGTACGCTTGGTGCAACTGCTGTGATACTAGCCTTGGCTTTATTGCTTTCAGCAGCATTGCGTACGCTCAAACATTCGCCGAGAGCATTTAAACTGCCAGCAGCAGTCAGTCTATTGTTATTTGGTTTGCTATTGATTCTGGGCCAGCATCAATGGACTGAGGACGTCACTGGATCCAGTTTGAAGGTGGCTATTATGCAGGGCAATATTCCAATTGAAATGAAATGGTCACAAGATCGGCATGCAGAAATATATGCAGTTTACCTTGAGATGAGTCAACAGCATCTAGATCGTGATGTCATCATCTGGCCAGAAACGGCTATTCCTACCTATTTTCGTATCGCTGAACGTGATTTTTTAGGAGATTTTCGTAATCAGCTGATCGCTAGTTCAACACAATTACTCAGTGGTTCATTTCGATATCAGAAGCAACCGGAAAAAATCTATAATTCAGTAGTTGTAGTTGGTGAAGGATTACAGAAATACGATAAACAGCATCTAGTACCGTTTGGTGAATATTTACCATTACGATGGGTATTTGATATTTTTCGACGATTTGTCACCATACCGATGTCTGATTTAAGCTCAGGAATAGGGCAGCCATTGTTATCTATTGCGGGCATTCCAGTAGGTATCTCAATTTGTTATGAAGCAATCTTTGGTCGTGAGATCATTCGTTCATTACCACAGGCCCAAATTTTGATTAATGTGACCAATGATAGTTGGTTTGGAAACTCCTTAGCGCCACATCAGCATCTACAAATTGCACGTGTCAGGGCGCGTGAAACAGAACGTTATTTACTACGCTCAGCCTCGACTGGTATCAGTGCTGTAATCGATCCTATGGGGCGTGTATTACAGCAAACAGAGCAATTTAAACGTCAGACTTTAACTGCCGAAGTGCCGGCACGTAGAGGCCATACACCCTATTCCTATTGGGGTGATTGGGCCATTCTCGTCCTAACGCTAGGACTTTTAGTGATAGCATTAGGGTCAGCCTCTGGACGTGCTAAATCAGTCTGAAGTGTAGTAGGTAGGTTTTACCTATATTCCAATTAGCCCATAAGCAGCCAAGTGAAAAAAGAATAAGAACTATGGAAGAAAATTACCAAGCCAGTCAGATCGAATCAGAGATCCAAACTTACTGGTCAGACAACCAGATATTCAGTGCGACTGAAGATAGCAGCCGAGAGAAATTCTACTGCTTGAGTATGTTTCCATACCCTAGTGGTCGCTTACATATGGGTCATGTTCGTAATTACACTATTGGTGATGTTATCAGCCGATATCAGCGCATGCTGGGTAAGAATGTGATGCAGCCTATGGGTTGGGATTCATTTGGTTTACCAGCAGAAAATGCGGCACTTAAGAATAAAGTTGCACCATCACAATGGACTGATGAAAATATTAGTTATATGCGTGCACAGCTACAGCGATTGGGTTTTGCTTATGACTGGCAACGCGAACTGGCAACCTGTAAACCAGATTACTACCGTTGGGAACAGTGGTTATTTACGCGGCTGCTAAAGAAAGGTTTGGTATATAAGAAAAAAGCAATCGTAAACTGGGATCCAGAAGATCAGACGGTACTTGCTAACGAGCAGGTAATCGATGGTCGTGGCTGGCGTTCAGGTGCTTTAGTTGAACGCCGAGAAATCTCACAATGGTTCCTAAAGATCACGCAGTATGCTGATGAGTTATTAGAAGATGTAAAACAACTCGAGGGTTGGCCAGAGCAAGTTCGGACTATGCAGCAGAACTGGATAGGACGTTCAGAGGGCTTGCAACTACGTTTTGAAATGGCGGCTGATTTCGATGCGCTAGAAGTATATACCACACGGCCTGATACCCTGATGGGTGTGACGTATGTTGCAATTGCAGCGGAACATCCGGTAGCACAGGCAGTGGCTGCGAATAATGATGAAGTCAAAGCCTTCGTTGAGCAATGCCGGCAGGGAAAGGTAGCTGAGGCTGATCTCAGTACGATGGAAAAATTGGGTTGTGCCACTGGCTTGAATGCCCATCATCCAATTACAGGTGAGTTAGTGCCCGTATGGATCGCTAATTTTGTCTTGATCGAATATGGCAGTGGTGCAGTGATGAGCGTGCCTGCACATGATCAGCGCGATTGGGAATTTGCAAAAAAGTATGCATTGCCACTCAAGCAGGTTATTACTCCTTTAGATAACAGTGAACACAATATTACTGAAGCTGCCTTTTGTGAGCATGGTCAACTAATCAACTCTGCAACATGGGATGGTTTGACCTCAAGGCAGGCTTTTGTAGCAATAACACAACATATCAAAGCTGCTGAACAGGGTGAGCACCGAGTTAATTATCGTCTGCGTGACTGGGGGATTTCCCGTCAACGCTATTGGGGCTGTCCAATCCCTGTGATCTATTGTGATGACTGTGGTGCCGTACCCGTGCCTGAGTCGGATTTGCCAGTGGAACTGCCAACAGATGTAGTCGTAACCGGTGCAGGCTCACCTTTAGATAAAATAGAATCCTTTGCCGCGGTCAACTGCCCAGAGTGTGGCAAGGCGGCGCGTCGCGAAACTGATACTTTCGACACGTTTTTTGAATCAAGCTGGTATTACGCACGTTACTGTTCACAAGATAATAAAGAACAAATGCTCGATGAGCGTGCAAACTATTGGTTACCAGTAGATCAATATGTCGGTGGTATCGAGCATGCCGTCTTGCATCTTTTATATGCACGCTTTTTTCATAAATTAATGCGTGATGAAGGTTTGGTTGATAGCGATGAGCCATTCACCAATTTATTAACACAGGGTATGGTGCTAAAAGATGGCACTAAGATGTCTAAATCTAAGGGTAATACGGTCGACCCAGAGCAGTTGATCGAAACCTTTGGTGCTGACACTGTGCGTTTATTCACAATGTTTGCGGCGCCGCCAGAGCATTCTTTAGAGTGGGTCGATACGGGTGTTGATGGTGCTGCTAGATTCTTGAAGAAACTATGGCGTTTTGTCTATCAGTTTGTGCAGCAAACTAGAGTCGAAATAAAGCCCCTTAAACAACAAGACTTAAATGTAAAGCAAAAAGAGTTGCGTCGAAAAGTGCACCTGACAATTGCTAAGGTTAGCGATGATTTTGATCGTCGCTATACGTTTAATACGTCGATTGCAGCTAATATGGAACTGCTCAACGAAATGACTAGTTATGTGCTGTCAGATGAACAGGATCGGCAGGTGATCAGTGAGGGTATTCAGGCATTGGTGTTGATGTTGGCGCCTATAGCTCCACATATCTGTACCCAATTATGGCGTGAGCTAGGTCAGCAACAGGCATTAGAAGATGCTGCCTGGCCGGTTAGCTTGGATGAGGCCCTAGTACAAGATAGTCTCGAACTAATTGTGCAGGTCAATGGTAAGCTTCGGGATAAGATTTCAATAGCAGCGGATGCCGATCAGGCTACAATTGAAGCGACTGCGCTGGCGAGTGAAAAGATACAAAGCTTTATCGAAGGCAAGACCTTGCGTAAGGTCATTGTGGTAAAAAATAAGCTAGTCAATATTGTAGTTTAAAGGCATGCTGAGATGCTGTCTTTATCGCTTATGAAATGAATAAGGAATTTATTGTGAAAACCGCTTTTCGAGTTATCTCTGTGTTAGCACTTATTAGCTTGCTTACGGCCTGTGGCTTTCAGCCTGCAGGTAAGCTTAAGCTTGATTCGGAGTTTGCTAATACCCATATCTATACGGTTAGTAATGCTACGATTATGGTCGACTTACTGCAGCGGCAATTCCAAGAGAATAAATTCCCATTGGTTGATCAGACGCAGGCATCGATCGTCATTAACATGCTCTATGAGAAGACCAGTAAGCGAATTCTATCGGTAGATTCGGGTGGTAAAGCGCGTATGTATGAACTTGAATTGGTCGTTGGTGTTGCAGTGAAAGATGCCGAGGGTAAGAATTTATTGCCGAATCAAAATATAAAGCTCAGCCGCGAATTCTTATTTGATATTAATTCAGTGTTAGGTAAGTCGAGCGAAGAACAAGAGATTTATACTGAGATGCGCACGGATGCTGCGCGCTTGATCATGCGTCGTCTACAAGCCTTAAGCGTGACTAACTAACCACTACCCACAATCTTTGCGATGGCCGCTGAATCCAGTTCGCCATCGCCCTGCTCAAGTAGTTTTTGCAGTAATTCAGCAGCTAAAGTCGCTCCAGGTAAATCGATCTGATTGGCCTTGGCGCTATCTAGAGCGATGCCTAGATCCTTTGCATGTAAATGGGTTTTAAAACCAGGCTGATAGTTTTGTTCGAGCATGCGTTGCCCGTGTAGTTCAAGTACTCTGCTATAGGCAAAACCACCAAGTAAAGCCTCTCTCACCTTGGCCGGATCGACATCAGCACTTTGTGCCAATAAATAGGCTTCTGCCACCGCATTCATGGTCTGTGCTGCTAGGATTTGGTTGCAGGCTTTAGCAATCTGGCCGGCGCCACTATCGCCTATATGCACAATATTACTGCCCATGGCAGCAAACACTGCCTGTGCGCGTGTAAAGTCTGTTGTACTACCACCCACCATAATCGAGAGCGTGCCATTAATAGCACCAACTTCACCCCCAGAAACAGGGGCATCTAAGAGACTTGCTTGTTTTGCTTCAAACTGGTTAGCAAGGCGTTTGGTGACCTCGGCAGAGATTGTACTCATGTCGATGACTAAGGCACCAGGCTTGATGCCGTGAATTACCCCTGAAGGGCCAGCTAAGACCTCCTCGACATCACTGCTGTCTGAGACGCAACTAATAATGATATCGGCCGTTGAGGCGAGCTCTGAGGGGGTTTTATAAGCCTGAACATTAGCTAGACCTAATTCATCCAACTGGGCTTGGCGGCGAGCATAGACTGACAGTGAAAAGCCAGCATGCTGGAGGTTATGCATCATGGGTTTTCCCATAATACCAGGACCAATAAAGCCGATACGTTCTGTGTGCATGCCAATATAACCTTTAAAATAACTGTGGAGCCTAGTTCTGATCTCTGCTGGAAGTGCTAAAAAAGCGAGGATATTCACTAAGAAAGGCCTATAATAACGAAATATAAAGCATAACGCAGAAGACGGAATACTATTTGGAGCTGAAGCCTCAACAACTCACTGACCACCTCAGTCAGACCCTATTACCAATCTATATGGTATCGGGTGAAGAGCCATTGCAGATTGATGAAGCGCTGCAATTGCTTCGGCGTAGGGCCTTTGATCTCGGTCATCAAGAGCGGCAGAGCTATCATGCCGAGCGTAGTTTCGACTGGTCACTGCTGCTCAGCGAAACCACCAATCTATCCTTATTTAGTCAGAAAAAACTTATCGAATTAAATCTCCCCAGTGGTAAACCAGGGACGGCCGGTAGTAAAGCACTGGTCGTGTATTGTCAGAATCTACCAGAAGATGTGGTGCTGTTGATCCGTGCAGGTAAGATCGAAAAGAATTCACTTAAATCTAAATGGGTACAAAGCATTAGCCAGGCTGGTGCACACCTACGGGTTTGGCCATTAAAGGCAAATGAGCTGACGACATGGGTGCAAGCACGTCTGCAAATGGAAGGGTTACAGGCCGAGCGAGCAACAGCGGAATATATTGCCTCGAGGGCGGAAGGTAATATGCTGGCAGCGGCACAAGAAATTGAAAAGTTAGCTTTGTTGCAGCTGAGTGCAGAGGGTTTGGCGCAGACTGATGTTTGGATGGAAGATCAAAACAAGTTTACTGTATTTGATCTAGTCGATGCCATACTCGCTGGCAGTCGTGGCAAGGTAGTGCGTGTGTTAAAACAGCTGCAAGCACAGTCCTTAGCCCCAAACCTAGTCCTTTGGGGCTTGGCTGAACTGGTTCGTGCACTAAGCTATAACATGCCTAGTGCAGACCGTTCTGCTACTGCTGCGCATAATGCATTTAGCTATAGCAAGCGAGATGCCTTGCGTATGCAGGCACGCAAGTATAAGCCAGCCCAATTGGAAGCGTTGTTAGCCAAGTGTGCCGAGACTGATCAGATGATCAAAGGACGTGCCAGTGGTGAACCATGGCAAGGATTTACACAAATAGCGCTTAAGTTAGCGCGTTGAAGGGTATTAGATAATCTATGGATGTGGGGCAGAAATGACAGAGCAGACCTTAGCGGCTTATATGCTTACTTTAGGTGAACAGGCAAAAGCTGCAGCACGAGCTATGGCGATGGCTTCTAGTGAAAGTAAGAATCAAGTGCTGTTAACACTAGCAGACCATATCGAAGCTGAGGCTGAAATGCTAATTGCTGAGAATCAGTTGGATCTTGATGCAGGCAAATTGAATGGTTTAGATGCCGCGCTATTGGATCGTTTGGAACTTAACCCAGTACGTATTGCGGGGATGGCTGATGGCCTACGCCAAGTTGCTGGCTTAGCCGATCCAGTTGGGCAGGTGTCTAACTCTGCAGTGCGTCCTTCTGGTATTGAGGTCGGTCAGATGAGAGTACCTTTAGGGGTTATCGGTATTATCTATGAATCACGTCCTAATGTGACGGCTGATGCTGCTGCTCTATGTTTGAAGTCTGGCAATGCTGCTATTTTACGTGGCGGCTCTGAGGCAATACATTCAAATCAAGCGATAGGTAAGTTGATTCAAGAATCATTAGCGGCAGCGGGTTTGCCTGCAGCAGCAGTACAGGTGGTAGCAACCACCGATCGTGAAGCTGTACGCCACCTGATTCAGATGCAGCAATATGTCAGTGTTATTGTGCCACGTGGCGGTAAAGGTCTGATTGAACGCGTCAGTCGTGAGGCAACTATCCCAGTGATAAAGCATTTGGATGGTAACTGCCATGTTTATGTCGATGCTGATGCCGATCTAGAAAAGGCCTTAGCGATTGCAGTTAATGCCAAAACACATCGCTTTGGTGTCTGTAATGCGATGGAAACGCTACTACTACATAAAGATATTGCTGCTACTTTATTGCCTGATCTACAGGAAGCGTATGAAAAATTTGACGTCGAATTACGTGGCTGCGCCCTTAGTCAGAAGCTAGTTGAAGGGCTCACTGATGCTATTGAAGCTGATTGGGAAACAGAGTATTTAGGTCCCATTCTAGCGGTCAAAATAGTTGAAGATCTGGCTCAAGCTATTGAGCACATTGAACACTATGGTTCTCATCATACAGATGTGATTGTTACCGAGAACTATACAGTGGCACGTCGTTTTGTTCGTGCTGTCGATTCGAGTTCAGTTATGGTGAATGCATCAACTCGTTTTGCTGATGGTTATGAATATGGATTAGGCGCTGAGATTGGAATCAGTACTGATAAATTGCATGCGCGAGGTCCAGTGGGTTTAGAGGGTCTGACTACGCAGAAGTATGTTGTCTATGGTTCAGGCAATATACGTGAGTAGTCAGACCAGGTCGCTATTGCGGAGTGTGTGTGACTAAACAGCAACAATACATAGGCGTCCTTGGAGGGTCGTTCGACCCTATACATTTTGGTCATATTAAACCCTGTATGGAAGTCACCAACCGGTATGGTTTGGATCAAGTGCGATTGTTGCCGTGTAAAGTATCACCATTCAAACAACAAACTTTTGCTTCAGATGAGCAACGCTGGCAGATGGTGAAAATGGTCGCATCTAATAGCGAGATTTTTAAGGCTGATCGGCGTGAGTTAGATCGAGTAGAGCCATCCTTTAGTGTGCTGACACTGAGAGAAATGGCTAATGAAGAGCCTACTAAAAATAAGCTATTCTGGTTATTGGGAATGGATGCCTTGATTGGTTTTCCGAATTGGCATCTTGCGACAGAAATCATGCGCTACTGTCATGTCTTAGTCCTACGTCGTCCCGGGTATGAGTTGCCCTTAGACGGTGATGTACGAGCCTGGCTGGATCAATACCTGTGTGAGGACTTCCAGGAACTAGAAAACACTATGTATGGTCATATTTATATGACCGATATTGAGATGTTAGATATCTCTTCCACTGAGATACGAGAGATGATTAAAAAAGATGAACAGCCACGATCCAAGATGCCAGGGGGTATCTGGAATTATATTAAACGCAATCAGTTATATCTTAATGATTAACGCTAGGAGCACATGTGAAACCTGAAAACGTACTGGAGTTGGTTAATGAAGCCTTGGCTGATGTAAAGGCCAATGATGTAATTGCAATTGACGTCAGAAAAAAAATTAATGTTACCGATATCATGGTGGTTGCCAGCGGCACCTCTGATCGTCACGTTCAAGCATTAGCTAATAGTGTGGTTGAAACAGCAAAGAAGAAGGGCGCTAGCATTATTGGGGTTGAACGTGATCGAGCATGGGTGCTGATCGATCTCTATGATGTTGTTGTCCACATTATGTTGCCTGAGACACGTGAATTTTACGGTCTAGAAAAGCTTTGGCAGGTTGATCGATCTGCTGAATTATCAACACCTGCTTAAATGGATGCGTTTTAACTTTTTATACATGAGTGAGCGCCCACGGCCATGGGCAGAACAGGCGGCTGAACTTTATTTAAACCGCATTACTGCTCAAGTGAAGTTTTCTGAGGCTAGAGTTACACCTATCAAGCGCACTAAAAATAGTGTGTTAGAGGTTGTGCGGGCAGAAGAATGGTCTAAGTTGGAAGAAAAAATGAGCCCTGGTGCTCTGCTGGTGCTACTGGATGAGCGCGGGCAGCAATTAGACTCTAAAGGGCTGTCTAGCAAGGTCGAGTCGTGGCAGTTAATGGGTAGAGATGTCTATTTTATTATTGCTGGTGCAGATGGTGTGAATGAGGCAGTACGTAATAAGGCTGATTTTCTTTTGGGCCTGTCACGTATGACTCTGCCGCATGAACTTGCACGCGTTTTATTTCTAGAGCAATTTTATCGCGCCTGGACTATTCTGAATAATCATCCGTATCACCGAGTCTAGTTCTGGCTATGGATATTGTCCTAGCCTCAGCCTCTCCGCGACGTGCACAGCTACTAAAGCAAATACAGTTGGTTTTTACGGTAGCAGCTAGTCATATTGATGAAACTCAAATAGAAACCGAGTCTGCGGTCGATTATGTACAGCGTATGGCGCTTCAGAAGGCGCTAGTTGGACAATCTAATAGCCCTGCTAATTGTGCGATAATAGGCGCTGATACCATAGTCTGCTTGGATCAAAAGATATTGCCTAAACCACAGAGTGAGGCAGAGGCCTGCGCTAACTTGATGGCACTTTCTGGTCGTACTCATCGGGTTTACACTGGCTTGAGCGTCTTATCTCAAGTACATAGTTTACAGGCCATGTCAGTAACAGAAGTGTTTTTCCGGCAGATTAGTCTCAAAGAGGCCCAAGCTTACTGGGCTTCAGGGGAGCCATTAGATAAGGCCGGTGGTTATGCTATTCAAGGCCTAGGGGCTGGTTTTGTTAGTAGTATCAAAGGTAGTTACAGTGGAGTAGTCGGTTTGCCATTATATGAATTAATGCAGTTATTGGCCGAGCTGGAAATACAAACTCTACCTGTAATACAACAGTGAAATTAATTTTAGATAATCGACATTGAGTACCGACATTGAGCGAAGAAATATTAATTAATATTACTCCTAGAGAGCGCCGAGTAGCAGTCGTTGAAAATGGTGTGTTGCAAGAAGTACATCTTGAACGTTTAGCTAAACGTGGTTTGGTTGGTAATATTTTTAAAGGTTGTGTCAGCCGCGTCATGCCTGGAATGGATGCTGCATTCGTTGATATTGGTCTGGAAAAAGCTGCCTTTATTCATTCTTCAGATGTGACTCAATTGCCGCATGGCTCAGTTTCAATTAGCGCTGATAACGAGACTGTCGAACACGAAGCAATAGCTAATTTATTGCATGATGGGCAGCAAGTCCTAGTTCAAGTAGTGAAGGACCAACTTGGTACTAAAGGTGCGCGTCTGACGACTAATATCACGATTCCATCGCGTTATGTTGTACTCATGCCTTATGCGAAAGGTGTGCGCTTGTCTGCACGCTTAGAAGATGAGTCTGAACGCAGCCGGCTAACTGAGTTAATGGAGCAGATTTTAGTAGAACAGAATTCACCCTATGGCTGTATTTTGCGTACGGCGGCTGAATCAGCGAGCAGTGATGAGCTCAAACGTGACCTGCGTTTTCTACTCAGATTGTGGGCTACGATTGTAGAAAACATTGGAAAATTTGATTCGGTCTCTGAGGTTTATTCAGACCTACCAATAGAAATCCGCACATTGCGTGATATGAATACCGATGATATTGAGAATATCCATGTAGACTCTCGAGAGACTGTAGGGGCTATGCGAAATTTTGCAGAAAAGTTAGTTCCTGAACTAGCTAATCGCATCCAACATTACAAAGGCGCGCGTCCCATCTTTGATATGCATGGTATTGAAGATGAGTTGGAGCGTGCTCTGCAACGCAAAGTCATGCTCA
>CAJQLY010000048.1 GCA_905479295.1 uncultured Gammaproteobacteria bacterium | reverse complement strand
CCACTCACCATTCGCCTTCTGACCATACGTCAGATTCTGAAGGTGGTGTTTAATGTAACCAGAAGCGGTTAGTACGTCGCCTGCCATTTAATGAATCCTAGTTTACTTAATTCCTGTTGCCAGCAACGATGGCCGATAGCCAGTGCGCTAAAAGCGCCGCGGTATAACCCAAAAACAATGTTAGGGGCTGAACCCACGCCTGTGTTGCAAAAATAATCGCAAACAGGGTTGCTGTTATAACAATTTTTCCAATCTCGCCGGCATACATCATGCCTAGCACTCGATTCGGATCTGCGCTACGTCGACTTATCAACTTAAACGCTAAATAACCATTCGAAACAATACTGATTGCTCCGCCTATAAACCACGATAAAGCTTGCACCGAACCTAGCATTAACATCAGTACGGAGCTTATTCCAACTAATGCTATCTGAACCAATAATAAGGTTCCGATATTTGACGAATTTCCGAATCTTAAACCGCTCATGTTTATCTGCGCTACAAAGAGACTATTTTTCGCCAAATCGCTTTTGATACTCGATATTCGAGTTCATTGCGGCGCGAAGTATAAAGGGTAGATATGAAATTCTCAACCACTGAGACCAGACTGATGGTCTAAAATGACGCAAATAAATTAGCCTTTAGCCATTGTTCAGTTTATTTAGGATACCGTCTAGCTCATCTAAACTATTAAACGGGATCTCTATCTTGCCTTTACCTGTTTTTTCATTACTACGTATCCCGACAGCAGCACCAAGCCGATCAGCCAATCGGTTCTCCAATGCTTGGATATTTGGATCTTTTTCCAGAGCACTGGGCTTAGTCTTTTTACCGCTCTGTGCTAACAACTTTTTCACTAACTGCTCAGTTTGTCGCACTGAAAGCTGCTTCGCTGCTATCTCTTTCGCTATTGTATTCTGTTGCTCTAGTGGCAATGAGAGCAATGCACGGGCATGGCCCATACTTAAAAGACGATCATTCACCATCTGCCGTGCGTTATCGGCCAATTCCAACAGACGCAAACTATTACTCACAGTGGCTCGGGCTTTTCCTAACACCTCGGCAACTTCTTGATGCGTCCAATTAAATTGTGCGATGAGATTAGCGATAGCGACCGCTTCTTCTACTGGATTTAGGTTTTCACGCTGTAGGTTTTCAATTAACGCCATTGCCGCTGCAGCTTGATCATCGGCCTGCTTGATCACTGCAGGGATATCTTGCAGACCTGCTATTTGCGCTGCACGCCAGCGGCGCTCACCGGCGATTAATTCATAACGATCAGCTGTTTTACGTACAACAATCGGTTGAATCAGGCCTTGGCTACGAATAGAGTCGGCTAATTCCTGCAGACCTTCATCGGTCATCGTCTGGCGCGGCTGAAATGGGCTGCGGTCGACTAAATCAATCGCGATACTCAGCTGATCTGCCATACTCGCCGACGTTGCTTGCAGCGGCTCTTCTGCTTTACTGGCAACCTTAGCTGGACTTGATAACAAGATATCGATGCCCAAACTGCCTAATCCTTTACGCTTTTTATTAGCGGCCATAATTTATTCCGTAACTGCTTCGGTGAGTGCGGCCTCACGTTGGAGCATTTCACCTGCCAGTGCTAAATAAGCGCGGGCACCGCGTGAAGTTTTATCGTAATGAATAACCGGTAAGCCGTGACTAGGGGCCTCGGCTAAAGTCACATTTCTAGGGATAATCGTGCGATAGACGGTATCACCAAAATGCGCCATTAACTGTGCTGAAACGTCGTTTGAGAGATTATTTCTAGGGTCAAACATAGTCCGTAAGACACCCTCGACCTGTAAATTAGGGTTGGCACCTTCGCGTATACGCTCAATCGTGCCTAATAGGGCCGATAGACCTTCCAGGGCATAATATTCACACTGGGTTGGAATCAGGACACTGCCCGCAGCAACCAAAGAATTAACCGTCAACATATTCAAAGAGGGCGGACAGTCGATCAAAATATAATCAAAATCGTCACTAACTTGCTGCAATGCTTGCTGCAGACGATATTCACGTTCCGACATTTGTAATAAACCCACCTCGGCAGCGGTCAAATTACCATTCGATGGCAGTACATGATAACCAACCTGTTCGCTGGCCAACATGCCTTCTCGTATATCCATATCTCCAAGCAAGACATCGCCGACAGAATGTTCAATCAGACGTTTATCTAACGCCGATCCCATAGTCGCATTACCCTGTGGATCCATATCCACAAGCAACACCCGGCGCTTAGTCGCCGCCAAGGTCGCCGCCAGATTAACCGTGGTTGTGGTTTTACCGACACCACCTTTCTGGTTAGTAATCGCGATTATTTTGCTCATAGTCCTCTTATTTATAGGCCAGCAGTAGATTCCGTTCAGAGGCCAAGCCTGGGACGTTCACCTGCTTCGATATAATCTCAGAAAAAGCAGGGCTTGTGGGTAATTGTTTTGGAGCCTGACCCAACATCAATACGATGACGCCACCTTGGGCGACCACCGGTTGCAGCAGCTTAAGCGCTTTTTCAGTTGGTGCAAAAGCCCGACAAACTACGGTCTGTGGCGCTTGCTGTGGTTGATACTGCTCAATACGTGTTTGTTCGACCTGCACATTACTTAAGCCCAGCTCGATGACCACTTGGCGCATAAACCGCGTCTTTTTACCGTTAGAGTCCAACAGTGTAATGGCTAGCTCTGGCTTACAAATTGCCAGTGGAATACCCGGAATACCCGCACCACTGCCGACATCCAACACCGGTGCATGCTCGATATCTGACATCACCGACAGGCTGTCGAGCAAATGTTTCTGTAATAACTCTATGTCGTTTGAAGTACCAACCAGATTATAGGCGCCGTTCCACTTCTGAATCAGCTGTTGATAAGCCAACAGCCTATGGACCTGCTCTGTGGTTAACGATAGATCGAGGGCGGTGGCTGCCGAAAGCAGCACATCTAATGGCTGTGACATACGCTTATGGTCCAACCAATCAGGCAGTATTGCGCAATGCGCTACGGGCTTTCAAATGTACTAAGAGCAGGGAAACAGCGGCCGGTGTGACACCCGGGATACGCGCAGCCTGACTCACCGTTTGTGGCTTTAGTTCGCTTAGTTTCTGCTTTACCTCATTTGAAAAGCCAAGCACTTGCTGGTAATCAAAGCCTTCTGGAATACTCATTTCGGCCAGGCGTATCGATTTATCAATTTCAGCCTGCTGTCGATTGAGATAGCCTGAGTATTTCGCCTGTATATCAATTTGCTCGACCAGCTCGGCATCCTCTTGAAAAGGGGCCAATTCGCTGAGAACACGTAAATCGTTATATGCCGTTGCCGGTCGCTTGAGTAATGACGCCACGCTATATTCTCGTTCCAGCACGCTGCCAAATAACGCGATGCACTGCTCATCACTGTACTGACCCGCTTGAATAAAGGTTGTTTCTAAACGCCTTTGTTCCTGCGCCAAGGCTTCATGCTTCCAGCAAAAACGCTGCCAGCGCGCATCTTCCACCAGAGCATGCTCACGCGCCAACTCAGTCAATCGTAAATCGGCATTATCTTCACGCAGCTGTAGGCGGTATTCAGCACGGCTGGTAAACATTCGATACGGTTCACTCGTGCCCTGCGTCACCAAGTCATCAATCATAACGCCTATGTAGGCTTGATCACGGCGCAATACTAAAGGCGCTTCACCACGCGACCCACGGGCTGCATTCAACCCAGCCATTAGACCCTGGGCCGCCGCTTCTTCATATCCGGTCGTGCCATTAATTTGCCCAGCAAAATAAAGACCAGGCAATGATTTAGTTTCTAGGCTGGCATACAGGCCGGTAGGTGCAAAGTAATCGTACTCGATGGCATAGCCCGGTCGTGTGATATGGCAGTTTTCCAGGCCTTCAATCGAATGCACCATCTGTAGCTGGGCGGCATAGGGCAGGCTGGTGGAGATACCATTTGGATACACCTCATGGCTGCCTAAACCTTCTGGCTCTAAAAAGACCTGGTGGCGCTCCCGGTCGGCAAAGCGTGTGACCTTATCTTCAATCGAAGGACAATAGCGTGGCCCGATACCTTTAATAGCACCAGAGTACATCGGCGACTGATGTAGAGAGGCTCGAATAAAATCATGTGTCTGATTATTAGTGTAGGTGATATGACAATTCACCTGCCGCGGATGATCACTAACGCTACCCATAAAAGAGAACACGGGTAGGGGCTGGTCACCAGGCTGCGCTTGTAACCGCTGATAATCGATCGTCTTACCATCGATCCGCGGTGGCGTACCCGTCTTTAGCCGATCCACCTCAAACGGTAATTCACGTAAACGCTCGGCTAAAGGATTAGACGGTGCGTCACCAGCACGACCAGCAGAATAGTTTTCGGCACCGACATGAATACGACCGGCCAAAAAGGTACCCACCGTGAGGATCACGGCCGAAGCCCTAAAACTTAGATCCATCCGAGTACGCACACCACAGACACGGCCCTGCTCAACAATCAGGTCTTCAACTTCCTGTTGGAACAGACTCAAGTTTTCTTGGTTTTCAACTATCCGACGAATCGCCTGTCGATACAGGCTGCGATCGGTTTGCGCGCGTGTTGCACGTACCGCTGGGCCTTTGCGACGGTTAAGCACGCGAAACTGAATGCCAGCTTCATCAGCGGCCAAGGCCATAGCACCACCCATGGCATCGATCTCACGTACCAAATGACTTTTGCCGATACCACCAATCGCTGGGTTACAGCTCATCTGGCCGATGGTCTCAATATTTTGTGTCAGTAATAGGGTGCGCGCACCGGTACGAGCCGCCGCTAAGGCTGCTTCAGTTCCGGCATGGCCACCACCGACCACTATGACGTCAAATTGCTGTTGCATGGCGCGCACTCTAATCCTGCTCTAGATGGCTTGCAATATATCGCATGATGCGGCGGAAACCTAAAAATTGATTCTAAAGACCTTACTTGCCGATACAAAATTCACGGAAGATGTAATCGAGCAGATCATCGGGGGTAAATTCACCGGTAATCTCACCCAGGCTCTGTTGTGCCAAGCGTAGCTCTTCAGCGATAAGCTCGGGTAACTCAGCTTGGGCCAGCTGTGCCATCGCTCGCTCGATTGCGGTCTGCGCCTGTTGCAGCGCATCTAGGTGTCGTTGTCTAGCAGCAAACGGGGTTTGCTGATCATCACTGCTGATGTCTAAGCGTTTGGCGATCGCCGAACGTAGTTGATCTAAACCGGTACGTTCGGTGGCTGAAACATAGACCACTCCGGCTAGACGTGAGGCCTGTTCACTTAATAGGTCGGCCTTGTTCACAACGACAATGCCATCTGAATCTGACAACTGATCTATATCTGTTGGGTTGTTATCGAGCACCTGTAAAATTAGGTCGGCCTGCGCGCATGCGGTCTCAGCCCTGGCAATGCCTTCACGTTCAATCTCACCCGCATCACTACGAATCCCAGCGGTATCGACTAAGGTCACTGGCACGCCATTGATGTTGAGGTCTACCGAAATCAGATCGCGTGTAGTACCTGCAATCGGTGTCACAATGGCACGTTGTTCAGCACAGAGTGCGTTGAGTAGAGAAGACTTACCAACGTTGGGTGCACCACTTAATACTACGGTGACACCACGCTGCATGCGTGCACCTTCGGCCGCTACTTTATAAATCTCAGCAAGTCGCTCTAAGGTATAGCGTAGTTCTTTTTCAATACGGTCGTGATCTGCAAACTCAATATCTTCATCAGAGAAATCTAAAGCGGCCTCTAATAAAGTACGCACATAAATTAATTTTTGCAGTAAGGCATTCACCTCATCAGAAAACACCCCTTGCATCGAGAGTGCTGCCGAACGCGCAGCCTGCTCTGAGTTGCTACTGATCAGATCAGCAATCGCTTCGAGTTGGTTGAGTTGTAGTTTGCCATTAAGAAATGCACGTTCACTGAATTCACCAGCACGCGCACGACGTGCACCCAAGACACAGGCACTCGCAATAATTTGTTCACAGACGATGGCATTACCATGGGCATGTAGTTCGACTACATCTTCGCCAGTAAAAGAACTTGGCGCCTTAAAGTACAACGCCAAGCCCATATCAATAACAAGGCCGGTCGTTACTTCAGTCTGAGGATCAATTTTATAGAACTGCACATAGTGTGCATGACGTGGGGTTAATTTTTCACGGGCACAGATCTGTGCCGCAATGGTCGCTGCATCCGGTCCAGAGAGTCGGACAATAGCAACACCGCCGCTACCACTGGCTGTGGCAACGGCGGCTATAGTTTCGCTACTTAACACGGTTGTGTCCGTAAGCTTAACGGCTGCTTATGATGCTTTCTCATACTGACGTGTAATCATCCACTGCTGTGAAATTGAGAGCAGGTTGTTAACAAACCAGTAGAGTACTAATCCGGCCGGGAATGTCGCCATAAAGACGGTCATAAATACCGGCATGATCATAAAGATCTTTTCTTGCATTGGATCAGGTGGCTTAGGGTTCAGCTTGAACTGGATAAACATCGACACACCCATTAACAACGGCAGGATATATGTTGGATCTTTGATCGATAAATCTTGGATCCAAAACATAAATGGCGCTTGGCGCAATTCAACACTCTCAATCAATACCCAATATAACGATAAGAAAACTGGCATTTGAATCAAGATCGGCAAACAACCACCGAGTGGGTTGATCTTCTCGTTCTTATACAACTCCATTACTGCTTGGTTCATCTTCTGCTTATCGTCGGCATAACGCTCACGTAATGCCTGGAAGCGAGGCTGTACTTTGCGCATCTTTGCCATTGACTTATAACTAGTCGCCGATAAACGATAAAACAAAATCTTAATTAAAAGCGTAACCAGAATAATTGAAAGACCCCAGTTATGAACCAGATTGTTAATAAAATCTAGAAGCCAGAACAGAGGTTTAGAAATTGGCGTGAACATGCCGTAATCGGTAGTTAGTTCTAAGCCAGGATGAATATCTTCAATCACTTTTTGTAGCTTAGGGCCAACATAAAGTCGATTTTTTATTTCGCGGTCTTGCCCTGGGGCAACTTGGATGAACTCAGAGCGTGCACCAATAATAAAATCAGTCCCCACTTCTTTTTTCGCAACCTGTGAGTAAACCACATTGCTCTCTAAATCTTCCGCCAACCAAGCGCTAAAGAAGTAATGTTGCAGCATAGCAATCCAGCCACCATTGACTGTTTTACCTAAAGTCTCTTCCTGCATATCGTCAAAAGATAGCTTTTGATATTTGTCATCAAAGTAGGCAGCACCAGTGTAGGTTGGCAGCTTAAAAAAGCCCATGTCTTGGCTCGCATAGCTATGACGAATTTGGCGATACTGTACCGCTGACCACACACTATTACCTTGGTTCTCAATGGTGTAATCCACGTTGATCAAATAACTGCCGCGAGTAAAACGATAGTTCTTTGTTACGACAACATCGTTTTCACTACGCCAAGTAAATGGAATGACCAGTTCATCTACGCCATCTGCCATCTCATACTTTAGTTTACCTGCCTGAAAAACAGCCATTGGGCTTGGTGCTAATTTTGAAACATCATTATTTACACGTTTTGCATGAACGAAAAATGATTGCGGAATATAAGTCTTTTTACGGTCATCTAACAAAATCATAGGCTGACTGTCTTGATCCAGACTAACCGGATAGTCCAATAGCTCTAAGTGGTGAATATCAGCACCGCGCAGATCAATTTCCATCTGGTAAACATCTGTCTGCACTATTACACGTGGTGTAGCAGCGACTGATTTTGCTATCGACTTAGCTGGCACATAGGCCTCTGATTGGCCTTGCTCTATAGGTGCTGGAACCCCAAAGTTTTGGTACAGCTCAGACTGCCCAGCGACTGGGTTATTCATTTGTGCTGTTTCAGTTACACCAGGGGATTGTGTTATCTCATTTTCTTGCTGCCAGCTGGTCCAAATTAAATAGAGCACTAAGGCGAGAGCGGTATAGAGTAAGAAGCGTTGATTTTCCATTATTTCTGCTTTGTCTTATTGTCTGGAACTGGGTCAAAACCACCCGCATGAAATGGATGACATTTTGAGAGTCTTATTACGGTCAGGACTATACCCTTTATGAAGCCATGTTGCCGCATTGCGTCGATCGCATATTCAGAACAGGTAGGGGAAAAACGACAACTAGGCCCCAATAGAGGACTAATTGCTAATTGATATCCACGAATAATTTTAATGGCTACTTTTTCTAGCATGCTGGCTAAGTTTGTCCCAAAGCTTTTTCAAACTGCTGCTGAGCTGAGGATTGAGTGTAGCACCACAACTGCGTTTGCATATTACGGCAATATCGATGGCTGGCAAATCATGTTGATGTAAGCGAAAGCTTTCACGAACCTGACGTTTAATACGACTGCGTTGACTGGCTTTCGCGACATTCTTCTTGCTGACGATAACGCCAAGTCGTGGATGGCCAAGCTTATTAGGTGTCGCTAATAGCGTGTAGAGGGAATCTGCACGCTTAATAGGATCAGCAAATACTCGCTGATAATCGCTCGATTCGTTAAGACGAAGACGGCGGGGAAAGCCTAAAGAACGATTTTTGTCTAGCAATGGCTATGGACAGAGACGAGCTCTACCCTTGGCACGACGTGCGCGAATCACTGCGCGACCACCACGAGTCTTCATGCGTGCACGAAAACCATGGGTACGTGCGCGACGCAAATTACTTGGATTAAAGGTCTGTTTCATCTGAATATGTCCGGTAACTTAATCATTAGCCCGCAAAAGGGCCGCAAACCTTAATTCTACTACCCGATTTTGTCAATCTTTAATGCGTGAAAGATGTTGTAATATTACCGAATAAAACGAACACTACGCATTGTGAACACGACGCCCTAACCTATGACGAACATCGTTTGGCCAAAATGCCTACAGGCCTTAGAACTAGACCTTACAGAGCAGCTATTAAATACCTGGATTCGGCCACTTCAAGTAGTGGAGGATGAGCAGCAAATAGAGCTATTTGCGCCCAATCGTTTTGTGCTGGATCGAGTCAAAGACCATTATTTCCCACGTATTCAGGAAGTTTTAGAGCTACATTCAACCGCCGCTGGTCGTAAACAGTTACTAATTAACGTTGGTACCTCTACCAGTACTAACGCGCCATCTGCCGCCATTGTCGCAACACCAACTATCAGCGTCAGCCCAACCACTAGCCAGGTTTTTTCCAGCAATCTTAATTCAACATCAACGTTTGATAGCTTTGTTGAGGGTAAATCCAATCAATTAGCTAAGGCCGCTGCCATGCAGGTGGCAGATAATTCTGGTACTGCATACAACCCTTTGCTCATCTATGGCGGTGTCGGCCTTGGAAAAACGCATTTAATGCACGCGGTTGGTAATCAAATCCTTAAGCATAAACCTAACGCACACGTAGTTTATCTCCATTCAGAGCGCTTTGTGCAGGATATGGTTAAGGCACTACAACACAATGCAATCGATAATTTTAAACGCCATTACCGTTCTGTTGACGCTTTATTAATCGATGATATTCAATTTTTTGCGGGCAAAGAACGTTCACAGGAAGAATTTTTTCATACTTTTAACGCCCTACTAGAAGATCAGCGACAAATTATTATTACCTGTGACCGCTACCCTAAAGAGGTTGAAGGACTGGAGGAGCGGCTAAAGTCTCGTTTTGGTTGGGGTTTAACCCAAGCCATTGAACCACCTGAATTAGAGACTCGTGTAGCCATTATGCAAAGTAAGGCAGAAGCTGCTGGCATAGAATTACCCAGCGATGTCGCATTCTTCGTCGCAAAGAAGATTCGTTCAAATATCCGTGAATTAGAAGGTGCCTTACGTCGACTCATCGCCAACTCTCAATTTACCGGGAAGGCAATTTCAATAGAATTTGCACGAGAAGCATTACATGACCTTATCAGTCTGCAGGAAAAACTAGTCACTATAGAAAATATTCAAAAGACGGTAGCGGAATACTACAAAATCCGCATAGCAGATTTATTATCGGCCCGACGCAGTCGCTCAATTACACGCCCCCGACAGCTGGCGATGGCCTTATCAAAAGAATTAACTAGTCACAGTCTGCCAGAGATTGGAGATGCCTTTGGTGGACGTGATCACACGACCGTTCTTCATGCCTGTAAAAAGATTGTTGAGTTACGTGATGGGGATGCGAAAATAAACGACGATTACGTTAATCTATTACGTATACTTAGCAGCTAGCTGTGGATAAACTGGGGATGAAGTGGGTAAGCCTTATATTCGCTTTTAGTTACACCGACTTATCTTGATTTGTGCTGAGACTATACCCTGATATACACAGCAAAATAACGGTTAAATAATTGATTTTAAACGGAATTATTTAGTTATCCACAAAATAGTGGTAGCTTAATAATAATAACAATACTAATACTCTATAACTATAGATATGAAATTTTCGACTTCCAGAGAAGAATTACTTAAGCCGATACAGCTGATTATTGGAGCTGTTGAACGTCGTCAGACGATGCCTATTCTATCGAATTTACTGTTACGCAATGTCGATGGGAATTTAGTTATCACTGCGACAGATCTAGAATTAGAACTATCTGCTACTTTGGCTGTAGCGGTCGAAGGGGACGATATTACTGTTCCTGGTAGAAAGTTTTTAGATATCTGTAAGTCATTAAGTGAAAGCAATGAGATTAAATTCTCTAGTGTTGGTGAAAAAGCAGAAGTAAGGGCAGGTAAAAGTCGTTTTTCTTTGGCCACCTTACCCGCAAATGATTTTCCATTAGTTGACGCCTTAGAGATTGAAGATTCAGTATTAGTTGCGAAGGAAGATTTGTTGCGATTAATGGAACAGACCTCCTTTGCAATGGCACAGCAGGATGTTCGTTACTATTTGAACGGTCTCTTATTTGAGACTCAAGCTGCAACCTTACGATCCGTTGCAACAGATGGACACCGTTTAGCCTTATCTTCAGTTGAGCTTGCCAGTGAAGGGAATGAGCGACAGGTAATTGTTCCACGGAAAGCAGTAGGTGAGTTAATGCGTATTTTAAATGCGCATAATGACAGCATTAACATTGCACTTTCTGGGAATCACTTATTAGCCAAGATCGGCGACATTCGCTTCGTAACCAAGCTAATTGACGGCAAGTTTCCAGATTATCAGCGCGTGGTCCCACAGAATCACCAATACATTGCAGTAGTAGACCGGGAAGTAGCGAAGGCCTCTTTAATGCGTGCATCGATCTTAAGTAATGAAAAATATCGGGGTATTCGACTGAGTTTTTCTAATAACACTTTAATAATTCAAGCGCATAACCCAGAGCAAGAAGAAGCTCAGGATGAGATTGAAATCGAATATAACGGTCCTGAAATCGAGATTGGTTTCAATGTTAGTTATCTATTGGATGTACTTAATATATTGAATACCAATGATGTGCACTTTTACTTACAGGATTCAAATAACTCTCTATTGATTCAAACACCGACTACGGATCAAGCCCAGTTTGTTGTTATGCCGATGCGTCTTTAGTTAAGACATGCATCTTAGTCAGATAACACTCCAAAACCTGCGATGCTTTAACGACCTGACACTTGATCTGGAACCTGGAATATCGGTTTTTTACGGTCAAAACGGGGCGGGTAAAACCAGTATTTTAGAAGCAATCGATTTCCTCAGTCGTGGTAAAAGTTTTCGTGGTGCACAATTCAGCGATATGGTGCAGCATGACCAGCAAAAGGTCATGGTTACCGCTCAATTGCAACAGGATGATGGTAGTGCCGATCGCCTAGGCGTACTACGCGATTCAAAAGACACACAGATTAAGTGTAACGGCCAAGTGGTAAAGCGTTGGTCTGAGCTAGCGCAGCGACTACCTGTGTTAGCGATTCATCCAGAATCTTTCCAATTAGTCATGGGTGGTCCTGTAGAACGCCGTAAGTTCTTAGATTGGGGTATGTTCCATGTGGAACCTGAGTACCGAAGACACCTGCAGATCTATAGCAAAGCCTTAGCGCAACGAAATTTATGTTTGAAAGAACAGATGGATGCGAGTCCTTGGAATAGACCGATGGCAGAGAGCGGCGAGCGTATCGATGCCTACCGACGTCATTATTGTGAGGAATTAACCCCGTTAGTGAATTATATCTGTGATGAATTAGCCTTGGGTGCTGAGATCGATCTACAGTACCAAGGGGGGTGGAAGGAGGGTAAACCTTTAGCAGAGCAATTACAGCTAGAGTTACAGCAACAACCACTACCTAATTTTAGCGGTGTTGGGCCACATCGCGCAGAGCTACAGATTTACTGGCAAGGCCGTAAATTTTCTAAAAGTAGCTCTCGTGGGCAACAAAAGATATTAGCTGTCGCTATGCGATTAGCGCAGTCATTGTATTTATATGAGACGCAAGAACGCACAACATTGTATTTAGTGGATGAACTGCCTGCTGAGTTAGATACGCTTCGCTGTGAACGAATCTTGTCGATGTTACAAGAACTAGATAGTCAGACCTTAATCACTACGGTTAGTGCAGAATCTGTTAAATACCCTAGTTTAGATGCCGTTAATTGGTTCCACGTGGAACATCAACAGGTTAAAGCAGTGCTATAATAATGCTTTAGGAGCAGCTGAATAATTATGAGTTACGATTCCAGTAATATCCAAGTCCTTAAAGGTTTAGAGGCGGTACGCAAACGTCCTGGTATGTATATCGGTGATACCGATGACGGTACCGGTTTGCATCATATGGTATTTGAGGTGGTCGATAACTCTATTGACGAAGCGCTCGCCGGCCATTGTTCTACAATTAAAGTAGAAATAGAAACGGATGACTCGGTTACGGTTTCTGATGATGGGCGTGGTATCCCAACGGATCTTCATGAGGAAGAAGGTCGATCAGCAGCCGAAGTCATTATGACGGTATTACATGCCGGTGGTAAGTTTGACGATAATTCCTACAAAGTATCAGGTGGCCTACATGGTGTTGGTATTTCAGTAGTAAATGCTCTATCAGAACAGCTCCTGTTAACAGTCTACCGTATGGGTAAGGTGCATGAGCAGGAATACCGTATGGGAGAGCCACTTCAACCCTTGGCGGTGACAGGGGATACAGAACGCACAGGTACCCTAGTTCGGTTTAAGCCAAGCAAAGAAGTTTTTGGCGATACTAACTTTCATTACGAAATCTTAGCTAAACGGCTACGTGAACTGTCTTTTTTGAATTCCGGTGTATCGATTGAATTAGTTGATCACCGCAGTGGTAAAAAGGATCTATTCGTCTATGAGGGCGGCATTAGCGCCTTTGTAACACACTTAAATAGCAAAAAGACCCCAATACACCCATCAGTTCTATACGTGCGTAAGACGCGCGATGAAGTGGAAGTGGAAGTGGCGATGCAATGGAATGATTCTTACCAAGAAAGCATCTTTTGTTTTACCAATAATATTCCTCAACGCGATGGCGGTACTCACCTAGCGGGTTTTCGTGGTGCTTTAACCCGTAGTCTCAACCAATTTATAGAGAAAGAAGGGCATAACAAGAAGGCCAAGATGGCGTTAACCGGTGACGATACTCGTGAAGGTCTGACCTCTGTGCTCTCAGTTAAGGTACCAGACCCTAAGTTTTCATCACAAACTAAAGACAAGCTGGTTTCATCTGAAGTGAAACCGATTGTAGAGGCCATTGTTGCTGAAATAGTGCAAGAATTCCTGATTGAAAACCCGAGTGAAGCCAAGGTTATCGTTAATAAGATTATCGATTCCGCTAGAGCCCGTGACGCAGCACGCAAGGCCCGTGAGATGACACGCCGCAAAGGCGCCTTAGATATTGCTGGTTTACCGGGTAAATTAGCCGATTGTCAGGAGAAAGATCCTGCTGAGTCTGAATTATTCTTAGTCGAGGGAGACTCTGCTGGAGGCTCTGCTAAACAGGGCCGTGATCGCCGCACTCAGGCTATCTTACCGCTGAAAGGAAAGATCTTAAACGTTGAGAAGGCCCGCTTTGACAAGATGTTGTCATCGGCTGAAGTAGGTACGCTGATTACTGCATTAGGCTGTGGTATTGGTAAAGATGAATTTAATATAGAGAAGCTGCGTTATCACCGCATTATCATCATGACCGATGCGGACGTTGATGGCTCTCACATTCGCACGTTATTACTTACCTTTTTCTATCGCCAAATGCCGGAATTAATTGAGAAAGGCTATATTTATATAGGTCAACCACCTCTGTATAAAGTTAAAAAAGGCAAACAAGAAACCTATGTCAAAGATGAGACTGAATTGAGTCTCTATTTACTACAGCTTGCGATTGAAAATGCAGAGCTACATGTGAATGACAATACACCACCAATTCAGGCGGCGGCACTTGAGACATTAGCAAAAGAATACATGGCAGCCGTGGTGGTGGTGAATCGCTTGTCACAAATGCATGATGCAGGCATCTTAAGCGCAATGCTGAAGCAACCATTGATAGCAGACAATGTAACTGCAGATAGTGCAGATTTGTTTGAAGCATGGTTACCTGATTTACTTGCGGTGATAAATCAACAGCAACCCGCCGGTACACGCTATACCGCTAATTTAGAATGGTCGGGTAGTGAGCCGAAGGTGAGCTTTCAAAAATTAGTACATGGCCTGGCTACAGATGATAGTTACAACCTAGCTTTCTTTAACGGCGCTGATTATAAATTACTGCAATCGATCGCACAGAACACGAATGCCTTAATGGAGACCGGTGCTTACATTAAGCGTGGCGAGAAGAAAAAAGAAGTCAGCCAATTTTCAGAAGTGATGCAGTGGTTGATGGAAGAAGCAAAGAAAGGCCAAAGTATTCAGCGTTATAAAGGACTGGGTGAAATGAATCCTAGCCAATTGTGGGAAACCACTATGGATCCAGAGACACGTTTAATGGTTCAGGTAAAAGTTGAAGATGTGGTTGCTGCAGATGATGTGTTTTCTACATTAATGGGTGATCAGGTTGAGCCTAGACGTGAGTTCATTGAGGCTAATGCCTTAACTGCAACTAACATCGACGTTTAAGCAGGGTATTGTTAAAACCCTGCTACCCAACAGCTTGAGATAAAAACGAGCCGATAACATCATGCAAATAGCTAGCTGGAATGTAAATTCACTACGTGTGCGTCTACCTCAAGTATTAACCTGGTTAGAAGAAAACCCAGTAGACGTACTCGCAATACAAGAAACAAAGACGCAAGACCCAGTATTTCCATTAGAAGAAATTCTTGATGCTGGTTATCGCGTTGTATTCTCCGGACAGAAGACCTACAACGGCGTCGCTATACTGGCAAAACAAAAGCCAGAAGATGTTGTTACTGATATTCCACAACTTGATGACCCCCAGCGGCGCATACTAGCTGCAACAATTTCAGGTGTTCGCATCATCAATCTTTATGTCGTGAATGGTTCTGAAGTAGGTAGTGAGAAATATGCTTATAAATTGAATTGGCTAGAAAAGGTCACTGCCTTTATTGCAGAAGAAAAAAGCCGGTATGAACAAGTGGTTGTGCTAGGTGATTTTAATATTGCCCCAGATGAGCGTGATGTACATGACCCAGAAAAATGGAATGAAAATATAATTCTTTGTAGTCAGCCAGAGCGTTCAGCCCTAGAGAAATTATGTGCGCTTGGGTTCAGTGATACCTTTCGTCAATTTGAGCAAGAAGAGGCTAGTTTTAGTTGGTGGGACTACCGCAGTGGTGGATTTCCTAGGAACCAAGGCTTACGCATTGATTTGATACTCGCCAGTGCAGCATTAAGTGCTGCCTGTAGTTTTAGCCGGATAGATAAGACGCCTCGCGCCTGGGAGCGTCCATCTGACCATGCGCCGGTGATTGCAGAGTTTAAAATATAGTACTTTTTCAAAAATTTAGCTGAGTAGGATCTTGTTTGTACTAAAGGCATAGTTCAGACTATTAATGGTTCTATCAAGAAATCTTACATTGAGAGGTTCTAGTTATGCGTCATATCATGGTGTTAAATGCTAAGGGCGGTTCAGGTAAAACAACCTTGGCAACTAATTTAGCAAGCTACTTCGCTAGTCAGCAAAATAATGTAGCTTTGGTTGACTACGATCCACAGGCGAGTAGTTTAGCTTGGCTAAATGAACGTTCTTCTGCACGTCCACCAATAACAGGCATTGCTGGCTATCAACGTAATGCAGGCAGAGTGAAGCGTCAAACCGATATCGTCATACTGGATGCGCCCGCCGCTGTACATGGTGCAGAACTGACTACCTTGGTACGAAAAGCAGAGACCATACTGATCCCCGTATTACCATCGCCGATTGATATGCGAGCAGCTAGTAACTTCATTAAAGAAATTAAAAGCTGCGCACCAGTAGCACAAAAAAAAGCTAAGATCGCGTTGATTGCTAATCGTTGCCGTAGCATTACTAATATCAGTGCTGAGCTTGAAGAGTTTCTCAGTAAACAAAAGATACCGTTTCTAACGACGCTACGAGATAGCCAAAATTATGTCCGTGCAGCTGATCGTGGCTTGGGTATCTTTGAGCTAGGTCCAGCAGCAAGTGCAATGGATAGAGAACAATGGCAGCCTATTTTAAAGTGGCTGAAAAGTAAGCGTAGCCAGGTTTAAGCGCTGTTATTATTTAGTAAGTTATAAAGAGAAATTTATGAAGTGTGGCTATTCCCTGTTAGTTGTAGTGTTGTGTCTACAGGTAGTATTTGCTAATGATCGTGATATATTTTTATTGAAACCAGTAGTAACAAAATTGTATATGCCAGCCACATCAAAAGCTGAAAAATCTCAAGTAACACACGTCATCGTAGAAAAAGCGGCGCGCAAACTTTTTTTAATGGGTGGGTCTACCACCTTACGAGAATACCGGATTGCTTTAGGTAAAAACCCGCTGGGGCAGAAACAGCAAGAAGGTGACTCTAGAACTCCAGAAGGTGACTATATTTTGGATTGGCGAAACCCAGCTAGCCGGTTCTTTCGTTCACTGCATGTCTCTTACCCAACTCCAGAACAGTTGCGTACAGCAAAGCGCTCAGGTATTGATCCAGGAGGTGAAATTATGATTCACGGCCAACCTAGTAGTTGGGTGGAGCGAATTCATTTAGGTTTTGATCAGTTTGACTGGACCGATGGTTGCATTGCTGTTGAGAACCAAGACATGTTAGAAATTTGGTCGATGGTTGCCGATGGTACTCCGATCACAATTAAGCCCTAATTTATTTCTGTGTGCCGCTCACGAGTGCTTAACCATAGAGCTAATAAAATGGCAGGTAAGCCTAGCCCTGCAGAATAAATAAAGAACATTAAATAACCCATCGCATCAACTACCTCGCCAGCAAACCCACCTATAAATTTAGCCGGCAATAACATCACTGAGCTAAGTAGTGCATATTGTGTAGCGGTGTAGAGACGGTTGGTTAGTCCAGATAAGTAGGCGATGAACACAGTGCCAGCAATACCCCCACTGATATTATCGGCAGTAATGACACTGGCTAATAATATGGTGCTGGGAGCCTTGGTCGCTAGTACAGCAAATACCAGATTAGTGATCACAACCAATATGCTGGAAACAATCAACATAGGTAAAATCTTGAAGCGTGTGACTAACAGGCCGCCAAGCAAGGCGCCAAAAATAGTCATGCCCACACCAAAAGTTTTTGAGACTAAGCCAACCTGTAATTCGGTATAACCCATATCGGCATAAAAAGGCCCTGTCATCACACCCATGGTGATATCACTTAGGCGGAAACAACCGATGAAAATTAACAGTACTAGACCAAACCAGCCGTTACGATAAAAGAAATCAGCAAAGGGCTGTGCTACTGCAATACGTAACCACTGGGCACAACGTCGAATCCGTCCGACGGTAGCACTAGTAAGATCACTGATATTAGCTTGTTCTGGTTCACTCACTAGTAAAGTAGTGACTACACCAATTAACATAAAGCCTGCCATCATTTGATAGGCGATAGACCAGCCATAGAAATAGGCCAATGAAAAAGCACCACCACCAGCCAAGATCATGCCCAGGCGATAACCGAGTTGATAACTGGCCGCCATTGCGGCCTGTTCTTCTACTGGAGCAGATTCAATACGCCAGGCGTCCAAAGCAATATCTTGTGTTGCAGAGGAAAAGGCAACAACCAAAGCCAACAGAATTAATTGCTCTAGGTGTTGTTGAGGATCAACACTACCCATAGCAAAGAGGCTGAGTAAAACACCACATTGCGCCAACAACAACCAACTCCGGCGCTGACCAAATAATCTTGCCAGTAGGGGTAGCCTTAAATGATCGACCAACGGTGCCCAGAGGAACTTAAGACCATAAAATAAAGCGACCCAAGAAATGAAGCCAATAGTCGTGCGATCAATACCTTCTTTACGCAACCAAAAAGACAGCGTACCAAAGACTAGTAATAGTGGTAGACCAGCAGAAAAGCCAAGAGCTAACATGGCTAGGATGCGTTTTTGCCAGTAGACCTTAAAAGTCGAAATTAATGTATTCATCTAATTATTTAACCGATAGCTAATGATAAGTGGTGCATGATCTGAAAAGCGTTGATCTTTGTAGATCTCTGCATCACTCGCAAGGCCACTGAATTCTGCTGAAGCAATATGGTAGTCAATACGCCAGCCGACATTATTAGCCCACGATTGGCCACGATTAGACCACCAAGTATATTGATCGGCTTGATCATTAATTTCTCGGAAAACGTCGATATAACCTTGCTGATTAAATAGCTCATCCAGCCAAGCTCGTTCTTCAGGTAAAAAGCCAGAATTTTTGCGATTACCACGCCAATTCTTAAGGTCTATTTCTTTGTGTGCAATATTCCAGTCACCACAAATAATATATGGCTTCTTACGCCGTTTTAAATTTTTGAGATGCGGCATAAAGATATCCATAAAACGAAACTTAGCCGCTTGGCGTTCATCACTGGATGAGCCTGAAGGCGCATACAAAGAAACGACAGCAAAGCGTTCAAACTGTAGTTCTAAGTAGCGACCTTCATTATCAAATTCTTCCACACCTAGTTTAGGTATCACCTTAAGTGGCTTTTCTCGACTGTATACGGCAACACCGCTATAGCCTTTTTTGATCGCATCAACGTAATAACAATAATAGCCTTCAGGTTGATATTGAGGGTCATCTCGTAGCTGATCAAATTGAGCCTTGGTCTCTTGAATACAAACGACGTCGGCATTTTGTGCTGCCAGCCACTGAAAAAAACCTTTTCTTGCTGCAGCTCGAATACCATTGGCATTAAGTGAAATTATTTTTATTTTTTTAGGCACGGCGCTAGCTTCTATATAGGAGAATGTAAGGAAATTCGTTTAAACTATGTGTTTATTTTAACATGCACCCTAATAACTATCATCACAGTATAGGCACTATGGAAACCTCAAAATTCGTTGAATTCGCTATGCATAGCGAGGCATTACAATTTGGACAATTCACTCTCAAGTCAGGGCGCATCAGTCCGTACTTTTTCAATGCAGGTAAATTTAATACGGGTGAACACTTAGCTGTATTAGGCGAATTTTATGCACAACGCTTGATTGATTCAGGTATCGACTTCGATATGTTATTTGGCCCTGCTTATAAGGGAATACCGCTAGCAACTGCAATTTCAGTTTCTCTACATCAGCAGCATCAGCGCTCTGTAGCGGTCGCCTTTAATCGCAAGGAGGCAAAGACACATGGTGAGGCCGGTCTTTTAATTGGTGCCCCCTTAGCAGGTAAAATAGTGATCACTGATGATGTGATTACAGCGGGTACTGCTATCCGTGAGAGTTTTGACATCATTAAGGATTCCGATGCTGAAGTGGTTGCTGTAATCGTCGCTTTAGACCGTCAGGAAAAAGGTCCAAATGGCGCCAGTGCTATTCAAGAAATAGAACAGCAGTTTCAGATTCCAGTGTTGGCAATTGCCGGATTAAACGACCTGCTTAGTTACGTGCAGACGAACATGGCAGAACAACAGCAGGCATTGACAGAATACCGTAATCAATACGGGGTTTAATATCACTTAAACGCTATCAAATAGGCGTTTCGCTGCGGTATTAACTGTCTTTTTTAGCCAGAATAGTTGGCAGGGGGGGGGACAAGCCTATGCCACAACTGAAAGCAACACTTGCGTGCCCGTACTGTCATCATCGTCAAGAACTTATGATGCCAACTGATGCCTGCCTGTCTTTTTGCCCCTGTGAACGTTGCGAACAAATGATCAAGCCATTACCGGGTGACTGCTGTGTATTTTGCTCTTACAGTGATCAAAAATGTCCACCTGAACAGTGATGTAGTCGTTAGCGCTGGATCAGTGTGCCAATACCAGCAGCCGTTAACAGTTCCAGTAATACGGCGTGTTCTATGCGGCCATCGATAATATGGGCGCTATGCACTCCCGAGCTAAGCGCATCGAGGGCGCAGCGTACCTTGGGTAGCATGCCACCATAAATGACTTTTTCTGTGATCAAGTCTTCGACTGCATCTGGGGATAGACCAGTCAGTAAGGAATCACCATCCATCACACCAGCGGTATTGGTCAACAAGATTAGTTTTTCACTTTCCATCACTGCAGCAATACTGGCAGCGACAGAATCAGCATTAATATTATAGGTTTCACCTTTAGAGCCAACACCAATAGGTGCAATAACTGGAATGATGTCGCTACGTAAAAAGGTATGTAAGACATTTGGGTTAATGCCGGTCACCTTGCCTACATGACCTAGGTCAATAATCTCTGAGGCATTTACTTCTGGTGTATCGCTAGTAACTTTGAGTTGTTTGGCAGAGATCAAATTAGCATCTTTGCCTGAAAGCCCAACAGCCTGTCCACCGTGCTGATTGATCAGATGCACAATTTCTTTATTTACCTGTCCACCCAAAACCATTTCAACCACATCCATGGTTTCTTGGTCAGTCACACGCATACCATCGATAAACTTAGATTCTTTACCGAGTTTCTGTAGGACGGTCCCAATTTGTGGGCCGCCACCATGCACGATAACAGGCTGCATACCGACCTGTTTTAGCAAGACAATATCATTCGCAAAACTTTGTTTGAGACGCTCTTCAGTCATTGCGTTGCCACCATACTTGATGACAATGGTTTTACCAGCAAAGCGCTGGATATAAGGCAGGGCCTCGCTTAAGACTTTGGCACTATTGATAGCTTGAGTTGAATCCACAATTAAAAAGGCAATGTAAGTGAAGGATCGGTAGCGAGTAATTGTTTCTTAAAGTCTCGCTGTAATTGCACTAGTTTATCGCTATTTACCGCTTCAAAGCGAATAACAATTGCTGGCGTTGTATTAGAGGCCCGTACTAGGCCCCAACCATAATCAAAATCAGCACGGACACCATCAATCGTGGTGAGCTGAGCGCCTTCAAAGGTAGCCTCAGCAACAAATTTCTCAACAAAGCGATGCTGTGCACCATCCTCTTCTAATTTAAGTGTAATCTCAGGTGTGCTGACATCATTCGGCAATAATGCAAAACGTTGTGCGGCGGTTAAACCTTGGGCAGCAAGGATCTCTAACATGCGTGCTGCAGAATAGAGGCCATCGTCAAAGCCAAACCAACGTTCCTTGAAAAAGATATGACCACTCATTTCGCCAGCTAATAAGGCGCCGGTTTTTTTCATCTTGTTCTTAATAAAGGAGTGACCAGTCTTCCACATGGTGGCCTTGCCGCCAGCCTGTTCAATATGACGTGCTAGGTTGCGAGATGACTTCACATCAAAAATAATCTCAGCACCCGGATTGCGCCCTAAGACATCCTCGGCATACAGCATCATCTGACGATCGGCATATAGGACCTCACCAGTTTCATCGACAATGCCAACACGGTCGCCATCGCCATCAAAGGCTAGGCCCAGATCAAGCTGCTTTTTACAGACAGTATTAATAAGGTCTTGTAGATTATCGAGTTCACTAGGATTTGGATGATGATTTGGGAAGGTTCCATCGACATCACAATACAGGGGGGTTATCTCACAACCCAGCTGCGCGAACAGTTGTAAGGCTGCTGGCCCTGCCACCCCATTACCACAATCAATAGCGATTTTAAGCGGGCGTTGTAGCTTAATGTCTCGGCTAATAACAGAAACATAGTCATCAACAATATCGATTTTTTCTAAGGTGCCGTTACCGGTAGAAAAATCATTGGCTTGAATACAATTGAAAATCTCTTGGATTAAATCGCCAAAGAGGGTCTTTTCTGCCATGACCATTTTGATCCCGTTGTACTCGGGTGGGTTATGGCTGCCAGTGACGATTAAGCCAGAGCCAGTCTTCAGTGCATGGGTAGCATAGTAAAGTACCGGCGTTGGCACTTCACCAACATCAATCACATCGGTACCACCAGCGCGTAAGCCGGCGATCAGTTGGTCAGCTAAGTCCTGACTACTGAGTCGGCCATCACGACCTACAACTACCTGCTGACATTTTGGATATAGGGTGGCTAATGCACGCCCAATTAAAAATACTACATCAGGCCTAAGGTCTGTTGTGACGACACCACGAATATCATAGGCACGAAAGATATTGGCATTTATATCGATGCCGGAGGGGCTAGAAGTCATAGCTTATTTCTTACCGCTATGACCAAAGCCACCGGTACCACGTTCACTGGCGACAAACTCATCAACCAGATCAAACTCTGGCTGAATCACCGGAAGGATTACCATCTGTGCAATGCGATCACCCGGCTCAATAGTAAAATCTTCCTGACTCCGATTCCACATAGAGACCATTAAGGGACCTTGGTAGTCGGAATCAATCAGGCCAACAAGGTTACCGAGTACGATGCCATGCTTATGCCCCAGGCCAGAACGTGGGAGTAGTACGGCAGCTAGTGTTGGGCCTTGAATATAGATTGATATACCTGTTTGGATTAGTTCACAGTCCCCTGGTTTCAAACATAGGGCTTGATCTAAGCAGGCACGTAAATCCATGCCCGCCGAACCTTCAGTGGCGTAGCTAGGTAACGGGTATTCTGAACCAATACGAGGATCTAAAACTTTAAGTTGAATGCGACTTTTTGAGGTAACGGACATTGGAGTTTTCTTTGCGGTTAAGTAACTGTTGATGAATGGCGTCTAATATTTTTGGTGCTAGAGCGGTCTTACGCATACGCGCAATACTTTCTTGGCTATCTGCAGTCAATATTTCAACCGCATTATAATCACTACTAAATCCCTGCTCACTGCTGCCAACTTGATTGGCAATAATCATATCCAGCTTTTTGCGTACTAACTTATCGCGTGCATATTCAATGGTATGTTCAGTCTCAGCGGCAAAGCCGACACAAAAAAGCTTTGGCTGTGCTTGTTTAACATCACGTAAGATATCTTCAGTAGGTTCTAACTCTAAGCTTAGGTGTTCACTATGCTTTTTAATTTTTTCAGCTGCGATATTAGCCACGCGATAATCGGCAACTGCAGCACAGGCGATAAAGAGATCACAATCATCAAGCTGTTGAAAAACGGCTAGATGCATTTCAGCAGCAGTCTCAACATGGATAACATGAATGCGCGGACTACATATTTGTTCTGTTGGCCCAGCGACTAGTGTAACGCGTGCACCTGCAGCTAGTGCAGCCTCGGCTAGGGCAAAGCCCATTTTACCTGAAGAGCGATTGCCGATATAACGCACCGGGTCGATTGCTTCATGTGTAGGGCCAGCAGTAATTACAATATGTTGGCCAGCAAAGGCTGTGTTTTCAAACCTGCTTAGCACTAACTGCAGTAGCTCAGAAACTTCTAACATGCGGCCAGGACCGACTTCGCCACAGGCCTGTGCCCCATCTGCCGGGCCCCAAATCAAAAAGCCTCTATTACGCAAACCATTGATATTCTCCTGCGTCGCAACATTGGACCACATTTGTTGATTCATCGCTGGTGCGATAGCAACCTGCCCTTCATGTGCTAAGCACATGGCATACAGCAGCTCATCAGCCTCACCATGGATGAGCTTGGCTATGCTGTTTGCACTAGCTGGTGCAATAACAATCAGATCTGCCCATCGTGCCAAGGTAATGTGATCCATACCAGCTTGATCAAATAAACCATTGTCTGTGATTGCTACAGGACTGCCACTAAGTGCTTGAAAGGTTTTTGCAGCAACAAAGCTGGTAGCACTAGCGGTCATGACGACACGCACCTGTGCGCCTTCTGCTTGTACTTCGCGAACGAGCTGGGCAGTCTTATAGGCGGCAATCCCGCCAGTGACTGCAATGACGATTTGTTTATTTCGTAATGTCATAGTGCAACAGTATACCTGAAAGCCTGTTCCTGCTTAAAAGCATTATTAAATTTGGAGCATAATTTAAAGACATGTTAATCGAGGATTTCCCACAACAGCTGCGCCCACGTGAAAAACTACTGCAACGTGGTGCAGCGAGTCTTTCTGACGCAGAACTGCTGGCCGTAATATTGCGTAATGGCCGACGTGATTGCTCAGCAGTTGAGTTAGCTCAACTATTGCTTAATCAGTTTGGGGGTCTGCAAAAGATTTTGCATGCTGACTGGGCTGACCTACAACAGGTTGTTGGGATTGGTATGGCCAAATATTCACAGATTGCAGTAATCGCAGTAATTGCAGAACGTGCGATGGAAAGTTGTATAGCAATGGAGCCACTACTAGATAATCCAGCCTCTGTAATGAACTACTTGGCAACAAAGCTACGACATAAACAACATGAGGTATTTGCCTGTATCTTGCTTGATGTGTGCTTGAATTTATTGCACTACGAGGAATTATTTCGTGGCAGCCTTAGTGGTACCAGTGTCTATCCACGAGAGGTTGTTAAATTGGTATTAAAAATGAATGCCTCAGCGATTATTTTTGCGCATAACCATCCTTCGGGTAATACCAAACCAAGCAATGCCGATAAGCAGATTACCGAACGATTACAACAAGCTTTAGGCTTGATTGATGTCACTGTGATAGATCATATCATTGTGGGGGAAGACACCTATTCTATGGCAGAGCATGGACTACTTTGAAAAATCAGCTGTTATAAATATTGCTGTAAGGCAGTAATTAACCGATCAATATCTACCTTAGAATGCTCACTGCTTAAGGTAATGCGCAACCGTGCGCTATTGGCTGGAACAGTTGGCGGTCTAATTGGTAAAACTAAAATACCCTCTGCTGCTAGTTGCTGGCTAAGGCGTATTACCGTGTCATTATCACCCAAGACTATCGATTGAATAGCGCTGATAGAGTCTAAACTGGGCTGCTGTAAGCGCTTAATCTGTTCCCGATAATAAGCGATATTATCTTGTAAACGCCCTCTTCGTGTTGGTTCGTTTTGAATAATGTCTAAACTTTTTGCGCAGGCAGCAATTAAGGCTGCAGGTGCTGCTGTGGTATAAATTAGGCTACGTGCTTTTTGCATGATGTACTCAAGCAGGTCGTGCTTGCCGGCAACAAAGGCACCGCTACTACCAAAGGCCTTGCCAAAAGTACCGATTAAAAGATCGATATCTTCCGGGTTTACTTGGAGCTGTTCTGCACTACCTATTCCCTTTTCACCGAGCACACCAAGGCCGTGGGCATCATCGATCAGGAGTAAGGCATGATGTTCTTTTTTTAATGCGATTAACTCGGCTAATGGCGCGATACTGCCTTCCATACTAAATACACCATCGCTCAAAATAAGTTTGTTGGTGGCGTCAGTTTTTTGTAATAGCCGCTCTAAGCCCTGATGATCACGGTGGTGATAACGTTGATGTTTGGCGTCACTCAGCTTGGCTGCATCGATTAACGATGCGTGGTTTAAGCGATCACTGAAGACAGCACTGTGACGCGAACTCAAGGCGCTAACCACACCAAGATTGGCAAGGTAGCCGGAAGAAAATAGTAATACGCGTTCAACGCCTAAGAAATACGCTAACTCTTTTTCAAAGGAGGCATGTTGCGTACTGTAGCCACTGATCATCTGTGAGGCACCGCTGCCGACACCATGCTGCTGTAAGGCATCAACGGCAGCAGTGACTACGCGCGGGTCATTAGCCAGCCCTAAATAGTCATTACTACAAAACGATAAATAGTCGCTATCGTCTAGCGTGACCTGCACACCCTGTGGGCCATTTAAAGTTCGGCGCGTGCGTAGGCTCTGACTTTCGTCTAATTGTTTAAGTTGAGCATGGATTTCCTCAAGCTTCACGAGGCATCTGCCGACAGCTTAATGGCCGCCCGCACCCTCTATGTTAATACCTAGACGTTCAAGTAAACGCATGTCTTGTTGATAACTTGGGTTTGAGGTGGTGAGTAATTTTTCACCATAGAAAATTGAATTGGCACCAGCGAAGAAACAGAGCGCCTGTAAAGATTCATCCATGTCTTCACGACCCGCCGACAAGCGAACATAGGTGCTTGGCATAATGATACGTGCAGTGGCAATCGTGCGTACAAATTCAAATGGGTCTAGCTCATCGGTACCAAATAGAGGTGTACCTTCAACTTGTACTAAGAGGTTAATGGGTACTGACTCTGGTACGGGATCCATGTTTGCGAGTTGTATCAATAAACCGACACGTTGTTCACGGCTTTCGCCTAAACCCAAGATACCACCTGAACAAACATTGATACCTGCTTGGCGTACATGCTCTAGGGTGTCGATACGATCTTGGTAGTCGCGTGTGGTGATGATCTCACCATAAAACTCAGGTGAGGTGTCAAGATTGTGGTTGTAATAATCTAAGCCAGCGCTAGCTAGTCGCTTTGACTGCGCGTCACTTAACATGCCGAGAGTGACACAGGTCTCTAGTTTTTCTTCTTGCACAACCTTAATCATCTCGATCACACTTTCGAGATTTTTGTCAGTTGGGTTGCGCCAAGCAGCACCCATACAAAAACGTGTAGCACCTAATTCTTTGGCTGCTTTTGCTGCTTCTCTTACCTCTTCTATGGGCAGTAACTTCTCACGCTCCAATCCGGTGTCATAGCGTGCGCTCTGTGGGCAATATGCACAATCTTCAGGGCAGGCGCCTGTCTTGATCGAGAGCAGCGTGCTAGCTTGGATTGTATTCGCATTATGGTGAATGCGATGCACGCTCTGGGCCTCGAACAATAAATCATTGAACGGGCGAGAGTAAATTTCAAGAGCGGATTTTAAATCCCAAGTATTCTTTGCAGTCATAGAGGTACGGTCGTTAGGTGAAAAACAGGCGCGTTGCGATTCAAGTCGCATGGAGTATTGAGTCTAGCGTGCGCCCGGTGCTTGTCAAATTCTAATGTGGAAAATAACGGATAAGAAATCAGTGATCATGGGCTTGGCAGCATTCCAAGACTTCTTATTTCCTCAGCGTTGCTTAGTCTGTAGTCGTATGGCTTACGATGGTATTCAGTTGTGTGCCGATTGTCTCAGACTAATGCCGCGTTGTGCTAAGTGCTGCAGGCGCTGTGGCTTGCCTTTAACTAGTGCAGAAACGGCAGTTAGCTGTGGCTACTGTCTGCAGCATGCACCAGCTTTTGATGGTTTGTTTGCAGCGTATTGGTACGAGGGTGTCCCTCGCAAGCTTATAGCGGCCTTGAAATATTCAGCAGAATTGCACTATATTCCGACATTAATGTGGTTATTCGATGCATTTTTGCCGAAGATAGACGAAAATAGCGTTTTTATCCCCGTGCCTTGTCATGCCGCACGTATCCGCCAACGAGGCTTTAATCCTAATCATGAGTATTTACGTGCATTAGCGCGACGGTACCCGATCCACTGTGATTATGGGCTTCTTCGCCGTTGCCGGAATACACAAAAGCAGGTGACACTGAATCATCATGAACGCCAATCCAACGTGCTTGATGCCTTTGTTCTGAATCACCCCTGTGACTATCAGGTAGTGAATTTATTCGATTATGTCGTTACTAGTGCCGCGACCGTACAAGAGATTAGTCGTTATTTGAAAGCTGCTGGCGTACAGCAGGTATGGGTTTGGTCTTTAGCTCGGACTAAACTGGCAACCAGTCGCTCATAAGAATGCCAAGAAAAACACATAAGCCGACGTAATGATTATTCTGAAAGGCGAGTAAGCAGGCCTGTGGCTCATATTCTGCGATTAGATATTGCTGATAGAAAAACAAGCAAGTAACAAGAATCAGTGAAATAAAGTACCAGTAGCGTAGATCTAGCTGTAAACCCACCGCAACTAAGCTGAGTAGTGTCAGTGCTTGCAATAGTGCGATGATCAGCCGATCAGCCGATCCAAACAAGATTGCGCTTGATCGTACGCCAATCTTAATATCATCTTCACGATCCATAATCGCATAGATCGTGTCATAAGCGGTGGTCCAGAGGACGGTGGCAAGAAATAAAAGCCAGGCCCAGCTAGGTGGAAAAGTATTGCTAACAGCAGCCACCGCCATCGGAATCGCCCAGGCAAAAGCCAGGCCTAGATGAACCTGTGGTAGAAAATGATAACGCTTCATGAATGGATAACTGGCAGCTAAAGCCAAAGCAACCCAAGCCATTTGTATAGTTAAATCGTTTAATACCAGTAAGGCTAAGGCAAACGCAACTAGGCTGAGCACGGTGAATACAGCCAATGCTTCTTTTGCACTGATGCGGCCGCTGGCGATCGGTCGCTGCATGGTACGTGCAACCTTTGGGTCAATTTTGCGATCAGCAAAATCATTGATCGCACAGCCTGCAGAGCGCATCAAAACCACACCAATGATAAAGACCAGACTAACATCTAGTGCAGGTAGACCATCAGCTGCAAGGAATAATGCCCATAAGGTTGGCCATAGCAATAAATAAATGCCAATGGGTTTATCTAGCCGAATTAACTCAGCATAGAGATTAAGTTTTATCTGGTAGTGTTTCTTCACTTATACTTTAGCCTATTATTTTTTAAATGCTGACATACCAATATTTCAGCTCACCGACTTTCAGGAATATTAACACTGGATGCATTATGACTATTAGGGCTTTTCAAACACATCAACCACAAATAGACGAAACCGCCTATGTCGATGAGACCGCCTTGGTAATTGGGCAAGTCAGTATCGCTAAGGATAGCTCAGTCTGGCCAATGACAGTGATCCGTGGTGACATTAATACTATTACGATTGGTCAGCGCAGCAATATTCAAGATGGTTCGGTATTACATGTTAGTCATAAGGGTGAATACAGTGAAGGGGCCTGCTTACGTATTGGCAACGATGTGACAGTAGGTCATTCAGTAGTGCTGCATGCCTGTACTTTGCATGACACCTGTCTTATTGGCATTGGTTCTGTGGTGCTTGATGATGCTGTGGTGCACTCTAATGCAATGGTTGGTGCGGGCTCTTTAGTGCCTAGTGGTAAAGAATTAGAAGGTGGTTATTTATGGTTGGGACGACCGGCAAAACCGGTGCGGAAATTGACTGATAGTGAATTGAAGTATCTAAGCTACTCTGCTGAACACTACGTCAAAGTGAAGCAGATGCATGAAGGTGCTTGATTAGGTAATTAAGCTTGAGGGCGTAACATCGGAAATAAGTTAGCCGTATCTGGACGAAAGCCACGCCAAATAAAATAGGACTCTGCTGCTTGTTCCAGCAACATACCTAGACCATCGTAACAACCCTGTGCCTGCAGGGTTTTAGCCCAACGCATAAAGGCTGTGTCATGGTTGGCATAGGCTAGGTCATAACATAATGTATTGCTGCTAATCACAGCGGCCGGAATTGCAGGGACCTCATTATTAAGGCTAGCAGAAGTTGCATTGATAACCAGATCATAACTTTCCTGTTTGACCTCATCTAAGACGCAGGCTGTGATCTGAGGATAATCAGAAAACAGAGTAGCCAGTGCTTCGGCTCGCGGCAGGCTGCGATTAGCAATACACAGCTCGCTGATGCCTGCTTCAATTAAAGGTAAGACAATACCGCGAGTAGCGCCACCGGCTCCAATGATCAATACACGTTTTCCTGATAAGACTAGGCCTATGTTCTTTTCAAGGTCACGGAGTAAACCAATACCATCGGTATTGGCGCCTTGCCAGACACCCTGTTTAAACGAGAGGGTATTAACTGCACCAGCAGCCTTGGCATAGGCGTTCAGTTCAGTGCAGTTGGCGTGTGCTAATACTTTGAAGGGCACTGTGACATTCAGCCCGACTAAGCCCTGCTTTTGTAGTTGATTGACTGTGCTAATGAAGTGATCGCTGTCTGCCAACACGCGCTGATAGTCAATCGTGATACCTTCCTGTGCGGCAAAGGCGGCATGAATCTGGGGTGACTTACTGTGCTCAATTGGATTGCCGATGACTGCGAATTGTTGCATCTCTAGGACCTATTTAGGCTTGTAGCCAACGTGCAATATCTTTCGCAAAGTAAGTTAGGATGCCATCGGCACCTGCCCGCTTGCAACAGAGCATGGCCTCCATCACGCAGGCTTTTTCATCCAGCCAACCGTTATTGGCAGCGGCCTTGAGCATCGCGTATTCACCACTGACATGATAGACAAACGTTGGTGCTGCCAATTCTTGTTTCACACGCTGCACAACATCGAGATAAGGTAGCCCTGGCTTAACCATGACCATGTCAGCCCCTTCTGCAAGGTCCAGCGCGACTTCACGAATAGCTTCATCACTATTACCTGGATCCATCTGGTAAGTATATTTATTGCTGCTGCCTAGGTTGCCAGTAGAGCCTACTGCATCACGGAAAGGGCCATAGAAATTAGAGGCATATTTTGCAGCATAGGCAAGGATTAAGGTGTTGCTGAAATTTTGTTGCTCTAAGGCATCACGTATCTCACCGACTCGGCCATCCATCATGTCCGATGGTGCAACTACATCGACACCGGCTGCTGCATGGCAAAGTGCTTGTTTAACTAGAACAGCGACAGTCTCATCATTTAAAACATAGCCGTGCTCATCGATTAACCCATCTTGGCCATGTGAGGTATAAGGGTCTAGAGCAATATCTGTGATGATCCCTAATTCGGGTATGGCTGCTTTTAATGCTTTGACTGCACGCGGAACTAAACCCTTTGGGTTGTAAGCTTCAGCCGCATCTAATGATTTAAGGGATTCATCAATAACTGGAAACAGTGCGATCGCTGGGATACCTAATGCCATTAGTTCTTTGGCTTCAGTAATTAACAGATCGATACTTAAGCGTTCCACCCCAGGCATCGAAGTGATCGGCTGGCGTTGCTGTTCACCTTCTAGAATAAAAATAGGGAAAATTAAATCACTGGCCGTTAACGTATATTCCCGCATCAGCTCTCGGCTGAATCGGGAGGCGCGCATACGGCGCATACGAGTGCTTATATTTATGCTCACCTGATAACTCCGTTTTTCATGTTTGGTAATTAATCCAATCTTGCGGCTTTAAGTAAGTAGTATACAACGCCTCTTCGGCACTGCCTGCCTCTGTTTGATGGTTGTACTCCCAACGCACTAGTGGTGGCAATGACATTAATATGGATTCTGTACGACCACCGGACTGCAAACCAAATAGGGTGCCACGATCTTGTAAAAGATTAAATTCAACATAACGCCCACGCCGATAGAGTTGGAACTCACGTTCACGCTCGCTGTATGGCGTGTCTTTGCGGCGTTGAATGATCGGTTCATAGGCCTGCATAAAACCATTGCCTACCGCCTGTGTGAAGGCAAAGCTTTTATCAAAACCAGGCTCATTGAGATCATCATAAAAAATGCCACCAATGCCACGTGGCTCCTGCCGATGTGGCAAATAAAAGTAACGATCACACCATGCCTTATACTCGTCATAACAGTCGCTATTTAAAACTTCACAACTGTGTTGTGCTTGTTGATGCCATACCTTGGCATCTTCAACAAAACCATAATAGGGTGTCAGGTCATAGCCACCACCAAACCACCAGATGGCCTCACCCTGCTCTGGCTGTGCAATAAAAAATCGCACATTACAGTGTGTGGTTGGTGCATATGGGTTGCGTGGATGAAACACCACTGAAACGCCACAGGCTTCAAAGCTACAGCCAGCCAATTCAGGTCGTTGTGTGGTGGCTGCCTTCGGTAACTCAGAGCCAGAAACGCGTGAGAAATTAACACCGGCCTGTTCAAATACATGACCATCACGTAACACACGACTACTGCCACCACCGCCTTCCTCTCGTTGCCAACGGTCTTCAATAAAGTCTTTGCCATCAATGGCACTAATGCTGCTGCAAATTGAATCTTGCAGTTTTTCTAGGTAGCTTAATACTGCAGCTAAATGGGGGCTGGAATTCATATCTCGTGCCTATGCGCGTAAAATTTGTTGTGTTTTTAGATCAACGATGCGACTACTTTTGCCACTACCACTGCTGCCGCTGTCATAAAGATAGTCTAACTCTGGGCCAAACTGTTTACGTAATTCGATGAAATTCAAAGCTGTATCCTGTCCACTGAGATTAGCACTGGTTGAGGCCAAGGCACCAACGGCCTGAGATAAAGCGGTGATATTTGGGTGCTGACTTAAGCGCACTGCAACCTGTTGGCTAGGACCAATTAAGGCAGTTGGACAAGTAGTGGTAGCTTGAATTAAGTAGGTGGTCGGTTTTGGCTGTTCAGTAAGTGCAGACTCTAAGGCGAAATCTTCTGCAACAAAGTCAGCTAGTTGCGTGAGCGAGTCTGCTAGCAATAAGAAAGGTTTATGCTGAGGGCGCATTTTAATACGCGCCAAGCGCGCTAAACTAGTAGCGTTTGGTAGGCAGGCCAAGCCCAGCACGGTGTCACTATGATGCGCAATGATTCCACCGGCGCGCAACACTGAGATAGCCATGCGTAGTGAAGACATCAGCCGTTACTCAGTATCCTTCTTTTCAGGCGCTGCTTTCTTCTTAGGCGCTGCTTTCTTTTTAGGCGCTGCTTTCTTCTTAGGCGCTGCTTTCTTCTTAGGCGCTGCTTTCTTCTTAGGCGCTGCTTTCTTTTTAGGCGCTCCTCGTCCTTTACGCACTGGCGCATTGGCGATCATTTCTTTGCACTGTTCTAGGGTCAGGCTTGCAGGCTCTACGTCTTTTGGTATCTTGGCGTTTTTTGATCCATCAGTAATATAAGGGCCATAGCGACCATTCAATACCTGGATACCATCATCAGGAAAATCTTGAATTAATTTATTGGCGTCTTCTTCTTTTTTCTTGGCAATAAATTCAAGTGCCTTATCAAGCTCAATCACGTAGGGATCTTCACCACGAATTGAGACGTACTTACTCCCATATTTCACATAAGGGCCAAAGCGACCAATGCTGGTGGTGACTTTTTCACCTTCAGCTGTTTCGCCTAAATCTCGTGGTAATTTAAATAGTTCCAACGCCTGCTCTAGATCCATCTGATCCATTTTTTGCCCAGGACGTAAGCCTGCAAACAGAGGCTTATCTTCATCATCCTTTGTACCTACCTGTACGAAAGGTCCATACCGCCCCATACGTACGCTGACCGGTTTGTTCAATTTTGGGTGCATGCCTAGATCGCGGGCTTCTATGGCTTCTTCACGTGTTACTGATACTTCTTTATCGCGTACTAGTTCATCAAACGGATGCCAGAAGGCTTCCATCACAGGGACTAAACTTTTTTCACCTCGTGAGATTTCGTCCAGCTCGTCTTCAAGACGTGCAGTGAAATCATAATCAACATACTGCGTGAAGTGCTTGGTTAAGAAACGGGTGACTAAGCGACCTATATCGGTTGGGAAGAAACGACGGCTCTCAATCTCGGCATATTCACGGTTTTGAATAGTTGAGATAATAGAGGCATAGGTCGATGGTCGGCCGATGCCATAATCTTCTAAAGCCTTAACTAAACTAGCTTCAGTGAATCTTGGTGGTGGCTCAGTGAAATGCTGTTCAGTGCGAATCTCAGCGAGCTTAATTTTATCACCGACTTCCATGTTGGGCAGTAGTCGCTCATCGCTAGGCTCGGCAGAGCTGTCATCTTTACCTTCCTGATAAACAGCCATAAAGCCGGCTGTTTTAATCGATGATCCATTTGCACGGAAGGTATTTTTATCACCACATTTTAGATCGATAGCAACCATGTTTAGCGTGGCATGAATCATCTGACTAGCGATTGTTCGATTCCAAATCAGTCGGTATAACTTGTACTGGCTATCATCTAGGTGCGCTTTAATTTCCTGAGGAATATGCAGTATGGATGTTGGGCGAATCGCTTCATGCGCTTCTTGTGCATTTTTTGACTTGGTTTTGTAGACCGGAGGTTTCTCCGGCACTGACTCTTTGCCATAGCGTTGTGCGATCAGACTACGAATCTCAGTGATGGCCTCTGCAGCTAATGCAATCGAGTCGGTACGCATGTAAGTGATAAGGCCGACAGGGCCGGAACCTAAATCAATGCCTTCATACAATTGCTGGGCAACACGCATACAACGTTGCGCTGAAAAGCCTAGTTTGCGAATCGCTTCTTGTTGCATGGTCGAGGTAATAAAAGGTGCTGATGGGTTACGACGACGTTCTTTGCGATCAACCTTATCGACTAATAGCTCGCCATTAGCCGCGGTTGTTAATGTGCTGTGTGCAAGCTGTGCTTGTTCTTCATTATTAATATCAAACTGGCTGAGCTTGTTCTCATCATAGTGGGTTAGTTTGGCAACAAAGGGCTGTGTTTCTTTTTTACAGTCAGCTTCAATTGTCCAATACTCTTGCGCAATGAATTTCTCAATCTCATCTTCACGTTCACACAGTAGGCGTAGTGCCGGACTTTGTACGCGACCTGCTGATAGTCCGCGTTTAATCTTCTTCCAGAGTAAAGGCGACAGATTAAAGCCAACCAAGTAATCCAATGCACGTCGAGCTTGTTGCGCACTGACTAGGTCAGTTGCAAGCTCACGTGGTGAGGCAATTGCTTGCTGTACCGCAGTCTTGGTAATTTCATAGAAGACCACACGATGGACTTGTTTTTCTTTGAGCAGATTTTTTTCGCGGAGCAGCTCGTATAGATGCCAAGAAATTGCTTCTCCCTCACGGTCTGGGTCAGTCGCGAGAAATAGGCTGTCTGCTTTTTTTAATGCCTTGGTAATATTCTGGACATGTTTTTCATTACGCTCAATGAGCTCGTATTTCATGGCAAAAGCGTCATCAGGATCCACGGCACCTTCTTTTGGCACCAGGTCACGCACGTGACCATAGGAAGCTAATACGTGAAAATCTTTACCTAGATATTTTTCAATAGTCTTCGCTTTCGCAGGAGACTCAACAATAACGAGATTTTTACTCATGATGATTTAGCGCAGGGCCTGTAAATTCGTCATAGCAAAAGTAGACGAAAACGCAGTTAGTGAATATGTGATGAGGATAAATCCATCACAATATCTTCTAACCAGCTATATGGAATGTCAGAGTTAGCTAAATTGTAGAGCACAATTAAACTAACCCAGCGTAATTGTTCAATAGTGATTTCATCGGCCTCTAAGGCCATTACTCGATCGATCACAAGTTCGCGGCTGGCCGGTGTAAATATACCCATTTGTTCTAGCTTCAACAGGTAACCGCGGCATTCACTATCCAGCTTTTCATGCTCACTGGCATCAAAGATGCGGATGGTCTGATGAGTAGGTGAAGTCAGGGCAAGATCTTCATGGGAGCTAGGAAGATCGGCAAGCCAATCAAAGGCGTGTTTGACGTCGTGGTGATCAAAACCAACTTCAACCAACTCCTCTAACATCGATTCACGGTTGAATAAGGTATCAATTTCGTCATAGAAGTAGCTTTCAAACATGTAAGTTAAAACATCAAGTACGTTTTCTTTCATGGATTTTCCCTGTTGCTACAGCGTGATAACGACCACTTCTGTCTCGAGTAACTTGTCCGCTTAATTCTAATGTCGAGAGCATGGAGCAAACTTGTTCTGTGGTCAATCCACTTTTTTTGGCAACCGCATCAACGGTTAACGGTAATGATTTTAACCAGGCTAACAGTATTCGTTGCTTACTGTCTTGAATGCTGGGTTTCTCCTGTGGAGAGGTATTAGACCGCTGTAGCACGTTAAAACAGGCAATCTCATCAACAATATCGTCGATACAGGTAACTAGTTTGGCTCCCTGCTGTATCAAGTGGTGACATCCACAAGTCAATGGATTATGTAGATTTCCAGGGAGTGCAAATAGTTCTCGATTCTGTTCTAGGGCTAGCTTGGCGGTGATAAGGGAGCCACTGCGTGTACCAGCCTCAATCACCAAAGTGCCATGGGATAGGCCGCTGATCATCCGATTTCGCTGAGGAAAATGTGCTTTTCGGGGGGCTGTGCCACAACAATATTCGCTGACCAAGGCCCCATGCTGGGCGATTTCTGCCGCTAAGGCGATATGTTGCCGTGGGTAGATCTGGTCTACACCGCAGCCAAAAATAGCGGCTGTAGTGGCGTATCTAGACAATAAACTACCGCGGTGGGCCGCTGCATCGACACCATAGGCCATACCACTGATGCTATTTATGCCGCGCTGTGCCAGTTGATAAGCAAATTCAGTTGCCAGCTCCATACCGTAGGGGCTGGCGTTACGGCTACCAACGATAGCTAGGGCGGGTGCATGTAGGCTTTTTTCGAGGTCTTTACTGACACCATATATAAGTAGGGGTGGATCCTCGATTTGAGCAAGTAAGCTAGGGTATTGGCGGCTATTTATTGGAATCAGGTGGTGCGTAGCGTCTTTTTCTAACCAATGGAGGTCAGCGCTGAGTCGTTTTTGGTCTGGTCCGATGTGGAGAGAGCGTTTAATACGTGTCACTCCCTGTGTATTCAGGCCAGTCGCTAGCCACCGCGCATCATTTATCCCTTTAAGTCGGTCTAATTCACTAAAATGTTCAACAATATGGCGTAGTAAGGCCCGATTTAGCCCTTTATGGTGAGAAAGTGACAGCCAATCTTCAATTAAGCTCATCTGTGGTCATCGGATAGTGAGGGAATTAAAGTCTATTTAACGTCGCTATGCTGAGCTCGCATAGTGCTTGCACACAGTGATCAGTAGGCAAAAGTGCGCATTAAAGGGGGTTAAAGTCGCTGTAAAAGGCAGATTAGGAGGCTGAATCACTACGCAAGGTGGGTTAGACTGGAGTTTCGCTCATTGACTATAAAGACTATGGCCTTACTCGATATTTTGCATTTTCCAGATCCACGCCTGCGCTTGAAGGCGGTGCCAGTGGTTACAGTGGATGCCGATGTGCGTGCGATCGTCAGTGATATGCTTGAGACTATGTATGACGCCCTTGGTATTGGTTTGGCAGCAACACAGGTCAATATTCAGCAACAAATTATTGTTATTGATGTCTCCAGTGAGAAAGATGCGCCTATCTGCCTGATTAATCCTGTAATTCGAACGCTTGAAGGTAGTGAAGAGATGCAAGAAGGCTGTCTTTCTGTACCAGGTTATTTCGAAAATGTGACTCGTGCAGAGCGGATTGTGGTCGAAGCACTAGATGAAAACGGTGCAAAACAAGAGATTGCGGCTGATGAGTTACTGGCGGTCTGTATTCAGCATGAGATGGATCATCTAGAAGGTAAGTTGTTCGTAGATTATTTGTCACCACTTAAGCGGCAGCGTATTAAGAAAAAGTTAGAAAAAACCCCGTCGAGTAAATCGCCATCGAATGATGATTCGCACAGCAGTGCGAGTTAGCTGCCCTAACGAGAAAGCCTAAAGACATGCCTGAAATGCGTATCGCCTATGCGGGCACCCCTGAATTTGCAGTGCCTGCACTACAGGCCCTAGCGGCTAGTGGGCATCAAGTGCTCGCCGTTATTAGCCAACCTGATCGACGCATTGGGCGTGGTCAAAAGCTTGGCTTTAGTCCGGTTAAACAAGCTGCTCTAGATTTAGGCTTGCCTGTTTTGCAGCCATCTAATATCAATAGTGAAGAGAGTTTGGCACAACTGAAGGCGCTAAATTTAGATCTAATGGTAGTAGCTGCCTATGGCCAATTATTTAGCAATAACCTATTAACATTACCGCGACATGGTTGTATCAACATCCATGCCTCGTTGCTACCTCGGTGGCGCGGTGCTTCTCCGATTCATCATGCTATTTTGGCCGATGATCACGAGACGGGTATCTCGATTATGCAAATGGTTAAGCGGATGGATGCTGGTGCTGTTTGGGCTATGGGCTCATGTGCCATTACATCTGCTGATAATAGCCAAACCTTACACGATAAGTTATTACCCCTCTGTGGCCCGTTGTTGCTGCAAGCGATGGAACGGGTTTCTGCCTTAGATGTAACCCCCATCGATCAGGATGAGGCTGATGCAGTCTATTGCGGTAAGATGAAAAAGGAAGATGGCTTAGTCGATTGGACTTTGCCAGCGAGTGAAATTGAACGTCGCCAGCGTGCTTATTATCCGTGGCCAGGGTGCTACACCATACTAGGTAGTCAGCGTTTGGGTCTTACTCGAGTGTCTGTTGCAGCGTCTGCTGGAACTGAGGAAAGTAAGGTCTCGGCGGGCACTATATTGGGTGCAGATGCAGAGGGTATATTGGTGCAGACAGGCGACCAGTGTTTACGCATCTTAGAATTGGTACCGGCAGGAAAAAAACAAATGACCGCGGCACAATTTTCCCATTCACGCTCCTTACAAGGTGAATCTTTAGGTGATGTTTGAGCGTAAACCTCTAAGGTATATTAAGCGATGGCCTTTGCTTGCGTTACTACTGCTCAGTGCTCAATCTGTTTATGCCGATCAACTTCGAGTCAGCCGGCTCTTTTTTGATTTTGTGTCTGGTCAGATCCAGGTAAGTTGTCAGATCGATTATGAGCTGGATAAGAAAATCATTCAGGCTTTGGAGAATGGGATTGTTATGCATTTTCAGACAACTTTTGAGCTATTGCGAAAGCGGAATGTTTTGCCTGACAAGCTCATTCTCAGCAGCAGTCAAAACTTTGATATTAAATACTATGCCTTGCTCAAACAATTTATTGTACGTGAACCTCATTTACAGGCAGAACGTAGCTTCGTAAGTTTACGAGCTGCCCTAGCTTTTATGGGTAAGGCTGACAGACTATCTTTAGGCTATCAATCTTCTATTACTGAGGACGGTGACTATTACTTGCAAGCACGTGCAAAACTACTTAACGATGAGTTGCCGCTCCCTTTGCGAGTGCAAAGTTATTTTACAAAGGATTGGCGGCCAGTCAGTGGCTGGCGAGTTGTTGAGGTTATAAAAGATGGGGCGTAGCGGTAAGGTTTGGCTTGCCATACTCTTTGTGTCTCTGGTAGCGGCCGTCTTATTAATAGCAGATGCAACTCAAAATGGCAGTTACTTTGGCCGCTTACATAATTGGCTGTTACCCATCAACTCAGTTTTGTTGCTGTTGTTTGTTGCGCTGATTGGGTATAACGCGAACCAATTAAAGCGCCAGTTAAAGCGCAAGGAGCCTGGTTCTAGATTGACCCTGCGGCTGGTTTGGTCATTTGTAGTTATTGCCAGCATGCCGGTACTTATTGTTTATACCTTCTCGATTTGGCTGGTTGAAGAGGGTGTAGATAGTTGGTTTGATGTGAAGGTTGAAAAGGCCTTGCAAGATGCAGTGAGCTTGAGCCGTTCTTCTTTGGATATGCATATCCGAAGTCTAAGCCAACAGACGGAGCCCTTATCTAAGCAATTTGAGGGTAATGATTCCTTCAATGCCACACTAACTATTAATGAACTACTCAGCACCAGTAATGCTGATGAAATTGTTTTATTTGATTCTAATAATCGTATTATCGCATCGGGAAGTTCAGAGCCAAATACTGATGTGCCGGTATTATTAGATGAAAGTATTTTACAGCGACTTAACAGTGGTGAAAATTATGTCGCTATGGAGCCTATTGGTGATGGGGGCTTACATATACGCTTAGTATTTTCGATGCCACCAGAATTAAATGCTACTGAGTTTCAGTACCTACAATTTATTTATCCAATTTCTGATCGTATCAGTGAACTCACTAATAATGTGCAAACAGCATTCGGTCAATATAATGAACTCATCTATTTGCGTGGGCCGTTAAAGCAGAATTTCATTCTGATTCTGACCTTGGTTTTAGCCCTAGGTATATTGTTTGCAGTATTTACCGCCTTCTATTTTTCGCGTGTATTAGTTTCTCCAGTTCGAGAATTGGTGGAAGGCACTAAAGCAGTTGCTGCAGGCCAGTATCATAAAAAAATCTCGGTACGACAAAGTGATGATCTAGGCATGCTGGTAGCCTCATTTAATCGTATGACAGAACGTCTATCTGTGGCACGGGATACGACGGTAATTAGTCAGCGCATCATTGATAATCAACGGCTCTATTTACATAAAATTTTAGAGCACTTGTCTTCAGGTGTTTTAAGTCTGGATGAGTCGCTACAAATAAAAACTGCAAATGCAGCCACCAGCCAGATTCTAGGAATCGATATTACAGGTTTCATTGATAAGCCACTGATGCATGTGGGTACTCGGCATGATTTTTTAAAAACGTTCACTCTCTCAGTTGTTACCCAGCTACGACAAACATCGGAAGAGTGGCAGAAAGAATTAGAAATCTTTACCTCTGAAGGACGTAAGACTATTCTTTGTAAAAGTGTAAAGCTATTGGGTGAAGATGCATCTAAGCGTGGCTATGTACTGGTTTTTGATGACATAACAACATTACTGCAAGCCCAGCGTGATAGCGCATGGGGTGAAGTCGCTAGACGCTTAGCACATGAGATTAAGAATCCATTGACCCCAATTCAATTATCCGCTGAACGCCTACGCCGAAAGTTACTACCAGTGTTACAGCCAGATCAGGCCGACTTGGTGGATAGGGCAACGCATACTATCGTGCAACAGGTAGAATCAATGGGGCTGATGGTCGATGATTTTTCTGCCTATGCACGGATGCCACTGATCGACAGTAAGCCTTTAGATATTAATGATTTGATTCGCAATATTGCAGAGTTATACAAAGGTAATGCACAGAAAATCAGGCTGGATTTAAACTTGAATTCCGAAACGTTATTTGTACGTGGTGACTCAGGTCGCTTACGCCAAGTGCTGCATAATTTAATTAAGAACTCGATGGAAGCTACGGCGATAGATACGCACTGTCAGATACAAATTAGTGCTGGCGCTCAGCTCTATTTAAACAAGCTTTATATCACAATTGAGCTACTCGATAATGGCCAAGGTTTCTCGCCAGAAATGTTAAGCCAGGCTTTTGATCCCTATATGACAACAAAGCAAAGAGGTAATGGCCTAGGTCTTGCGATTGTGAAAAAAATTATTGAAGAACATAATGGTATTATTCAAGTGAGTAATCGAACATGTGGTGGTGCGATGATACTGATTCGATTGCCAAGCTATAATTCTTCAGCGGCATTTGCCGATCGCAATATAGGTCAAGAGTAATGGCAGTAGAAAGAATTTTAGTAGTCGATGATGAACCTGATATTTGCTCCTTGGTGAGTGAAATATTAAGTGATGAGGGCTACAAGGTTAGTATTGCTGAGAATGCAAAGAGTGCCTGTGAGCAGATTTCAAATACGCAATATGATTTAGTCTTACTTGATATCTGGATGCCTGATCAAGATGGCATTACTCTGTTAAAAGAATGGAAAGAAGAGCAAAAAGTTGATTGTCCAATCATCATGATGTCAGGCCATGGCACAGTTGAAACAGCAGTAGAGGCGACTCGTTTAGGTGCTTTTGGTTTTATAGAAAAGCCACTGACGACAGCAAAGCTCATTAGCACTGCGCGTAAAGCCTTAGATGCCCATCCACAGAAAGAATCAGCACATGAAGATAAAGGTGCTGATTGGTTGATGCCAGTAGGCTCCAGTCCAGTAGTTGAAGAGTTGATTGCTAATTGCAAGCGTTGTGCTAAGCAAAACGCATCAATTTTATTGCAGGGTGAGGAAGGTAGTGGTCGAGGCAGCCTTGCACACTATATACATCAGTTAAGTGAGCGCTCCAACCAGCCTTTACTGGTAATTTCCTATAAGCGTTTTAATGAGCTTGATGGTAGTGATATTGCATGGGCGGCGATCAAAAGCGAGTTAATAGAAAGTATTCGTAAAAACCAGGCCGGTGCTATCTATCTGGAGCACTTCAATGCTATCAATGACCCAATACAACAGCGGTTGGTTGATTTATTGCAACAGTTACACGATGCAGACGTATTCCAGCGTTTTAACGTTCGCTTGACGGTCGGTATAAGTGACCAAGCATCAAAGAAAGTATTGAGCCTATTTCAAATAGGTTTTGGTATGTTACGTATAGACTTGCCGCCATTGCGCGAGCATAAAGAAGATATTCCTGATTTAATAAATCATTTCATCGACTATTTCTGCTCTAATGAGAATTACCCCTATCGTAAATGTTCTATTGCTGCACAAAATGCATTTTTACACCATCACTGGCCAGGAAATTTAACTGAACTGAAAGGTGTGCTACAGCAGCTGTTGATCATTGGTGGCGAACAAGAAATTGAATTAAAAGAAGTGCAGCAGTTATTACAGTCACAACAAGAGCCAGGAATTAACACAAGTGGGGGTTTAGATAGTCTATTTAATCTTCCATTACGTGAGGCACGTGAAGCATTTGAAAAGCACTATTTAGTGCGTCAGTTAGAAAAAGTAGATGGCAGTGTCACGCGGTTAGCTGAAGTGGTCGGCATGGAGCGTACAAATCTTTACCGTAAACTTCGTGCATTGGGTATAAACTCAAAACAATAAGATGATAATTAAATTGTCATGATTGGATCAAAAGCAGAATGAAAATAATAATATTGGGTGCTGGGCAGGTTGGTGGATCATTAGCACTTAGTCTGGCTAGTGAATCAAATGACATTACCTTGGTTGATCAGAACGCGAATCTTTTACATGAGATTCAAGATCGGGTTGATCTACAAACAGTGCAAGGTCATGCCTCACATCCAAGTGTACTCGAACGTGCTGGGGCTAATGATGCCAGCATGATCGTTGCTCTCACTAATAGTGATGAGACGAATATAGTGGCCTGCCAAGTAGCCTATACCCTATTTCATACGCCAACTAAAATTGCGCGCGTGAGGGCAAGTGATTACCTCAATTACCAAGACCTATTTGTACAAGAAGCGATGCCTGTAGACTTGCTGATTAGTCCAGAGTTATTAGTCTCAAAGTACGTTAAAAACCTGATCGATCATCCTGGTGCATTGCAGGTACTTAATTTTGCAGATGGCAAAGTACAGCTGGTCGCGGCACGTGTGAGCCGAGATAGCCGGTTCACTGGTAAGACTTTGGCTGATCTTGCACGTGAATATGCCGCCTATGACTTTTCTATTGTTGCGATCTATCGTAAGCGAGAGGCTGTAGCCTTTACCGATGAAACGCGTGTTGAAACTGGTGATGAATTATTTTTTGTAACAGCGGCTCAGCAGGCGAATAAAGTAACCTCTGCATTGCAGGGTGTAGATAAGCCTAATCGACGCATTTTGATAGCGGGTGGCGGTAATATCGGTTTACAGCTGGCACAGATTCTAGAACAAAATTATCGGGTGAAACTGATCGAGCGTGATCCTGATCGTGCACGATACCTCTCTGAGATCTTGGATAAGACTATTGTCCTTCGAGGTGATGCTGCCGATGAAGATATCTTATTGGAGGAGAATATTGAGAATGTTGATATCTTCTGTGCGCTTACTAATGATGATGAGGCGAATATCTTATCTGCTATGTTGGCTAAACGGTTAGGTGCTCGTAAAACCATGTCTCTGATTAACCGACCAAGTTATGTCGAGTTAGTTGAGAGCGGCATGATTGATATTGCGATCTCGCCACAGCAAGTTACCATCGGCGCCCTACTCGCACATATTCGTCGTGGCGATATTGTTGCTGTGCACTCGTTACGTAAAGGCGCGGCAGAAGCAATTGAAGCGGTGGCACATGGTGATAAAAAGACATCCAAAGTAGTCGGTCGTAGGATTGAAGAGATTAAGCTACCCAAGGGCACCCACATTGGTGCAATTGTGCGTGAAGGGACAATGATGATTTCACACCCTGATATTTTGATTCAAGCGGATGATCACGTGATTATGTTTTTATCAGAGAAAGACCGTATCCACGAAGTTGAGCGACTGTTTCAAGTCAGCGCGACTTTCATTTAATTTAGGATCTAGATAATGCAAGGAGCCGTCATCCAACGCATACTGGGTCAGCTGCTTATGCTCTTTAGCTTGACCCTGTTACCACCGTTATTGGTTGGTGAATACTTCGCTGAGAGTGATAGTCTATACACCTTCGGCCTCGCGTTTTTATCTGCCTTTATCACCGGTGTTGTGCTCTGGTTACCGCATCGAAGTCAGCGTGCTGATCTGCGCTTACGTGATGGATTCTTAGTGGTGGTTCTGTTTTGGACCGTACTTGGTAGTTTTGGTGCCTTACCTTTATATTTTTCAGCTGCAATAGAAGTATCGCTGGTTGATGCCTTATTTGAATCTCTCTCTGGCCTGACGACAACTGGTGCAACGGTACTGACTGGGCTTGATGATTTGCCTGCATCACTCTTATATTATCGTCAGCAACTGCAATGGTTAGGGGGTATGGGCATCATTGTTTTGGCTGTCGCTATTTTGCCGATGTTAGGCATTGGTGGCATGCAGCTCTATCGTGCAGAGACTCCGGGGCCAGTTAAAGATAATAAGTTAACACCACGTATTACCGAGACGGCGAAAGCACTATGGTATATCTATCTGTTCTTAACCGTGGTCTGTGCTTATGCCTACTGGATCGCTGGCATGAGTTTTTTTGATGCGGTCTGTCATAGCTTCTCAACGATAGCGATTGGTGGTTTTTCGACTCACGATGCCAATATGGGCTATTTTAATAGTAGCGCTATCGAATGGATTGCCATTTTATTTATGCTGATTTCAGGTGCTAACTTTGGTTTGCACTTTGTCGCTTGGCGCAGCCGTAAGTTTTCTGCTTACTGGAATGACACTGAGTTTAGGGTCTATGCAATGCTCCTAATTGGTGTGTCGCTATTGGCAGCATTGATCCTACAAAATGCACAGATTTTTTCTGATGGCTTTACACTTTGGACCAAGAGCGTTTTTCAAGTGGTCTCTATTGGCACCACTACAGGTTTTACTTCGGCTGATTTTTCAAGCTGGCCAGCAGCCTTACCGATGCTACTTATCTTGCTCAGTTTTGTTGGTGGTTGTGCTGGCTCAACAGGTGGCGGTATGAAGGTTATCCGTGTCTTACTATTGTTCAAACAAGGGATGCGCGAGCTACGTCGTTTAGTTCATCCAAACGGGCAGTTTGCGGTGAAGATTGGTAAGAAGCCGGTGGAAGGACGTGTTATGGAAGCAGTCTGGGGATTCCTTTTTGCCTATCTTGCAATTTTTCTGGGCATGATGTTGTTCTTGGTTGCGACTGGTCTCGATCATGTCTCGGCCTATTCTGCAGTGGCAGCCACTTTGAATAACTTAGGCCCTGGTCTAGGTGAAGTCAGTCAGAACTATGCCAGCTTAAGTGAAGTAAACAAACTGATGCTATGCCTCGGCATGCTCTTAGGTCGTCTTGAGATATTTACTCTATTGGTTATCTTCACGCCATTTTTCTGGCGTGACTAACGCTAAATATAGAGTGAGTCTGCCGTCAGAAAAATGGGATCAGCGCTTTGCGGTACTAGAGTGTGCCGATGCGCAGCCCTCTGCAGTACTAATTGAAAATAGCCATTTATTGCCTAGTCGAGGCAGCGCTTTAGATTTGGCTAGTGGCCTTGGTGGCAATGCAATTCATCTTGCACGAGCTGGACTTGAAGTCAGTGCGATTGATCTATCCAGTGTCGCGATGACTAAACTCAGTACCTATGCAGAGCAACAACAGCTTGCTATTAGTTGTTGTTGCCGCAACTTAGAAAATGAAACAGAGCAGCAAAGTGAAAGACTCAATAATAGTAGCTTTGATGTCATTGTTGTCAGTCATTATCTCTACCGTCCATTGCTACCATCTTTGCTTCGGGCCTTACGTCCACGCGGATTGCTGTTCTACCAGACCTTCACGCAACAGCGTCTAGGCGCTAGTGGGCCTAGTAACAATGCTTATCGCTTAGCTGAAAACGAATTATTAAGACACTGTGCAGGACTACATATCCTGCTTTATCGAGAGGATGGTTTGCAGGGTGATACGACGCAGGGGTTTCGTAATCAAGCGATGATCATAGCGCAACGTCCTTAGTAACCGCGTTACTAGAACTTTATGGATATCAATCAAATGCTAGCCACCTATTGCTTTTCCAGCCCAATGCAATAATGATTTGGGGCTTTTTTCTACTTCCCGATAGCGACTACTTTATATGATGCGTACATTCTATCCACAGGCCCAAGCAACGCGTGAATTCTATCTCCCGGTTGGTCAGCCACATCAATTATGGGTGGCTGAATACGGTAATCCTAATGGCTTGCCTGTAGTCTTCTTACACGGTGGCCCTGGCTCCGGCTGTGAAGACTACCATCCACGTTTTTTTGATCCAGAGCGTTATCGAATCATCTTGTTTGATCAACGTGGTGCCGGTCGTTCAAAGCCACACGCCTCCACCGAAAATAATACGACGCCGGACCTGATTGCGGATATAGAGCAGCTACGAGTCGAGCTGAACATTGATCAATGGGTAGTGTTTGGTGGCTCTTGGGGTTCAACATTGGCATTGGCCTATGCTGAACAGTACCCAGAAAAGGTTATGGGCTTAGTGCTACGCGGTGTTTTTCTCTGTCGCAAACGCGATATCCAATGGTTTTATCAAGACGGTGCTAGCGCTATTTTTCCTGACTATTGGCAGGACTATGAGTCATTCATTCCTGCGGCAGAGCGTGGTGATATGGTCAGTGCCTACCATCAACGCCTCTCTGGTGATGATCCAGAGCAGCAGCTAGAAGCGGCTAAGCGCTGGTCTATTTGGGAGGGTCGGACATCAACACTACGGCCGAAGGATACGGTAATCGATCATTTTGGTGATGCCCATACTGCCCTGAGTTTGGCGCGTATCGAATGCCATTACTTCATGCATGATTCCTACTTAGAGCCAGACCAATTATTACGTGATGCCGATTGTTTAGCCGATATTCCTGGTGCCATTGTGCATGGCCGCTATGACGTGGTTTGTCCAGTGGAGCAGGCCTATGCCTTACATCAGCGCTGGACCAAGGCTGAACTAATTATCGCGCCTAATAGCGGTCATTCAGCAACTGAAGATGAAATGGTCGATGCATTGATCCGCAGTACAGATCGTTTAGCCGATGAGCTGACGTAAGAGAAAATCTTAATGATTAGCCTGATTCAGAGAGTGACAGAGGCCAGTGTCATGGTAGAGGGAGAAACGATTGCTAGTATCGATAATGGTCTGCTGGCATTGATTGGTATTGAGCAGGGTGATGGTACTAAACAGATACAGCGCATGACACAACGCCTATTGGCATATCGTGTTTTTGCCGATGCCGCTGGCAAGATGAACCTGGGCTTAGAGCAAACTGAGGGTGCGCTATTATTGGTACCGCAGTTTACCTTGGTCGCTGACACCGCCTCAGGTAATCGTCCTAGTTTTAGCAAAAACCCCGAAGCTGCGCTAGGAAAGGCCTGTTTTGAGCAATTATGTGTGCATGCGAAAACAGAATATAGTAGAGTAACTACAGGTATTTTTGGCGCAGATATGCAGGTTTCATTGGTCAATGATGGCCCAGTAACCTTTTCTTTAAAGGTAAGTTAAAGAAATGACATATTGCATCGCAACCCACTCTTCTATTGAAAAAGACTATGGCATCCCGTCACGCAAAAATTGAACGAAATACGCTAGAGACCCAAATTACGGCTGAGCTAAATATTGATGGCCAAGGTGAAGGTTCTATAGAAACTGGCATTCCTTTTCTAAATCACATGTTGGATCAGATCGTACGTCACGGCCAGTTCGATATTCAGTTAGACGCCAAAGGTGATCTTGAAGTCGATGCCCACCATACGGTAGAAGATAGCGGTATCACACTGGGTCAGGCCTTTGCTAAGGCCCTGTCGGATAAAAAAGGCATTCGTAGATATGGTCATGCCTACGTCCCTTTGGATGAGGCATTGAGTCGTGTTGTGATTGATTTCTCTGGTCGCCCAGGTTTGACCTATGAGGTTGAATATCCACGTGCACGTATCGGTGACTTTGACGTTGATTTAATCATCGAGTTTTTACAGGGCTTCTGTAATCACGCGCAAGTGACCATGCATATTGATAATATCCGTGGCACTAATGCCCACCACATTGCAGAAACAATCTTTAAAGGTTTAGGTCGTGCTTTGCGCTATGCCTGTGAGATCGATCCACGCATGTTAGATAAACTACCTTCGACTAAGGGACACCTCTAGTCTAGGCACGGAAACAGTTGTGCAAAAAATTGTAGTTATCGATTATGGCATGAGTAATCTGCACTCTGTGTGCAGCGCCTTGGCACACGCTGCCAAAGGTCAAGCCGAGGTTGTTATTAGCCAAGATAGTGCTGAGATTGCCTCAGCTGATCGTGTCGTGTTTCCTGGACAAGGTGCTGCTGCTGATTGCATGCAAGCCTTGAATCAACTCAATCTAGCCAGTGTCATTCGCAAGGCAGCTAGCGAAAAACCATTTCTTGGTATCTGCATGGGCATGCAAGTATTGCTTGAGCAGAGTGAAGAGAATGATAGTACGTCATGCCTTGGCCTCTACGAAGGATCTGTCAAAAGCTTTCGTCGCCATGTTGATCCGCAAGAAAAAATTAAAGTCCCACATATGGGCTGGAATGCAATTCAACAAAAGCAAGAACATCCATTGTGGTCAGGCATTCCCCAAGACAGTTATTTTTACTTTGTGCATAGCTATTTTGTGCAACCGACAAATTCTGAGTATGCGATTGGCCGTACTGACTACGGCCTAGAGTTTGCATCAGTTATTGCAAGCGATAATGTTTTTGCTATGCAATGCCATCCAGAAAAAAGTGCCAGCAATGGACTGCGCCTATTGGCGAATTTCATCCAATGGCGTGGAGCCTAACGAGAGAGTTTTATGATTATTATTCCTGCGATTGATATTAAAGATGGACGCTGTGTACGATTACGCCAGGGCCGTATGGATGATGAAACTATATTTTCAGAAGATCCAGTTGCAGTTGCTGCACGCTGGGTAGATGAAGGTGCGAAACGAATTCATCTGGTTGATCTTGATGGCGCCTTAGATGGTGCGCCACGTAACTTTGATATCGTTAAAGAGATTGCCGCTAACCATCCTAATATTCCGGTTCAAATTGGTGGTGGTATTCGTGATGAAGACACAGTGCAAAACTACCTTAATGCCGGTGTGCAATATGTGATTATTGGCACCCGTGCAATCACTGCACCACATGTAGTGAAAGACCTCTGTTTAGAATTCCCCGGCCACATTATTGTCGGTCTTGATGCGAAGGATGGCAAAGTTGCAGTCGATGGCTGGTCAAAACTATCGCACCACGATGTGATTGATATGGCGCAGCACTTTGAATCTGATGGTGTTGCATCCATCGTCTTCACTGATATCAGTCGTGACGGCATGATGCAGGGTGTGAATGTTGAGTCGACTGTTGAGCTGGCGGCCTCCATTCACATCCCAGTGATCGCTTCTGGCGGTGTTACTGATCGTGGTGATATTGAGCGTCTTTGTGCAACTGATGAAGAAGGCATTGTCGGCGTTGTGGTTGGCCGAGCATTGTATGAAGGCACTATAGATTTGGCCGAAGCGCAGTCTATTGCCAATTGTCAGCAGGCAGGTTAGTAAGTATGCCGCTGGCAAAACGGATCATCCCTTGTTTAGACGTTGATGCCGGTCGCGTTGTTAAGGGTGTACAGTTTGTCGATATCCGTGATGCTGGTGATCCGGTGGAAGTGGCTAAGCGCTATGACCGTGAAGGTGCCGATGAGATCACGTTTCTAGATATTACTGCTAGCTCTGATCAGCGCGAGACGATGGCGCATGTGGTCGAGCAAGTGGCCTCTGAGGTGTTTATTCCACTGACGGTCGGTGGTGGTATTCGCAGCATTCAAGATATTCGTAAATTACTCAACGCCGGCGCAGATAAGGTTGGTATCAACACCGCGGCTGTGCGCGATCCTAATTTTGTGCGTGAAGCAGCTGAACGGGTTGGTTCACAATGTATCGTGGTCTCGATTGATGCCAAAAAGGTATCGCTTGATGCTGAAGCGAATCGCTGGGAGATCTTTACCCATGGTGGCCGTAATGCCACTGGTATCGATGCTATTCAGTGGGCGCAAAAGATGTGTGATTATGGTGCCGGTGAATTATTACTCACAAGTATGGACAGAGACGGTACGAAACAGGGCTTTGATTTAGAATTAACGCGTATCATCAGTGATACAGTGTCAGTGCCAGTAATCGCTTCAGGTGGTGTAGGTTGCTTGGAACACCTGAGTGCAGGTGTCATAGAGGGCCATGCAGACGCAGTATTGGCTGCCAGTATCTTCCATTTTGGTGAATATTCAATCGACCAAGCCAAGGCGCATATGCAGAGCCAAGGCATTACTATGCGTGATTAAACGTGAGTCTGTTGGGCATTCTCTCTGCACCACTGGCTATGGTATCCTTTCTTGCTCAATCTTTAGAAACTAGACGGTAACCGATGGCCCAGTCAGACACCTTGTCAGCCTTGCAACAGGTCCTTCGTGAGCGGCTTGCAGCCGATCCAAATAATTCCTATGTGGCTAGCCTTTATGCCAAGGGTTTAGATCAAATTCTGAAGAAGGTGGGTGAAGAGTCAGCCGAAGTAATTATTGCAGCAAAAGGTGAAGATGAAATCGCCTTGGTTAAAGAAGTTGCTGATCTTTGGTTTCACTGCATGGTCTTATTGGTGCAAAAGGGCTTGAGCAGTGAAGACGTCCTAGAAGAATTAAATCAACGCTTTGGTATCTCTGGACATGAAGAGAAGGCCAGTCGTAGCAAGTAAATACACAGTTTCATGTGATCGGTATTACCGTTATCACGTAAGCAGTGTTTGAGAATGGAGTATAAAAATGGGAATTAGTATTTGGCAGTTAATGATTGTACTCGCAATCGTCTTATTACTATTTGGCACCAAGCGTTTGCGCAATATTGGTGGTGATGTCGGCGGTGCGTTACGTAGTTTTAAAACTGCAATGAAAAAAGAAGGCACAGAAGATGATGCCGACTCAGATAAAAAATAGCCATTAGTAAACTAGGCAGTAAGCACTAATGTTTGATTTTGGTTTCTGGGAACTTGCTATCGTTGGTATTGTAGCTTTAGTGGTCGTTGGGCCAGATAAGTTACCTGCCTTAGCGATTAAGCTGGGCCGCTTTTTAGGTAAGTTGCGACGTTACTTTGCTAGCGTGCGAGCAGATATCGAGAGTGAGCTGAAATCTGCTGAGTTAAAAGAGATGCTGGAAAAGCAGCAATCTGAAATTTCCGAACTGCGTAGTATTCTGAGTGAAACTAAGCAAGATGTAGAAACCGATGTAAAAAGTTTTACTGACCCTACCCTAGCTGATGCAGTGGCAGAAGAAGCAACCAAGTCCACTAGCCAAACTTCGCCAACTGGAAAATCAGAATCATAATGTCTGACAAGACCGATACAGGCTCAGAGACAAATAGCAAAAAGCAGGACTCGATCGTGACGCATTTAATGGAATTGCGTGATCGTATGATTAGGATCGTGGCTGGCCTAGCAGTGATTCTGGTTGCACTGCTACCCTTTGCTAATGAGCTCTATTCTTTTGTTGCCGAACCGCTACTGCGTCATTTACCAGCACAAAGCACGATGGTAGCGATTGATGTTGCCTCACCCTTTTTAACTCCCTTTAAGCTGGTCTTGCTACTAGCCTTTGTTATTGCAATTCCATGGACGCTCTACCAGCTGTGGTCATTTGTTGCACCCGGCCTGTATCGTCATGAGAAACGGTTAGTGATGCCGCTGCTGGTATCCAGCTCCCTGCTGTTTTATCTCGGCATGGTATTCGCATATTTTGTTGTTTTCCCATTGGTCTTTGGCTTTTTTACTCGAGTAACACCAGATGGCGTTACTATGATGACCGATATTTCACGCTACTTAGATTTTGTCATTAAGATGTTTCTCGCCTTCGGTATCGCTTTCGAAGTGCCAGTCTTCACCTTTGTGATGGTCAGGACCGGTGTAACCACTGTAGAGGCATTATCAAATGCCCGCTCTTATGTAATAGTAGCGGCCTTCGTTCTTGGTATGTTGCTGACACCACCAGATGTGATCTCACAGGTATTACTAGCAATACCTGTATGGTTATTGTTTGAATTAGGGCTATTAATGTCGAGAGTAGTGCAAAAAAATACAGCAAATACTAGCGAAGAGAATAATAATGAAAGTCGCTTCGAGAAGATGACGGAAGCAGAAATGGAAGCAGAATTAGATGCGATTGAAGAAGCTGAAACAGAGGCCTCTGAAAATAAGATAGCTAGTAGTAATACGTTGCGCCAAACCATAGCGCAGGCTGACGAAGATAATGAAAGTAACACCAACAAAGAATAAATAATCATTGGACGCTCAAAATAATAAAACAGCAAAGCGGGCTTTGCTAATAATCCTGGATGGCTTCGGGGTTAATGATGACGGTGAACATAACGCCATTAAGGAGGCACGTATGCCGCGTCTGGATGAATATGTAGAGCGCTATGCCTACACCACTCTGCAGGCCTCGGGCGCTGCGGTTGGGTTACCTGAGGGACAAATGGGCAACTCTGAAGTTGGCCACATTACTCTCGGCTGTGGCAATATCCTGCACCAAGACTTAGTCCATATTAATAATGCGATTGATGACCGTACCTTTTTTAGTAGCCAACAGATTGTAGGTGCTCTGGAGTCAGCTAAAAGTCGAGGGCGCCCGATACACTTGCTGGGCTTAGTCTCTGATGGTGGCGTGCATTCACATATTCGCCATGTGCAAGCCTTGCTTGAAATGTGTAAGCAGCATGGTGTTCGTCCAGCCCTGCATATGATTACCGATGGTCGCGATACCAATCCGATTAGCGCACTGCGCTACTTAGATGAAATTACGCCTTACCTAGAAGCGGCAAAAGGTGAAATTCATTCGGTGTTAGGTCGCTATTATGCGATGGATCGTGATCAACGCTGGGAGCGTACCGAAAAGGCATGGCGTGTATTGACCAGCGATGAAGATATGCCAACGGCTAGTAGTGCACGTATGGCGATCAACGCCTCTTATGAAGAAGTGCGTTCAGATGAATTCATCGACCCCGTGGTGATTCGCGGTACCGAACGTATTGCTGAAGGTGACGATGTCATCTTCTTCAATTTCCGTAATGATCGTACCCGACAAATCTGTCAGGCCTTGATGGATGCAGACTTTGATCATTTTAGACGAGATCATGGTGGTCTAGTCGCTATGCGCACGATGACTGTATTCCACGAGGGTTTTGATTGTCCGGTTATTTTTGCAACAGAACATCCAAAAGTAACGATAGGACAGGTGGTTAGTGATCTAGGCTTAAAGCAATTCCATTGTGCTGAAACTGAAAAATATCCGCATGTTACCTTCTTCATTAATGGCGGCCGTGAGACACCCTATGATGGTGAAACCCGAGCGATGGTACCATCACCGAAGGTAGCGACTTACGATTTAAAGCCTGAGATGAGTGCACGTGAAGTTGCCGATGAAGTGATTCAAGTGATTGAAGATGAAGATGATCATCTGATTATTGTGAACTTTGCGAATGGCGATATGGTTGGTCACACCGCGGTACCGGAAGCCATTATTGCAGCATTAGAGGCAATGGATGTGCAGGTCGGTCGAGTGTTAGATGCAGCGGTAAAATATCAGGTGAATGTGCTGCTGACCTCAGATCATGGCAACTGCGATGAGATGGTGGATGCGATGACTGGCGAGCCACACACCCAACATACGACTAATCCAGTGCCCTGTGTCGTTATTAATAGTGGTGGGCCAGTCAAACTAATGAGTGGTCAGGGCCTAAGCAACGTCTCACCGACGCTGCTGGATATGATGAACATCGAGCAACCTGAAGCAATGCAGGCGTTGTCTTTAATCTTGCGCGACTAGGCGTCTAGTCAAAGGGATTCCACCAGCGCTTTTTCTTTTCTTCACCCTCTTTTTCTTCCTTTGCGGGTTCCTTTAGGCGCTGTTGCCTTTCGTATTCTTCTTCGGTCGGTGCTTGATAATTGTTGCTCAGTACGCGCGAGACCTCACTACTATTGGTTGCTGCATTCTCGTCTGCAGCCGCTAAGGTGCGAATGGCGCTAACAAGCTGTCCAATCTGGACGCCCTTACGTAACGGTATAGTAGTGTCATTGCCCTGCTCCATAGACTCAAACTTTCGTTGTAGTAAAAAGCGAATGTCTGGTGCAAATGCGGCCCATGGGTCGGCAGTGACGTATTTACGCTCGATTGCCGATGATGTGATATCCAGTTTTTGCTGACCAAAAAAGAGCATGCCAGCGCCTGATTCAACCACACGTAGGCCGTCACGTGCGACTGAAAAGGCCACATCGACACACTTCACTACGCGTTGCTCAGCCTCAGGTGAGTTACCTGCGACCACACATTGGCGGGTGATGTAGTTTAAATGGGTGTCGGTGACATCGACCGAGCGGGCATCAATAGAGCCACGAATTTCCTGCACTGCCTTACGTAGATCAGCATTGACGCCGCCGGCATAGCCTTCCTGGTAGACAACTACAGGCTTTTGGTAAGGCTTATAAGTGCTTTTTTTCTCACTAGCGCCACTGAGGCTGCAAAGTTTGGTGATTTGGTCTGGCGTAAAGCCTTTATCCAGATAGAACTGCACCGTATCTGGCGTACATTCTGCAAAGGCCGTGATCGGACTAAGAATAAGGAGTAATACAGGGATCAGTTTACGCATGGTATTTATGGCCTGATGAGCGGCTTAATGACCGCAATGTTTAGGAATCAAGCGGCAAAGTGTAGAGGGTTTTGGGTAACTTCTCAATTTGAGTTATCACTAAATAGCGCGAAAGTTGAATTAAATCGTAGGCAAAAAAAAACGGACATCCGAAGATGCCCGCTTTTTGGTACGACAGGGGTTCTAACTTAGAACCACTGAACGATACCTAGTGCCCACATCTTGGCATCTTTACCAACTGCAGCACCTGAACCACCGATACCGAAGTCGTAGTTAGAAGCGTCTTCGTTATCAACCTTAGAGTAGGTTAGGCGTAGCTCTGTACCAGCCGGCATTGTGTAGAACATACCGATGTTGTAAGCCTTAGCGTCAGAATCATTAAGATCTGAACCGCTAACTTCTAGCTTGTCTGCGTCCATGTAAGAGAAACGCATGTCGAGACCGTTACCGAAAGTTTGCTTAGCAGAAATCATGAATGCATCACGTTCTACGTCTACATCGTTTCCAGTTGTAACAGCGGCCATAGAAGCAGGAGCGCTTACACAGCCTTCCCAATCGTACTCAAGAGTTTCCCACATTGCAGAAACTTGAGTTGATTGACCGTTACCCCATTGCTTGATGTAACGACCGGCTAGACGGTAAGACTTGTCGTCTGAATCGTCACAAGAGTAAGTTACAGCAGACCATTCGTCGTGAGACTGGTAAGTTGCTGCTAACCATAGGTTGTCACCTGAAGCTAGAGTAGTTTCGTATGCAATACCCATAGACCAGATACGTGGATCTAGTTCAGTAGCGCCGGCTTGACCTGTTACAGCAACTTCTTCACCAGAACCAGTCTGGTTAGCGTTAGTTGTAGCAACACGGAAAGTTACACCGTTCATGTTA
>CAJQLY010000047.1 GCA_905479295.1 uncultured Gammaproteobacteria bacterium | reverse complement strand
GATCCTCGCTTGCGGACAAAGTGATTCAGAAGAGCGTATCGAGCGACAAATGTTGCTCAGATTTGAGCATTATTACCAAACTGCTGCGGCCAGCGAGCAGGAAATACCACAAGACGAATTGGGCGCCCTCGCCACTCTGTCACAACAAAACAGTGATGCCCTACGCACTCTCGCCTTTCTATGGCAGCAACGCGCCAATCTGATCTGTGACAATGCTTCATCGAGTCAGACAGCGCTTACTGAGACTTATGTCGGTTATGAATCCTTACTCAATGACAGCCAACAATCCCTGCCATCAATCAGTGAGGAAACACCAGAGACCGTAGCGTGCACACAGGCGTTTTACGATAAAAATTTCCAAGCCATTCATAATATGCTGCTGTTTCATACCAAGACCAGCGGCCTGTAATTAGATACCGCTAGATCGTTTGTGGCCGGTCTCTGTCTCGATCCACTATGCAGTAAAAACCAAACGGTTGATCCCCTACATTGCGCAACTGATGTGCTGTATTTGGCTGGATATACATCACATCGTCCTCTGACAAACGATAGTTTTTGTTAGCTAGTAACACGTCACCCTGCCCACGCGTACCGATGATGACATGACTATGTTGATGTCGTTCTAGGCTTGAATAACCACCTGGTTCAATTTCGAAATAACGCAAATCAAAACGACACTCTTCCCCCTGCTTACCAATCAACTCCCTACGTTTGATACCAGCAAATGGCAGCGCCTGATCTTTCTTATAGAGAACGGCAGGTCGGTCTTTCCAATCAAAATCTATCGATGGCAGATACTCTTGCAGCTGTTGCCTTGGCGGCTCACCAATCTCACAGGAAGAAGCTGCCGTAGCCTCTCCTTGTGAGACTAGACGCTCATCAAATTGCTCTAAAATTTTAGCCTTAAATGCCGCTGTTGCTAGCTTGCTATCTGTACTGTATTGCAGCAAAGAGCCACCTAGTAAAAAGACCGAGTCAACGCCATAAGTCTCCCCCATCGCCGATAGATCATCGTAGGCCATGCCACCTGCAGGACAGGGCAAGGCTGTGGTGACACCCGGCATTGGCTCTCGCAAACGTCGTGTAATCGCCTGTGTCTCTATCTCACTAAAGGAGAAACGACCACCAGCATTAGGAAAGACTGAAATATCAACTCCAGCTAAACGATAGAGGTATCCATAAAGCAGCTCAGCCGACATGCCATGTGAGGCCTGAATACTAAAGCTGCCAGAAAAGGCCGGATGCGCCATATACATCAGATCGTATTGCTGTGCTAAACCACGCGCATGATCCAACCCCATAATCAGAGGTGATAACAAAACACCCTTTAGGCCTAATCCTTTAACCCAGGCAAAATGACGTTCTAGTTCCTCATAGGCCGACGCTATATAGGGGAAATATAAACAGTGACTAGCACTCTCATCAGCGGCTCGCTGTAATGCTTGTTGGCAACTATCAGTCCGTGACTGGAATGCAGAAAAATCAGCGATTAGGTTTTGATCATCTTTGATGATGTCACCGCCACCACTAGCAAAGGCATAAGCTAGCTGGGCAAAATAGGCATCACTCTCCCCTTTTGGCTTGAGTGCCGTTGCCAATAAGGGCCGTTGATAAACACCAAGCGCCTTACGAACCCCCTCAATACCAAACCGCGGGCCTTGAAAATTACTCAACACGCTCTGCGGTAATTCAATATCAACCAGACGCACACCGGGATATAAGGAGACATTCCCAAAGCACAAATTGAGCAATTGATTAAAGTTCTGACCTACGCTAGCTGCCGCGAAACTAAACACTACACGACAGTAACCTGCCGGTTCACTAAGCTCTTCTAGCTGCTCAATCTTGCCCAGGATATTTTCTTTGATATCGTCACTTAATATATCTAACGGTGTCTCGACACTCTGCTCAATAAGTATTTTTTCAGCCAAAGGTGCAGCGTCAGCTAGTGTTGCGCGTATCAAGTAGTGCAGGCGTAAATTATCATTCATGAGTCATCTTTAGGTAATGGGACGATACAGCCTATGCCCGTATCTTTTCTCGAAACATCAATAATTGTAGTATAGCCAACACTATGGTCGAAACTATCATTGATCTCTGCACTGAGTATGCCGGATGGCTACAACTGATCGCAGTCAGCTCGCTGATTATGTTAGCAATCAGTCTAGCCCTACTCCCCTATCTCGTCGCCCGATTACCGGTCGATCACTTCTGCCAGCAATCAAGATCACAGCACCCCATCACCAGCCAACAGGCCTTGCTTCGCATACTGCGCAACCTGCTAGGATTAATCCTGTTATTTGCTGGACTACTCATGCTGCTGCTACCAGGACAAGGCTTGTTGACATTAGTCTTAGCCCTACTGTTACTAGATTACCCACAAAAGAAGAAGATTGAGCGATCGCTGCTGCAACAGAAGACTATTTTCAATGGCTTAAACTGGCTCAGAAAAAAAGCTAAGGTAGCTGCATTCAAACGTCCTTAGACGCTTTCACAAAATTACGTCTTAGTTTACCCTCAGCACATCGTTAACCGATTTTTTAGGCG
>CAJQLY010000046.1 GCA_905479295.1 uncultured Gammaproteobacteria bacterium | reverse complement strand
ACATCCAGACCACGTGCTTCCAGCACGCGTGGCACCAAGGCCATACGATGCAAGACACTATGTCCAGTCTTGACCGCCATCTCCCAAAGCCCGTTATGTGCGCTGTGTGCGCCATAGTAACTACCCAGCTGTTGCAGACGGTTAGAGAGCATTTGAAAGTGGCTGGCCTCTTCCGCTGCCACCTGCATCCAATCCATGTAATAGGCCAGAGGCATGGTTTGGAAACGATAAATGGCATCTAAGGCTAGATTGATAGCGTTATATTCGATATGACATACGGCATGAATCAGCGCGATGCGCCCTTCTACACTATGTAGTTTACGCCGTGGCACCTGCGCAGGATGAACTAGCTCTAGTTCAGGAGGTAGTCCAGGCAAGGCAATCGTTAGGATCTCAGCACTAGCCTGAGGGACCTCAGACAGATCTGCCCAGCTGCTTTTGATTGCTCTCAGCAATTCAATTTTTTGTTCCGGCTGCAGACAGAGAATCGCGTCTTTTACACGCTCAAAGATGTTATCCGCAGGGATAGAGTGAGACATAGAATTTAGACGAGGAGCTTAAACACTAACCTTAGCGTTTAAGTGCCACCACCAAATCCATCACATTGGTGCCGGTGGGGCCGGTAGTAACTAAGTCACCCAGTGCTTCTAGACAGTTGCCAGCATCCGCTTGCATTAGGTATTGCTCAAGATCTAAACCGAGTTGCTGGCCACGTGCTGCACTGCTGCCATCGACGATACCACCGGCATCTTCAGTTGGGCCATCAGTACCATCAGTGCCAGCCGCCAACAGCACGACATCATCCTGACCAGCCAGCACCTTAGCAGCGACCAAGGCGAAGTGTTGATTACGTCCACCACGACCTGGATTTTTGGGCAACGTCACGGCGGTCTCACCACCCCAGATATGAATACCAGTTGCTGCAGAGCTCATCTGTTGGCTGATCTCAGTTGCCTTAGCACTGGCATCACCTTCCATAAACTCTTCGTGCAAGGTGACCTGGAGACCTAAGGTCTGTGCCTGCTTAGCCGCTGCCTGTTTGGCATCATCTAGTGTTGCGATAACGTGGCTTTCAATATTCGTAAAGGCACTGCTATCCGGCACCGGCATAAATTTAACGTCTGCCAGTACGCTACTGATTTCTTCAGGTAGATCGACATCGGCAATATTGTCATAGATGGGTGTTAACGGGCCCGAACCAATCACTGCGGGGTCATCACCCGGCACATCCGAGATCATCAACGCTAAGGTCTCACGACCGTTAATGTAAGACGCCAGACGACCACCCTTAATGCAGGAAGCGGCACGGCGTACTTGGTTCATCTGTGTGATGTCATAGCCAATCGATAACAGAGTGTTTGTCATAGCGGTTAATTTAGCCAGATCCATGCCTTCGGCTAGCACCTCCATCAAGCTCGATGCACCCCCTGAGAATAAAACAAGAAAGCGCGCATCGGCGGGTGCCTGCTGCACGAAATCAATTACCGCTTGACCGGCCTTGATGCTGGCATCGCCAGGTACAGGATGGTCTGACTCGATTACCTGCATACGTTCACATGCAAGGAGATCGGCTTCGGCATGATGATGTTTAGTCACAACCAAACCGGTCTTGATTTGCTCACCCAACACCGATAAGGCACCTAATGCCATCGATGAACCGGCTTTACCCACTGACAACAAATAGTAATCACCACTAAGCGTATGCTGCTGCAGATAGTCGACAACGGCATTGAAGCCTTTGACTCGCGAAACACCGGCATCAAAGACGGCACGGACTTGTTCACGTGCGGTTGCCAGAGCTAGGTCGGTTTCAGTATTTTTCATAATTCAATTATTTAAGTGGAAATTTAAGTGCGCCGATTTAAGTGCGCGAGAATACAACAATTTAGTATCAAATTCGCCTGCTAGCCGGCGATATAAACAAATGTACCGACCATCACTGGTTCAAACAAGTCGATCACATCCTGATTGGCCATGCGTACACAGCCATGTGAGGCTGGCCGGCCCAAAAGGCCCTCTTCTTGCGTACCATGGATGTAAATATAGCGTGCATAACTATCAACACCAGCGCCCTGATTAACGTCAGGCTGTAGGCCTTTCAGCCACAAAATACGACTCAGAATCAGATCTTCACCCGTGGATATCGCTTGCTGCTCTATGCTAGCGGTTTCACCGATAGCACGGCGTCCAACAAAGATTTCACCGAGGGGCTGATCACCACCAATGCAGGCCGCAACACTGTGTGCGCCATACGGTGTTTTGTAGCTATCCTGCTCACACCCCACACCCAGCGTAGCGGTCGAGATCGAGTATTCCTGCAACACCCTATCTTGTTTTAATAGCCTAAGGCTTTGGCTAGCAACTTCGACATGAATCCAGAAGGGTGTGATGAAGGCGGCAAACTGTTGCTGTAACTGTGCAATATCTTGCGCCGTAATCATCGTTATTCGCCGTTGTTAATCAACATTAACAATATCGATACTAGTAAAGTCTTCCTGTGCCGTCTTACTTGAATCATTACGAGTTTTCTCTAATGATTCTAAGTAGTCATCCTGCAAACCAGTCACATATTCGCCAGTAAAAACCGAAGTCTCAAACTGACTGATTTCTTTGTTTCCCTCAGCGACCGACCAGACCAGATCTTCTAAGTCTTGGTAGAACAAACGATCGGCACCAATCTCATCCCGTATTTGTTCTACATTTCTATCGTGAGCTATTAATTCGGCAGCGGCTGGCATATCGATGCCATAGACATTTGGATAACGCACAGGTGGTGAAGCTGAGGCAAAGTAAACCTTCTTAGCACCAGCGTCGCGTGCCATTTGTACGATCTCGCGTGACGTGGTGCCACGTACAATCGAGTCATCCACCAGCATCACATTTTTATTCTTATATTCCAGATTGATCGGGTTTAATTTCTGGCGTACCGACTTTGATCGTTGTTTCTGCCCAGGCATGATAAAGGTACGACCGATGTAACGGTTTTTAATAAAGCCTTCACGATAATCACAATCCAACACATGGGCCATCTCTAAGGCTGCTGTCCGACTGGTATCAGGGATAGGGATAACGACATCAATATCGTGGTCAGCCCATTCACGTTGCACTTTCTTAGCTAAGCGATTGCCCATACGCATCCGTGCCTTCTGCACATAGACATTTTCAATAATAGAATCTGGTCGCGCAAAATAAACAAACTCAAACAAACACGGTGTCAGAACTGCTGCCTCTGAACACTCTTGTGAATGAAGCTCATTGTCCTTATCGATGAAGATAACCTCACCCGGCTTAACATCACGCACCAACTCATAGCCCAATACATCCAGCGCTACACTCTCGGATGCAATCATATACTGGCGTCCATTCTCACCTTCTTTAACGCCATAGACCAAAGGTCGAATACCATTTGGATCACGAAATGCGAGCATGCCGACACCACAGATCATAGTGACTACACCGTAGGCGCCGCGGCAGCGTTTATGTACACCACGCACGGCAGCAAAGACATCCTCTGCACTCAGCTTGAGGTGATCAACTTCACTCAGCTCATGCGCCAAGACATTGAGTAAGATCTCTGAATCAGAGCGCGTATTAATATGCCGACGATCATCAATGAAAAGTTCTTTCTTTAACTCAGCCGCATTGGTTAAGTTGCCGTTGTGTGAAAGGCAAATACCATAAGGAGAGTTCACATAAAAAGGCTGTGCTTCGGCCTCTGATGACGTGCCAGCAGTAGGGTAACGCACATGTGCAATCCCCATATCACCTTGCAGTACACGCATATGCCGTTCTT
>CAJQLY010000045.1 GCA_905479295.1 uncultured Gammaproteobacteria bacterium | reverse complement strand
CCCCAGAGCAGGTCAAAGGCGAATGGACCTTCTGGTTCTTTGGCTTCACCCATTGCCCTGATATTTGCCCATTTACCATGGGTACCTTAAGCGCCGTCATGCAGACGCTAAAACAAGAGCATGACATCGATAACGTACGCACGGTCTTTGTCTCGGTAGACCCACTACGCGACACACCCGAACGCATGAAAAGCTATTTAGAGACCTTTGGTCCTGAAGTGATCGGTGTCAGCAGTGCAGGTCCAGAACTTGCTACCTTCATCAAGAATATGGGCATAGTTGCAAAACTGCCTGAAACCATCGATGTCAATGACAACTACGACGTGATGCATAGCAGCTCGATTTATCTAATCGCACCAAATAATGCTATCGCAGCCCTGCTGAGAACGCCCCATTCGGTCGATGATATCGTTTATAATTTCCAACAAGTGCACTCAAACTACTCAAAATGAATAAAGAATACGCCAGCTCATGGGAACGTGTGAAAGCCGCAATCTTTCATCTCTTCCCACACCACTTCCTATCCCGCTGCACCTACTGGATTACACGCCAAAGAGGGTTCTGGGTAGCCTCGTTGATTCGTAGCTTTATCAAATTTTTTAAGGTTGATTTAAGTGATGCCGAAATCGATCAAGTCGAAGGCTATACCACCTTCAATCAATTCTTTACCCGAAATCTAAAAGACGGCACACGTCCAATAGATCGCGACAACGATGTCATCAGCTCACCCTGTGATGGTCGCATCAGTCAATTTGGCGCAATCGATAATCGACAGATGATTCAAGCCAAGGGTAAGCACTACTCGTTGAATGACTTTTTCACCTCGGCCTGCAGCCATGCCGAGAAATTCATCGATGGCCAGTTCATGACTATTTATCTTTCACCACGCGATTACCACAGGGTACATATGGCCTGTGATGCTCGTCTGTTAGAGATGGTCTATGTGCCAGGCCGCTTGTTTAGTGTTGCGCCTTATGCACCGAAAGCGATTGAAAAGGTCTTTGCTAAAAATGAACGTGTCGTCTCAATCTTTGAAGTGGATGGTGGCTACATGGCTGCAACCATGGTCGGCGCCGTCAACGTTGCCGCCATAGATATGGCCTGGCATGGCATGGTCACACCACCACATATGAATCTAGCGGCACGCTATGACTACCAGAATGAAGATATCACCTTGAAGAAAGGTGATGAGATGGGCACCTTCAACATGGGCTCCACTGTTGTTCTTTGTTTCTCCAAAGGCTGCTACTCGCCAATGGCAACACTCGCAACAGAACAGGGCTTAAAGATGGGTGAAACCATTGGCCACAGCTCAGAACAGGCAGCGGCTAATGCTGCAGCTAAAGCTGTGCCAGAAGTTGAAACAGAAGCTGAAGCAGAAGTTGAGACTGCGATAGAAGAAGTCACCAGTACTGCTGAAGTAGAGGCCGAAGTTAAGACAGAAGAGCAGACCTCAGCACCGGTAGATTACGTTACCACGCCAGATAGCGACTCAGATACTTCAGACAGCAACAAACCATAACGGCTTACGCTGACACCTATAGCGCTGACCAAGAGAAAGGTAGCAGCTGATCTAGGCTATCCACCTGTGCCACGATCAAATGCACACGATCTAGGCCTAAGGCGACACCGGCACAGGCTGGTAAGCCTTGCCGCAGGGCCGCAATAAATGTCTCATCAATAGCCACCATCGGCAGACCCTGCTCTGAGCGTATCTGCAGATCCTGCTGAAACCGTTGCCGCTGCTCATCTGCGTCACGCAGTTCTAAAAACCCATTTGCTAACTCAAAGCCACCAGCGAAGATCTCAAAACGCTCTGCTAGCTGTGCATCTGTTTGTGACAGCTGCGCTAAACTCGCCTGCTCTGCTGGGTAGTATTCAACGATATGAATCACATCCTGAGGCAAACGTGCGACTACTGCCTGGTCAAAGATGAAATCATACAAGGCCGCTCTAGGCAGCTTATCGGCAGCCACCAACCCTTGCTTTGTTGCCAGTTGAATCAAGGATTGTAGACTTTGTTCAATCAAATCTAAGCCCAACATCTGCTGACATGCTGCACGATAAGAGATGCGTTGGATCGGTAAGCTAATCTCTCGTATCAGCAGTAACTGCTGCACCAGCTCGGCCGTCTCTTGCGAGATCTGCGCCAAATCAAACTGCCGTCGATACCATTCAATTAGGGTGAATTCAGGATTATGCCGCGCACCCGCCTCGGCTTGACGAAAGGCCTTTGTGATCTGATAGATATCAGGCGCACCATTGACCAATAACCGCTTCATAAAAAACTCAGGCGAGCTTTGTAGATAACGCGGTGGCTTATTCTCATCGGCCACGACAAAAGATTGGATATTGGGATCGGTGACCGCACTAGCACCCAGCACAGGCGTTTCGACTTCAAGCACCGAACGTTGCGCAAAGAAACTACGGGCAGTAGCTAATAGCTCCGCCCGCAGCTTTAAGGTTTTGATTAACTCTGACTGAGACACAATAGGGTCATCAGTTTACTAAAGGACTTAGCTCTCTTTTGCACGAGAGACATATTCACCACTGCGTGTATCGATTCTAATGCTCTCACCCTGATCAACAAACAAGGGCACTCGCACCATCGCACCGGTCTCTAGGTAGGCGGGCTTAATACCGCCGGTTGCCGTATCACCCTTCAGGCCTGGATCGGTTTCCACAATCTTCAATTCGACGAAATTAGGTGGCTGAATCGATAATGGCGCACCGTTATAAAGGGTAACGACACAGATATCCTGTTCCTTGAGCCATAAGGCCGCATCACCGACCGCCGTCTTATTCGCTGCATGCTGCTCGAAGGTTGTCTGATCCATAAAGTGCCAGTCTTCGCCATCGGTATACAAATATTGCATATCGACTTCCATCACATCCGCTGCATCCACACTATCACCTGACTTAAAGGTCTTATCGACCACACGGCCGGTCTTTAAGTTACGAATCTTGACCCGACTAAAGGCCTGGCCTTTA
>CAJQLY010000044.1 GCA_905479295.1 uncultured Gammaproteobacteria bacterium | reverse complement strand
TCCGCTGACACTTTGGTCAACGCTGCTGTTAACGTTGTCTTACCGTGGTCAACGTGACCAATTGTGCCCACGTTTACGTGGGGCTTCGTTCGTTCGAACTTTTCCTTAGACATTGATCGCTACCTCTATATATTAAACGTAATTAATTTACTAATAAGCCCTAGATACAGCAGTCACCACACTCGCTGGCGCTTCTGCATATTTTTCAAACTGCATTGCATAGGTTGCGCGCCCCTGAGTTGCTGATCGCAAATCGGTTGCGTAACCAAACATTTCCTTCAGTGGCACTTCCGCGCGCACGATTTTACCCGCAGGAGCGTCATCCATGCCAGCAACAATTCCACGTCGACGGTTTAAATCGCCCACTACGTCGCCCATATGATCTTCTGGCGTTACTACTTCAACGGCCATTATTGGTTCCAATAGGCACGGATTCGCATTTCTAGCGCCCTCTTTGAACCCCATGGAAGCGGCAATTTTAAACGCCATTTCCGAAGAATCAACATCATGAAAAGACCCATCAAACAAGGCCACTTTCAGATCTACCATCGGATAACCAGCGGTAACACCGCTTTGCATCGATTCAAAGATGCCTTTTTCAATGGATGGAATGAATTCTTTTGGAATCACACCATCCACAGTTTCATCTATAAACTCAAAACCACTACCTAATTCAGCCGGCTCTAAACGTAAGAAAACATGTCCATACTGACCACGCCCACCAGTTTCACGTTCAAACTTGTGTTCTTGCTCAACCGTTTGTCGAATCGTCTCGCGAAAGGCTACTTGTGGCGTGCCAACGTTCGCGTCAACTTTAAATTCGCGTTTCATACGATCAACAATAATATCTAGGTGCAGCTCCCCCATTCCAGAGATAATAATCTGCCCTGACTCATCATCAGTCATAACTCTAAAGGATGGATCTTCTTGCGCTAATTTTTCTAACGCAATTGCCATCTTAGCCTGATCACCAGTGGTTCTTGGTTCAACTACCACCGAGATAACCGGCTCTGGAAATTCCATACGCTCAAGGGTAATAACGGCCTCTTTAGCACATAGGGTTTCACCAGTGGTCACATCTCGAAGTCCAACTGCTGCCGCTATATCGCCGGCATAGACTTCTTTTAATTCTTCTCGCGAATTAGCATGCATTTGTAGCAATCTACCAATCCGCTCCTTCTTACCCTTAATGGGGTTAAATACGCTATCGCCCGACTTCAAACTACCTGAGTAGACGCGAAAGAAGGTCAATGTCCCAACAAAGGGGTCAGTCGCAATCTTAAACGCTAAGGCCGCAAAAGGTTCAGTATCTGACGACGATCGACTAGCCTCAGACTCTTCCACATCATCCGACACACCGATAATCGCAGGTACATCAGTTGGCGCTGGCATAAATCGCACAATAGCGTCTAATAACGCTTGCACACCTTTATTTTTAAAGGCCGAACCACAAAAAGTCGGCACTACCTCACCCGCTAGGGTGCGGCTACGGATACCTGTGTAGATTTGCTCTATATCGAGCTCACCTGTATTCAAGTAGGCATCCATTAATTCCTCAGATGCTTCAGCCGCCACTTCGAGTAAATCTTCTCGTGCAGCAACACAAGCCTGCTGCATCTCTGCTGGAATATCTCGCGCCTCATAACTAGTACCGGCGTCTGATTCATTCCAATAAATTGCGCGTAACGTGACGAGGTCAACTACCCCAGCAAAATCATCTTCCGCACCTATCGGTAATTGCAGTGCAATTGGCGTAGCCCCGAGTCGATCACGGATCTGTTCGAGCACCCGCCTAAAATCAGCCCCAGAACGGTCCATCTTATTGATGAAAGCCATCCGTGGAACATGGTATTTATCCGCCTGTCGCCAGACTGTCTCTGACTGAGGCTCAACCCCACCAACAGCACAAAAAACCGCACAAGCGCCATCTAAGACACGTAGCGATCGTTCAACTTCAATTGTGAAATCTACGTGGCCAGGGGTATCAATAATATTGATACGATGCTGATCAAATTGCTGATCCATCCCTTTCCAGAAGCAGGTGGTCGCAGCAGAGGTGATAGTGATACCACGCTCTTGCTCTTGCTCCATCCAATCCATGACAGCTGCGCCGTCATGTACTTCGCCAATCTTATGCGACACCCCGGTGTAAAAGAGAATACGCTCGGTCGTGGTCGTCTTCCCGGCATCGATATGCGCCATAATTCCGATATTGCGATATCGTTCGATAGGCGTCGTACGTGCCATTTTTTCTTATCCGCGTTACAAAATTACCAACGATAATGGGAGAACGCTTTGTTCGCCTCTGCCATACGCAGTGTATCTTCACGCTTTTTCATCGCAGAACCTTTATTTTCAGACGCATCTATTAATTCGCCTGCCAGCTTATTAATCATAGACTTCTCACCACGCTTACGCGCTGAGTCTACAATCCAACGCATCGCTAAAGCACCTTGGCGCAAAGGACGCACTTCTACTGGCACTTGATAAGTTGCACCACCAACACGACGAGATTTAACTTCAACCGGTGGTCTAACCTTATCTAGGGCTTCAATAAAGATTTCTAAGCCGTCTCTACCTTTTTTCGCAGTAATCTCATCAATTGCTTGATAAACAATACGCTCAGCAGTCGATTTCTTACCCGCCTGCATTAGGATATTTACGAATTTAGCAATCTGCACATTACCGTATTTCGGGTCAGGTATTACTTCGCGTTTTGGGACTTCTCTACGTCTTGGCATAGTATGTATTAGCTCGCTTGGGCTTATTCTGTAGTTATTTAGGCAACACTAGTTGGTTACCGATCAAATTCTTATGATTTAACACGCTTAGTGCCGTATTTAGAACGACCTTTCTTGCGGTTTTGCACACCTTGAGTATCCAGGCTGCCACGTACTGTGTGATAACGCACACCAGGCAAATCTTTTACACGACCACCACGAATCAATACTACCGAGTGTTCTTGTAGATTATGACCTTCACCACCAATGTATGAAGACACCTCGAAACCATTGGTCAATCGCACCCTGGCAACTTTACGTAGCGCAGAGTTTGGCTTCTTAGGCGTTGTTGTATATACACGGGTACATACACCACGCTTTTGAGGACATGCTTCAAGGGCAGGCACATTACTTTTGTACACTTTACTCTTTCGAGGTTTACGTACTAATTGGTTTACCGTAGTCATATATCTTTATTTGCTCCGCCTAAATAATGAACGACAGGTCAATGGCGAGATCGACCTGTCGCAGAGTGGCGAGATTTTAGGAGCTGGGTATAGCGCTGTCAAGGATTTACGCGCTTAACTCCTAATCTGTCGCTACATCATCCGTAGGACTCTCTTCCGTTTCAGTTACTTCCGGCTCAGCCATCATCGGCTCAACAGTCAGATTAAGTTGTAAAGCCTCACGGGCCTTACGTCGTTGCTCATGATAGGCCAAACCAGTACCCGCTGGAATCAAGCGACCTACAATCACGTTTTCCTTCAATCCACGTAAGTTATCTTTCGAGCCACGTACTGCTGCCTCGGTAAGAACACGTGTGGTTTCTTGGAATGATGCTGCAGAAATAAAGGATTCTGTCACCAATGATGCCTTCGTAATACCTAATAACACAGGTGCATACTCAGCTTGGCGTAGATTCTTGCTTTCCATTTCATCATTTAATGCATAGATGTGTGAGCGTTCAACCTGCTCACCACGTAGTAGATTGGTATCACCCGGATCAACTACTTCAACTTTGCGCAACATCTGGCGAATAATCACCTCAATGTGCTTATCGTTGATTTTCACACCTTGTAAGCGATAAACGTCTTGAACTTCTTTAACCAAGTACTCAGCTAAATCCTTAACACCCAACAAACGTAAGATGTCATGTGGACTTGGTTCGCCATCAACAACCATTTCACCACGTTCTACATGCTCACCTTCGAACACAGTTACATGGCGCCACTTTGGAATTAACTCTTCGATTTCTTCATTATTTTCACACTTGATAACTAGACGCTGCTTACCTTTAGTTTCTTTACCAAAGCTGACAGTACCTGTGGCTTGCGCTAATACTGCAGGCTCTTTTGGTTTACGACCTTCAAATAAGTCAGCAACACGAGGTAGACCACCAGTAATATCACGTGTTTTTGATGACTCCTGTGGTATGCGGGCAATAACATCACCTACACCCACCTGCGCACCATCATTCAGACTCACAATAGCGCCAGCAGGCAGTACATACTGCGCCGGAATCTCGGTGTCTGCTAAGAATAGCTCATTGCCCTTATCATCTTCTAGACGCACCATAGGACGCAGGTCTTTACCTGCTGATGGACGACTCTTAGGATCAGAAATAACTGTTGAGCTTAAGCCGGTGACTTCATCGGTATGCTTATTTACAGTCACACCATCAACAAAGTCTGAAAGTTTCACCTGACCCGCCACTTCCGAAATAATCGGATGTGTATGTGGATCCCAGTTTGCTACCACTTGACCAGACTGTACTGAATCACCTTCATTTACAGCGATAGAAGCACCATAAGGAACTTTATAACGTTCACGCTCACGACCAACCTCGTCAACTAAGCCTAATTCACCGGAACGCGATACAGCAACATTATGACCATCAATATGTTTAACCAGCTTGATGTTATGTAAGCGAATCTTGCCTGCGCCTTTAGGCGTGATGCTATTAGTTGAAGCAGCACGACTCGCAGCACCACCAATATGGAAGGTACGCATTGTTAACTGTGTGCCCGGCTCACCAATAGATTGTGCCGCCATGACACCAACGGCTTCACCGCCGTTAATCAGGTGACCACGTGCAAGATCTCGACCGTAACACATCGAACAAACACCATGACGTGTCTCACAAATAATTGGTGTACGTACAAAAATCTCGTCGATACCTAACTCTTCTAACCTAGCGACCCAGGCCTCATCCAATAGCGTCTCAGCAGGAATAAGCACTTCCTTACCATCCGCATCCATAACATCTTTCGCGACCACACGACCCAACACGCGCTCACTGAGAGGTGAAACAACATCACCACCCTCAATAATCGGATTCATGGCGATGCCTTTATCAGTTCCACAGTTATACTCGGTAATCACCAAGTCCTGCGCAACATCGACTAATCGTCGTGTTAAGTAACCTGAATTTGCGGTTTTCAATGCGGTATCAGCCAGACCTTTACGCGCACCGTGGGTTGAGATGAAGTACTGTAATACGTTCAAACCTTCACGGAAGTTAGCCGTGATCGGGGTTTCAATAATTGAACCATCCGGTTTAGCCATCAAGCCACGCATACCAGCAAGCTGACGAATCTGCGCAGCAGAACCTCGAGCACCAGAGTCAGCCATCATATAAATAGAGTTAAAGGAAGGCTGCGTATGAACATTACCTTCAGCATCTTCAATCTGCTCTTTACCCAGCTTCTCCATCATCGAGCGGGCTACTTTGTCATTAGTGTGCGACCAAATATCGACCACTTTATTATAGCGCTCACCCTTTGTTACTAAGCCTGATGAGTATTGCTGTTCAATTTCTTTTACTTCTTGTTCGGCTGCATTCAAGATATCTTTTTTCTCTGCCGGAATGACCATGTCATCTGAACAGAATGAAACACCAGAACGAGTTGCAAACTTAAAACCGGTATACATCAACTGATCAGCAAAGATAACTGTTTCTTTAAGGCCTACCTGTCGATAACAGGCATTGATCAATTTAGAAATTGCACGCTTGTTAAGGTCTTGGTTTACATGACTGAAATCGAGACCAGCTGGTAAAATCTGTGCCATCAAGGCACGACCTACTGTTGAATCAACAAGTATTGTCTCTTCTTCCAGTTCACCGGCTTCATTTTTCACCTTGTGCGTAACACGTACTTTAACTTTAGCGTGGAGACTAGCAATCTCTGTCTCATAGGCACGGCGCACTTCATCAACATCAGCAAAGACCATGCCTTCACCCTTAGAATTGATGCGTTCACGTGTCATGTAGTAAAGACCTAGAACGATATCTTGTGATGGCACAATAATCGGCTCACCGTTTGCTGGTGATAAAATATTATTGGTCGACATCATTAAGGCACGACTTTCTAACTGCGCCTCAATTGACAACGGTACGTGTACCGCCATCTGATCACCATCAAAGTCAGCGTTAAAGGCTGAACAAACAAGTGGGTGTAATTGAATTGCCTTACCTTCAATCAAGATTGGCTCAAATGCTTGAATGCCCAAACGGTGCAATGTTGGCGCACGGTTCAACATCACTGGATGCTCACGAATAACGCCGTCTAGAATATCCCAAACTTCTGCGCCTTCGCGTTCGACAATCTTTTTGCAGGCCTTAATAGTTGGTGCAATACCACGCAACATAATCTTGCTAAATACGAAAGGCTTAAATAACTCAAGCGCCATCTTCTTCGGCAAACCACACTGATGCAGACGCAGTGTTGGACCACAAACAATGACTGAACGACCAGAGTAATCAACACGCTTACCGAGCAAGTTCTGACGGAAGCGACCTTGCTTACCTTTAATCATGTCTGCTAATGATTTCAACGGACGCTTATTAGTACCGGTAATAGCACGACCACGACGACCATTATCCAACAAGGCGTCAACAGACTCTTGCAGCATACGCTTCTCATTGCGCACAATGATGTCAGGCGCATTAAGTTCGAGCAGGCGTTTTAAACGATTGTTTCGGTTAATCACACGACGATATAAATCGTTCAGATCTGAAGTCGCAAAACGACCGCCATCCAGCGGTACTAATGGGCGTAGATCGGGTGGTAGAATCGGTAGAACCGTAAGAATCATCCACTCTGGCTTGTTATCTGATTCAACTAAGTTTTCAACAAGCTTTAAACGTTTAGAGTAACGCTTCAATTTAGCTTCTGAACGAGTCGTAACGATGTCTTCACGCAACTGAACAGCCTGTGACTTCATGTCAACCTGCATCATCAATTCGTAAATCGCTTCAGCACCCATGCCAGCACGGAATTCATCACCATGCTCTTCGATCTTCTCGAGATAAGCTTCTTCTGATAGTAACTGCTTAGTCTCTAGCTCAGTCATACCTGGGTCGGTTACAACAAAGGCTTCAAAGTAAAGGATGCGCTCAATTTCACGCAGGGTCATATCCAGCAATAGGCCGATACGTGATGGCAGTGATTTCAAGAACCAGATATGTGCAACTGGACAGGCCAGTTCAATATGACCCATACGCTCACGACGTACTTTAGTCTGTGTGACTTCAACACCACACTTCTCACATACCACACCACGGTGCTTTAAACGTTTGTACTTACCACAGAGGCATTCATAATCCTTAATCGGACCAAAAATCTTGGCACAAAAGAGGCCGTCACGCTCAGGCTTAAACGTTCGGTAGTTGATCGTCTCTGGCTTCTTAACTTCGCCGAACGACCAAGAACGAATCATATCTGGTGAAGCGAGGCCAACTTTAATGGCGTCGAAGTCTTCAACCTGTCCTTGTTGCTTGAGTAGATTAAGTAGATCTTTCATCGCGGCTCCTAACGAGTGTACGCAAAAATTTCAAATGTATTATGCAGAGGCTCATAAAACGAGCCCTTAGTCGTTTTGCTCTAATTCAATATTGATACCCAAAGATCGAATCTCTTTCATCAATACGTTAAACGACTCTGGCATGCCTGCTTCCATCTGGTGGTCGTTATCAACGATGTTCTTATACATCTTGTTTCGACCAGCAACATCATCCGACTTCACTGTCAGCATCTCTTGCAAGGTGTAAGTCGCACCATAAGCTTCTAGTGCCCAGACCTCCATCTCACCAAAACGCTGCCCACCGAATTGTGCTTTACCACCTAATGGCTGCTGTGTTACTAGGCTATATGGTCCAGTTGAACGTGCATGCATTTTGTCGTCAACCAAGTGATTCAACTTCAGCATATGCATATAACCAACTGTTACATGCCGCTCAAAGTCTTGGCCAGTACGACCATCAATCAATTGTGTTTGACCACTTTCCGGCAAGTCAGCCAACGCTAGCATACGTTTAATTTCACTCTCCTCAGCACCATCAAAGACTGGTGTTGCCATTGGCACACCACCTTGTAGGTTGGTAGAGAGATCAACGATCTCATCATCACTAAACTGAGACAGATCAACTGAAGTACCTTCATCTTGGTTATAAACCTGATCCAAGAAGTCACGCAACTCAGTAACCGTACCGTCGTTTTCCATCATGCCCTTGATCTTCAAACCAAGACCTTTAGCCGCCCAACCTAAGTGGACTTCTAATACCTGACCGACGTTCATACGTGACGGAACACCTAGCGGGTTCAAAACGATATCAACTGGTGTACCATCTTCTGAATGTGGCATGTCTTCCACTGGCACGATCATAGAGACCACACCTTTGTTACCATGACGACCAGCCATCTTGTCACCTGGCTGCATATGGCGTTTAACAGCAAGGTAAACCTTAACCATCTTCAATACGCCTGGAGCAAGGTCATCACCTGCAGTGATCTTTTCTCTCTGCTCGACGAGACGGTTATCACACAGTTCACGTTGTGTATTTAGGCTTTTCGCTAACTGTTCAAGCTTTTCGTTAACAGTCTCATCGCGCATACGTATTTCAAACCAACGCTGACGTGCTAACTCTTGTAAATATTGTGCAGTCACCTTGCTACCTGCGGCTAGCCCTTCAGGGCCACCCTCAGATACTTTATTGGTAATCAGACGTTGCACACGACTGTAAACGTCTTCTTCATAGATACGAATTTGATCACGCAGATCTTTCTTAACCTGCTCGATCTCTGCTTCTTCGATCTGTAATGCACGACGATCTTTCTCAACACCATCGCGAGTGAATACACGAACATCAATCACAGTGCCTTCCATGCCAGAAGGTACACGTAAAGAAGTGTCTTTCACGTCAGATGCTTTTTCACCAAAAATTGCTCTCAGAAGCTTTTCTTCCGGTGTTAACTGAGTCTCACCCTTCGGTGTTACTTTACCGACCAAGATATCACCAGGCTTCACTTCTGCGCCTACGTAAACGATGCCAGAGTCATCTAACTTAGCCAGCAAACTTTCGCTGACGTTTGGAATATCTGCTGTGATCTCTTCTGCACCTAACTTCGTATCACGTGCAACACTGCTCATTTCTTCAATATGAATGGTAGTGAAACGATCTTCTTCAACTACACGTTCCGATAAGAGAATCGAATCCTCAAAGTTGTAACCATTCCATGGCATAAATGCGATTAGCATGTTTTGACCTAAAGCCAACTCACCCATATCAGTGGATGGGCCATCAGCTAAAACGTCATTTCTACTAATCTTGTCACCTGGTCGAACCAGTGGACGTTGATTAATACAGGTATTTTGATTGGAACGGGTGTACTTAGTCAGAGAGTAAATATCAACACCTGACTCGCCACTTTGAGTTTCTTCATCACTCACACGAACCACAACACGACCTGCATCGACACTGTCAACAACACCGCCACGTTTGGCAATAACTGAAGCACCAGAGTCAATCGCTAAGGCACGTTCAATCCCGGTTCCAACCAATGGCTTTTCTGCACGCAAGGTTGGTACGGCTTGACGTTGCATGTTAGAACCCATCAATGCACGGTTTGCATCATCATGCTCCAAAAATGGAATCAAGGCCGCTGCTACTGAAACAATCTGTTTCGGTGATACGTCCATGTATTCCACTTTATCTGGAGTAGATAAAGAGAATTCATTGAGGTGACGACAAGAAACTAATTCATCAACCAATGCACCTTTTTCATTCAAGCTAGCATTCGCCTGAGCAATCACGAACTGACTTTCTTCGATCGCTGATAGGTAATCGATCTGATCGGTTACTTTACCCTTATTAACCTTGCGATAAGGTGTCTCTAAGAAACCATATTCGTTGGTTTGTGCATAGATTGCGAGTGAGTTAATCAGACCAATGTTTGGACCTTCAGGGGTCTCAATTGGGCAGACACGACCGTAGTGTGTCGGATGCACATCACGTACTTCAAAGCCTGCACGCTCACGAGTTAGGCCGCCTGGGCCTAAAGCGGAGATACGACGCTTATGAGTTACTTCTGATAATGGATTGTTTTGATCCATAAACTGCGACAACTGGCTAGAACCAAAGAATTCTTTGATGGCAGCAGCTACCGGCTTAGCATTGATCATTTCCTGCGGCATTAAGCCTTCAGATTCTGCCAATGTTAGACGTTCTTTTACTGCACGCTCAACTCGCACTAAACCAACGCGGAAGACATTTTCAGCCATCTCACCAACACAACGAATACGACGGTTACCGAGGTGATCAATATCATCGACCATGCCATCGCCATTACGAATATTAATGAGCACTTTCATAACGTCAAGGATGTCATCCTTGCTTAATGTACCGGTGCCTGTAGTCTCTTCACGACCTAAGCGACGGTTAAACTTCATACGTCCTACTGGCGATAAGTCATATCGATCGTCAGAGAAAAACATATTGTTGAAGAGTGATTGTGCTGAATCTTTAGTTGGCGGCTCACCTGGACGCATCATGCGATAGATTTCCACCTGCGCTTCTAATTCTGTAGCAGTAGAATCAATAGCAAGAGTCTTAGAAATGTAAGGGCCGCGATCAATTTCATTCGTGTATAAAACCTCGAATTCCTTGATTCCATTTTCGGTCAACTTAGCAATATTCTCTTCTACTAGCTCTTCGTTCGCAGCAAAGATCAGCTCACCCGTTTCTTGGTCAACAATATCTTGCGCGATCACTTTACCAAGCAAGAAGTCAGCCGGAACAATCAAGCTCTTAATCTTAGCTTCAGTCAGGCTACGGACGTGACGCATAGTGATACGTCGACCGGCTTCAACTAAAACCTTGCCCGCCACTTCAACGTCAAAAGTAGCTACTTCGCCACGTAGTCGTTCAGGAATAAGTGCTAACTCAAAACCCTTCTTACTGATCTTAATTTTATGGGTATCAAAGAACATCGAAAGAATTTCCGGTGTCTCATAGCCCAGAGCGCGTAGCAACACAGTCGCAGGTAATTTACGGCGACGGTCAATACGAACAAATAAACAATCTTTTGGATCGAACTCCATATCCAGCCATGATCCACGGTAAGGGATAATACGAGCTGAATAGAGTAACTTGCCTGACGAGTGGGTCTTGCCCTTGTCATGGTCAAAGAATACACCTGGCGAACGATGTAATTGCGAGACAATAACACGGTCAGTACCATTAATAATAAAGGTACCGGTGTCTGTCATCAGCGGCAATTCGCCCATGTAGACTTCTTGTTCTTTAATGTCTTTAACTTTTTTCTGGCTTGCTGGTGCTTCTTTATCATAGATCACCAAGCGTACAGTCACGCGCAATGGCGCGGAGTAGTTTAAACCACGCAGTTGACATTCTTTAACATCAAACTTTGGAGTTCCGAGACGATAGCTAACGTATTCAAGAACAACGTTGCCTGAATAACTGTCAATCGGAAATACGGACCTGAAGGCACTATGAAGCCCAACTTCTGTGCGTTCTTCGATACTAGTATCCAGCTGCAAGAATTGGCGGTATGACGCAATCTGCAATTGCAGCATGTACGGCACTTCCAAAATCTGTGGACGCTTACCGAAATCTTTACGAACTCTTTTCTTTTCGGTGAAACTATATTGCATCGAGCCTCCCTCGTGTACGGGCAAAAACTAAATATCTAAATTACGAAAACGAGCGAACGCACGCGCAGCTTTCAGGCTGTGCGTGCGTTGCACACGTCTATCTTTCTAGCACGTGAAACGGTGTGCGATTACTTCAGTTCAACAGAAGCGCCAGCTTCTTCAAGCTGCTTCTTCATGTCTTCTGCATCATCCTTAGTCGCGCCTTCTTTAATTGTAGACGGTGCGCCTTCTACCATTTCTTTCGCTTCTTTCAAGCCTAAACCGGTTGCAGCACGTACTACTTTAATCACTGCTACCTTGTTACTGCCGAAGCTACTCATAACAACATCAAACTCAGTTTGCTCTGCTGCTGCTTCACCGGCTGCTGCCGCTGCTGGAGCTGCTGCTACTGCCGCTGCTGCTGATACACCAAACTTCTCTTCCATTGCAGAAATGAGGTCAACAACCTCCATAACTGACATATTGGAAATCGTTTCTAAAATTTCATCTTGAGATACAGCCATTTTCATAAACTCCTAAATCAATTAACTAGTATGTGTAACTTCTTAAGCTTGCTTTTGGTCGCGAATAGCAGCAACGGTACGAACCATTTTTCCATGTGGTTCCGCCAGTGTTCGAACAAATTTCTCGACTGGTGCCTTCATTACTGACATCAACATGCTGATTGCCTCATCCTTAGTCGGTAGGCTGGCCAAACGCTCAAGATCAGTGGGTTGTAATAATTCCCCACCGATTGAGAGCATTGTGACCTTTAACAGATCATGTTCTTTACCGAAGTCTTTAATGACACGCGCCGCAGCACCCGGATCTTCTTGCGAAAAGGCAAGTAGTAATGGGCCTACGAAACCGTCACTCATGCACTCAAATTCAGTACCTTCAACCGCACGTCGAGCGAGTGTGTTTTTCACCACTCGTAGATAGACACCGCCTTCACGGGCTTTCTTACGTAATTCAGTTAAGGCATCAACTTCAAGTCCACGATACTCAGCGGCAACCGCCGAGTGAGCTTCAGCAGCAACCGCAGCAACCTCAGAGACAACCTTCTTTTTGTCTTCCAGGTTTAGTGCCACAGTTTAGTTCTCCTAAGTTGACTCAAACATCAGGCTAGGCCTTCTGTTCAAGGTTGCTAAAGACCGGAAAATTCCGATCCGTATTGCAGTGTTCCAACTCAGGATTATCCTGATATGGAGCCACCGTCTACGCTGGCCTATAGTTTAAACAAGCTTTCACTTGTACCAACGATCTTTGACGGCCGTTCGGCAAACCGAAACAGCCCAAAGTCTATAACGGCTACTTAGCTAGTAGCCAAAGCCGACGCAAAGCGCCGTTAATCTCTTAATTTAGCGCCGATTGGTCAAGCTGAATGCCAACACCCATCGTTGAAGAAACAACAACTTTCTTCAAGTAAATACCTTTAGCTGCAGAGGGCTTAGCTTTCACTAGATCTGCTATTAATGTAGCTAAATTTTCAACCAGTTTTTGGGGTTCAAAATCTACCTTACCAATGCTGCAATGAACAATACCGGTCTTATCTGCACGGTAACGTACTTGTCCTGCTTTAGCATTGTTTACAGCGCCTGCTACATCAGGGGTAACTGTACCCACTTTCGGGTTAGGCATGAGGCCACGTGGACCTAAAATTTGACCTAGTTGGCCAACGATGCGCATGGCATCTGGTGATGCAATAACGACATCAAAATTCATTTCGCCTTTCTTAATGGTTTCAGCTAGATCTTCAAAACCAACGATATCAGCACCTGCTGCTTCTGCTGCTTTTGCTTGATCGCCCTGTGCAAATACTGCTACACGAACCACCTTACCAGTCCCGTTTGGCAATACACTAGCACCACGGACCACTTGATCAGACTTCTTAGGGTCAACACCTAAATTAACAGCAACGTCTACAGACTCTACAAACTTTGCACCGGCATTATCTTTTACCAGCTGCATCGCGTCGATTGGAGCGTATACCTTGTCGATATCGACATTGGCACGTGCCTGCGTAATTTTCTTTCCTGATTTAGCCATTTTCTATACTCCCTCAACCTCGAGACCCATGCTACGCGCACTACCCGCTATGGTGCGTACTGCTGCATCCATATCAGTGGCGGTTAGATCAGGTTCTTTAGTCTTCGCAATGTCTTCTAACTGCGCACGAGTCACTTTGCCCACTTTATCAGTGTTCGGTGTGCCGCTGCCTTTAGTGATACCTGCCGCCTTCATCAACAAAATAGCTGCTGGCGGAGTTTTCATAATGAACGTAAAACTACGATCGTTATAAACAGTTATTACGACCGGTACAGGCATGCCTTTCTCTAGACTCTGTGTTTGCGCATTAAACGCTTTACAGAATTCCATGATATTGACACCGTGTTGGCCCAATGCAGGACCTACCGGAGGACTAGGGTTGGCTTCATTAGCCGGAACTTGAAGCTTGATATAGGCTTCGATTTTTTTAGCCATGACTATCTCCTACGGGTGCAGTCGCGACCATTTCAAATGGAACGCTCCCCGTGCTAGTTTTAAATTGGAAGGCAGTCCTTAAACTACCTTCCGTCACATCTCTATCGGACCAGGCCCAAAAGCCTTAGCCCTTATAAATTAGCCTTTCTCAACCTGTCCGAACTCAAGTTCAACAGGAGTAGAACGACCGAAAATCTGTACTGCAACTAACATACGACTCTTTTCGTAGTTAACTTCTTCGACCACACCATTAAAGTCATTAAACGGTCCATCAGTTACACGTACCACTTCACCTGGCTCAAATAGAACCTTAGGTCTTGGCTTATCAACACCTTCTTGGATACGCTGCAAAATAGCCTCTGCTTCATGGTCTTGGATCGGTGCTGGGCTATCTGATGTCCCACCAATAAAGCCTAAAACCTTTGGCGCGTCTTTCACCAAATGCCAAGATTCATCTTCCATATCCATTTGCACTAATACGTAACCAGGAAAGAACTTACGCTCACTGCGCTTTTTCTGCCCTTCACGCATTTCAACTACTTCTTCCATCGGCACTAAGATCTCACCGAATTTGTCTTCCATGCCAAAGCGTTGAATGCGCTCTTCTAATGAGCGCTTCACTTGGTTCTCGAATCCCGAGTAGGCGTGGACTACATACCATC
>CAJQLY010000043.1 GCA_905479295.1 uncultured Gammaproteobacteria bacterium | reverse complement strand
ACAGAATAGAAAAAGACAGTATGGGTGAACTACAGGTGCCAGAAGACGCCTTATACGGTGCCCAGACCCAACGCGCAGTGAATAATTTTCCAATCAGTGGCCTGCCAATGCCGCGCAGCTTTATTCGCGCTTTAGGCCTGATTAAATCCGCCTGTGCTAGTGCCAACCTAGATCTAGGGTTGATGGAGCAAGCGACTGCAGACGCGATCATCGCGGCAGCCAAAACTGTGACTAATGGTGAAGTTGATACCCATTTTCCAGTCGACGTCTTCCAGACCGGTTCAGGTACTAGCTCGAATATGAATTGTAATGAAGTGATCGCTCATCTAGCGGCCAATGCTGGTGCTAGTGATGTGCACCCGAATGATCACGTCAATATGGGCCAAAGCTCAAACGACGTCATTCCAACGGCGATTCATGTCAGTGCCAGCATCGAGATTGCTGAGCAGTTACTACCGGCATTAGATCACCTGGCGACTACCTTACGTAGCAAAGCAGGCGAACTAGAAGGCGCAGTTAAAACTGGGCGTACGCATCTAATGGATGCGATGCCAGTGACCCTAGCGCAGGAACTCAATGCCTGGGCGACACAAATCGAAAATGGTAAGGCCCGCGTACTGTCTGCTATGCCACGGTTGCTTGAACTCGCACAGGGTGGCACCGCTGTTGGTACCGGCATCAACGCACACCCTGATTTCGCAGTGAAAGTTGCTGAGCACCTCAGTAGTCTTTCCAGCGTCGCCTTCGTTACCAAGCCGGACAAATTTGAAGCACTCAGCAGCCAAGACGCGGCAGTAGAAATGAGTGGCCAACTAAAGACCATCGCTGTCAGTATGACTAAGATGGCCAACGATCTACGTTGGATGAACTCAGGCCCACTTGCTGGTCTTGGTGAAATTGCATTACCCGCCTTACAGCCGGGTAGTAGCATCATGCCGGGCAAGGTAAACCCAGTGATCCCAGAGGCGACTGCAATGGTCGCAGCACAGGTCATCGGGAACGACGCCACGATTACGATTGGTGGTCAGGCCGGTAACTTCCAACTGAATGTGATGTTACCAGTGATCGCTTACAACTTGCTGCAAAGCATCAGTTTATTAGCTAACTCTGCACGTTTGATGGCCGACAGTGCAATCAAAGGCTTTACGGTCAACGACGATGCATTAAACAACGCCTTAAGCCGCAACCCTATTTTAGTCACTGCACTGAACAGTGTTATCGGCTACGAAAAGGGCGCAGCAGTAGCCAAGAAAGCCTATGCTGAAGGTATTACAGTGGTTGAAGCAGCACTCGCGCTGACCGATCTATCGGAACAAGAACTACTTAAACTGCTAGACCCTGCCTTGTTAACTAAAGGTGGCATCCAAGGCCTCTAAGACCGACTAAAGATGACAGGCTCAGGGAATGCAGAGCCTGTTTGGCCTTTGGGCTATTTCTCTATCTGTCATATGGGTATATGACAGAATCTTGCCCTTATTACACTGGAACTCAGTGAGCTGATTGCCTACTCTGTTTCCTTTTTTGGTGCTACATCAGGAAGTGGCTTCCCTTGTTTTAAAATTGCTACAGCCTGCGCAAAGCGTTTATGAAAAGTGCTTTCCATCAAAGTTGTAAAAAGGTTTATTGTAAGCCTTCGTTTTGTAACCACTGTAATATTAGTGTTTTCTTCATCGACGGGTTCAATCCAAGCACCCATGACCGCTCCATATGAAACCAAATCCATCCCGCTGCTCGTTAGCATATATCCTTTGTCTCTATGTTCTTCAATGGCATCTGCTCCCTCCCAACGAAATACTGTCTTGGCAATCTTCCAGCCTTGATCTTCAGTGATCGGATAAACCTGAGTGGTTCCTTCCGACCCACTTTCTTTAACTCGTACTACATCATTCATGGTTGAGCAGCCACTAAGTAAGACGATGAATGTAGGGAGAAGGATAGTTTGTAAGATATTGAATTTTTTTGCCATGATATTAAATGCCCGTTTGAACAGCCTGTTATAAGCGCTTAAATATAATTAAGTAATCTAAATATTGATGGAATCAGATCCTACCAATCTATAATTGAATCATGCGGAGCGATTAGCGCACGCTTATATGTACTGAAATAGAGTTTATTACAAAAAGGTTTTGGGGGTGCTGGAGAGGGGGGTATCAGGGGGCTGGAGTACACAAGCCAATACTAAGATGTACTAATCAATCGAACGGATCGGTTATAGGGAATCAGACGTCTATCGACATAAACTCAGAATCAATTGAGCCTGACTCCTTTAACTCTATCTCTAATTAATTTTTAGAGATTTTTATTCTGCGTCGTGGGTGTAATGCTTACGTAACTGCTTAGTTACAGACCAAACGCTTTTCAGACCTTTTGGAAAAGTGATGTAATCACCTGGAACCAATGTCACTGGCTCACCGCCATCAGGCGTAACAACGATCTCGCCTTCTAAGATGTAAGATCGCTCAAGTTCTTGATCAAAATCAAGTCTGAACTGTCTAACTTCACATTCCCAAACATTCCAATCAGAAATACCTAATTCGGCCTTACGTGCATCAGTAAGGTCCTTTTCAACGCTAATCTCTGGCATATCAATCCTAATTTATTTTAATTTAAATAAACCCATCTAATGAGTACTTCATTATTAGCTGAATTTTATCGGCGAGCGGATGATAACAGAGTTAAGTGACCTGCACTAAATATGGCTTTTATTTTCTAGGTTTTCTGTGGTTTATAAATCAACACGATCCCAGCCAGGATGATCAAGGCGGCACCGATGACAGTTTGCAACTCCGGTAATTCATTCCAGAACAGATAACCGGCGATGGTTGCCCAGATCAAGGAGGAGTAGGTAAAGGTGGCTACCTGGCTGGCAGGTGCCATTCGATAACCCTGTGTTAGGCAGAGTTGGCCACAGGTGCCGAGTATGCCGAGGAGTAATAGCCATGGCCAGTGTGTGGTGCTGGGCCAGTGTGTGTCGCCAATGAATAACGATAGGCTTGAGAGGAGGGTGGCAAACAAGGCGAAGTAAAAGACGATACGGGTAGCCGGCTCAGTGTCAGACATCTTACGAATAGAGACCTTAGCGAGTCCGGCAAAGGCTCCGCCAGCTAAGCCGATAATGCCAGCCATTTGAATGCCTGCCTGCGGATCCAAAAAGACAGTGACACCAAAGAAGCCTAAGGCGATCGCAAAAATTGTCTTGGCGTTGATCTGTTCTTTAATCCAGAGCACGGCGATGATCGGGATGAACAACGGTACGGTCATCTTTAACAACATGGCGTTGGCCAGCTGAATGTTAGCTAAGGCATAGAAGAAGCAGAACATGGCCAATAACCCACTGCTAGCACGCAGTAGGTGTAACTTGATTCGGTCGGTCTTGAGCCCGTTGAGGCCGTTACGGTAAAGGATTGGGATCAGCACCAGTGCGCCGAAGATGTTGCGGAAGAACACCAGTTGCTGACTGCTGAAGGTCTCGCTGAGTATCTTGATCAGCATGCCCATGCCGACGAAGAGTAGCTCGCCTGCCATCACAAAGAGGCTGCCTAATAGTAGTGTTTTATTTAATGGCATAAAGCAAAAACCCCGCCGAAGCGGGGTTCTTAAGAGTCTTACTTGAGGCTTTGATTCTAAGCTGCAAGTTGACGCAGTACATAGTGCAAGATACCGCCGTTCTGGTAGTACTCGATCTCTTGTGGCGTATCGATACGAACCTTAGCGGTGAAGGTGATGCTGCTGCCGTCTTCTTTGGTAGCAACCACTTCAACAGATTTCGCAGTACCGTTAGTTAGACCAACGATATCGATGCTTTCACGACCACTTAAGCCGATGCTTTCTGCGTTCTGACCTTCTTCATACTGTAGTGGCAAGATACCCATGCCAACTAAGTTTGAACGGTGAATACGCTCGTAGCTTTCTGCAATAACTGCACTCACACCTAGTAGACGTGGACCTTTTGCTGCCCAGTCACGTGATGAGCCACTGCCGTACTCTTTGCCTGCCAAAATGATGGTAGGGACACTATCAGCTTGATACTGCATCGCTGCTTCAAAGATGGTTGTTTCAGTGTCTGCAGGTTGCATGCGAGTGAAGCCACCCTCAGTGCCTGGAGCCATCTTGTTACGCAAACGGATGTTGGCAAAGGTGCCACGCATCATGATCTCGTGGTTACCACGACGTGAGCCATAAGAGTTGAAGTCACCTGGGCTAACCCCTTTCTCTTGCAGGTATTTGCCTGCAGGGCTGTCGGCCTTAATAGAGCCAGCAGGAGAGATGTGGTCAGTAGTTACTGAGTCACCTAGGTAAGCTAGAACACGTGCACCTGTAATATCAGCCACTGGGCTGATATCGGCTGTCATGTTCTCGAAGTATGGCGGGTTAGCGACATAGGTTGAGTCATCCCAGCTGTAAAGCTGGCTTTCTTCAACGTCTAACTTGGCCCAGTTTGCATCACCTGCAAATAGGTCTTTGTAAGACTTAGTGAATTGCTCAACAGTTAAGAAATCACGCACGGTATCGGCGACTTCTTTCTGTGTTGGCCAGATATCTTTCAGGAAGACTTCTTTGCCATCAGCCGTTGTTGTTAGCGGCTCGTTGTAAACGTCGATATCCATACGGCCGGCAATAGCGTAAGCCACGACCAATGGTGGTGAAGCAAGGTAGTTCATCTTCACTTCGGCGTGTACGCGACCTTCAAAGTTACGGTTGCCTGATAGGACAGAAGTCACTGTTAGATCGTTATCGATGATCGCCTTAGAGACTGGCTCAGGTAATGGACCTGAGTTACCAATACAAGTGGTACAGCCATAACCAACTACGTGGAAACCTAAGCTCTTTAGTGGGTCGAGTAGGCCTGCATTTTCTAGGTATTCAGTAACTACCAGTGATCCCGGTGCTAGTGAAGTCTTAACCCAAGGTTTAACTTTAACGCCTAGAGCTGCTGCCTTCTTCGCAACCAAGCCTGCACCTAACATAACGTTAGGGTTAGAGGTGTTGGTGCAAGAGGTAATCGCTGCAATAACCACTGCGCCATCATTTAGCGCAAACTCGCTACCGTTGTATTCAACTTGAGCAGTGCCAGCAGACTTTGTGCCACGTTCTTTTTGTAGTGCAGCATGAGCATCTACATACATAGACTTAGAGTCACTTAGTGGTACACGATCCTGTGGACGTTTTGGTCCCGCGAGGCTAGGCACTACAGTGCTCATGTCTAGGCTTAGGTTTTCGCTGTATTCTGCAGTTGTTGAGTTTTCGTCATTCCACATGCCCTGTGCTTTCGCATAGGCTTCAACTAGTGCGACTTGGTCTGCGTCACGGCCAGAAAGTGCGAGGAAGTCGATAGTTTCTTGGTCAACTGGGAAGATGCCACAGGTAGCGCCGTACTCAGGTGCCATGTTCGCGATAGTTGCGCGGTCACCTAATGGTAAGTTAGCAAGACCTTCACCGTGGAATTCAACAAACTTTCCAACTACACCGTGCTGACGCAGGGTATCAACGATGGTTAGCACTAAGTCAGTTGCTGTTGCGCCTTCTGGCACCTTGCCAGTCAGTTCAAAGCCAACGACTTTTGGAATTAACATAGAGATAGGTTGACCAAGCATAGAAGCTTCAGCTTCGATGCCACCAACACCCCAACCAAGGACGCCAACACCGTTGATCATGGTGGTGTGTGAGTCGGTACCAACTAATGTATCTGGGTAAGCTTGAGTGGTGCCGTTGTTGTCTTGTGTGAAGACAACGCGTGCTAGGTACTCTAAGTTAACCTGATGCACGATACCGGTGTCTGGTGGTACAACCTTGAAGTTAGA
>CAJQLY010000042.1 GCA_905479295.1 uncultured Gammaproteobacteria bacterium | reverse complement strand
GTGTATCGATTAAGATACCTGCACCTAAAAGTACTAGACCTGTCCATACCCATGGGCCACCGGTTAGTACGCCGAACATCGCCGCAATAATCAGTAGTGGTGCCATGAAGTAACGCACGTTAATTAATAATTTTTTCATTTTCATCTCCAACAGGGGTGTAAATTCTTACTACGTTATTATTGTTTTGAATCTTAGATTTACCTTATATTAACGAGGATTTCTTTGATCCATTGATTAAGATTATAGCACCGAGAGTGTGTAACGCCAGTCCGTAAGTATGAGGAATTAAGATTTATTACAGGCGATGTCCAACTAGCTATTAGGTCGATGTATACGGTCTAAATCTAATAAGCGTGGATATCTCTGGAAAACGTATAAAAACTGTATTAATCGTCTATGCCAGGCTTAAACATCAGAGACAACGAATTAATACAATAACGTTTATACGTCGGTGCAGGACCATCATCAAACACATGACCTAAATGTGAGCCACATACCTCACAGCAAACTTCAGTTCGTGCCATACCATGGCTCTGATCAGCGATATATCGAATAGCTTTAGGATCAGCTGATTGGATAAAACTAGGCCAACCACTGCCCGAATCAAACTTATTATCGGATTGAAACAACAGAGCGTCGCAACAAATACAGTGGTAGTGCCCAGGCGATTTATTATCCAACAAGGCGCCGCTAAACGGAGGTTCAGTACCCTTTTGCCAGCACACGGCGTACTGCTCAGGGTTTAACTTTTCCTTCCAGCGCTTTGGATCGTCCATCGCCCTACTCTAGATTATTCTGCAGCAGGCTCTGCTTCAGTTTCTTCAGCAACCGCTTTCATGCTTAAACGAATTCGGCCCTGCTTATCAACTTCCAACACTTTAACAGTGACCATTTCACCTTCAGACAATACATCGGTGACATTTTCAACACGCTCGTTTGAGATCTGTGAAATATGTACCAACCCATCGCGACCTGGAAGGATAGTAACAAAGGCGCCAAAGTCCATAATCTTAGCGACCTTACCTTCGTAAATGGTACCTACTTCAACATCTGCTGTAATTTGTTCGATTCGTTTTTGTGCTTCTTCACCAGCTGATCGGTCAACAGAAGCAATCTTGATGTTACCTTCATCATCGATATCGATGCTAGCACCCGTCTCTTCTGTAATTGCACGAATGACAGCGCCACCCTTACCAATCACATCACGAATTTTATCTGGGTGAATCTTGATAGCGATTAAGCGTGGTGCGTACTGAGACATTTCACTTGGGCCAGTAATCACTTCATCCATCTTCTCTAGGATATGTAGGCGGCCATGCTGTGCTTGCTCAAGGGCAACCTGCATAATTTCTTCTGTAATACCGTCAATCTTAATATCCATTTGAAGTGCCGTAATACCATCTTTAGTACCGGCTACTTTAAAGTCCATGTCGCCTAAGTGATCTTCATCACCCAGGATGTCAGACAATACTGCAAACTTGTCATCTTCTTTGATAAGACCCATTGCAATACCTGCAACCGGCGCCTTAATTGGCACACCTGCATCCATTAACGCCAAGCTGGTACCACAGACGGATGCCATCGAGCTTGAGCCGTTAGACTCAGTAATCTCAGACACGACACGAATCACATATGGGAACTCGTCACCTGTTGGCATAATCGCTTGCACACCACGTTTAGCTAACTTGCCATGACCAATTTCACGACGACCAGGAGAACCGGTACGACCCGCTTCACCAACTGAATATGGAGGGAAGTTGTAATGCAGCATAAATGTTTCTTTACGCTCACCATCGATGGCATCGATGATTTGTGCATCACGTCCAGTACCTAATGTTGTTGCCACGATGGCCTGTGTCTCACCACGTGTAAACAATGAAGAGCCATGCACACGAGGTAGAACATTGGTACGAATGAAAATAGGACGAACAGTCTTAGTATCACGTCCATCAATACGAGGCTCACCTTGCAAGATCTTGCCACGAACTAAAGATTTTTCTAACCGACTGAACTCAGCTGATACTTCAGCTGCTGCCGGGCCGTCTTCAGTCGCCAGCGCTTCAACCGTCTGCGCACGGACTGCGGCTACTGCCTCTTGACGAGCTAACTTTTCTGAAGTCTGGTAAGCGCTAGTAAGCTCTGTGAGACACGCATCACTAACCTTCGCTGATAATGCTTCATCATGCTCTTCTGCCACCCAATCCCACGTAGGCTTGGCCACTTCGGCTGCCAACTCTGAAATAGCTGCGATTGCTGATTGCATATGTTGATGACCAAACATCACTGCACCCAACATGATTTCTTCTGATAATACGTTGGCCTCTGACTCCACCATTAGAACTGCATTACTAGTGCCGGCAACCACAAGTTCAAGATCAGAAGTTTCTAATTCAGTTTTGCTTGGATTAAGAATGTAGTCACCATCGGTATAACCGACTTTAACTGCACCAACAGGGCCTGCAAATGGGATGCCTGAGATAGCAAGTGCTGCAGAGGCACCAATCAATGCAGGAATATCTGCATCAACTTCTGGGTTTAGTGAAACGACTGTAGCAATAATTTGAACTTCGTTTTTAAAACCCTTTGGAAACAATGGACGAATCGGGCGATCAATCAAACGACAGATCAATGTCTCTTTCTCTGAAGGACGACCTTCACGCTTAAAGAAGCCACCTGGAATCTTGCCAGCTGCGTATGTCTTTTCCTGATAATTAACAGTCAGCGGGAAAAAACCACGCGATGCGTCTGCTTTCTTCACACCAACAGCAGTAACCAATACAACTGTATCGTCCATATTAACTAAGACAGCACCATCCGCTTGACGGGCAACTTCACCGGTTTCAATGGTGACTTGACGAGAACCAAACTGGAACGATTTTTTTATACTATTCACTACGCATTACCTATCAGTTGAATCAATTAAGATTATTTTTCTTCGCCCACACTACGCCCTCGCAGTGTGTTGCGCATACGGAAATATCAAATGGAAATAAACAACGCATCGTAGATTGCGTTGGTCGCATTATTAGCGACGTAGACCTAATGAGGAGATCAACTTCTGGTAACGCTGCTGATCTTTACGCTTCACGTAATCAAGCAATTTACGACGTTTGTTAACTAAACGTAGTAGACCGTGACGCGAGTGGTGGTCATGTTTGTGAGACGTGAAATGCTCACTGAGATATGAGATACGTGCAGACAGCAGAGCTACCTGTACTTCGGGTGATCCTGTGTCGTCTTTTGCTTGCTGGTATTCACCAATAATGCCTGACTTATCTTCTGCTGTTAGCGCCATATTCAGTATTCTTTACAGTGTTTTATTCGAGAGGTCGCGATTCTACCACGTGATTGCTAAGGCACAATACTTATATTTGCATCAAATGAGCGGAAAAGTTCTGGAATTTTACCAATCCGTCTTCATTCACGTGACCTAAACCCCGAAAAATCCCATTCGTATTATAAATAGCGACAAAGGAGCTACCTGACGCAGCAGCCAGATTTAATACTCTGCCTGCTGCTAATAGTTGCAATAAACCTTCCTTCACAACAACTTTTGGGTATTCAGCAAAGGCCATCTCTAGCGGTTGTAATAATTGTGCGATATCTGCACCAGGGGTTTGCTGCCGCTGTTCCAGCTCATCAATAGTCATACTCTTTTGAAAACCACCGACTCTACTTCGGCGCAGGATATGAATGTGCGCACCACAACCCAAAGCCTCACCTATATCTTCCACCAAAGTGCGAATATAGGTCCCTTTAGAGCAGTCAACCACCATATCAAAGGTATTTTCAGCTAAATCTTGGACTAATTCCTTGATTGCATAAATATTGACTGTTCTGGCCTCACGCTCTATCTCGACACCTTCTCGAGCTAGTTTATACAGCGGCTGCCCATCATGCTTTAGCGCTGAAAACATCGGTGGAATTTGCTCTATCTCACCAACAAATTGAGCTACAACAGCCTCCAGTTGCTGTAGTTGCTCAGCCGTCACATCAGATTCCGCAACAAGCTCACCTTCAGCATCACCCGTACTGGTTTTTTGCCCCAATTTGGCACGCACATAATAGGTTTTTGAACTGGCAATAATATGTTCAGCGGCTTTTGTTGCACGACCAAAACAGACAACGAGAACACCGGTAGCAAGAGGGTCTAAAGTCCCAGTATGGCCAGCCTTCTTAGCATTAAATAGGTATTTGACGCGCTGTAGCGCTTGATTAGATGACATTCCAAGTGGTTTATCCAAAACGAATAAACCATGGAGATCACGTCCACGTTTTTTGCGGTTAGCCAAGAATATGCTCGCTATTCTTCAGAGGCCTGATCAGGCTCTGTATCTTCAGATTCTTCTAGTGGTAATCGATTTTTTGATAATAAGACATCCAATCGCGACGAGCGATCTAATGAGTCATCATAGACAAAGCTCAAATGGGGCACGATACGTAAGCGAAGCAGACGACCGAGCTCTTTGCGTAGGAATGGCGTGGCTTTTTCTAAACCCTGTTGTAGCTCAACCAGGTCAGGATTGCTGCTGTATGGGGTGTAATAGACCTTAGCAGCAGATAAGTCCTTACTCACCACAACTTCAGAGATAGCAAACTCACTTACTCTGGGATCACGTACTGAATTTCTAACTAATAGGGTTAGCTCGCGTCTTAATTGCTCGCTAACCCGCAAAGAGCGTGGATAGTCTTTCGGCATTTTAGTCGATAGTACGAGCAATTTCGGTGCGTGTGTACACCTCAATATTGTCGCCTGGACGGACATCATTGTAGTTCTTCACTGCGATACCACATTCAGTACCAGAACGAACCTCATTCACATCATCCTTATGGCGACGCAATGATTCCAACTCACCTTCGTATATAACTACGTTATTACGCAAGACACGAATCGGACTACCTCGTTTGATTAAGCCCTCAACCACCTGACAACCGGCGACAGCACCAAGCGCTGATGATTTAAAGACATCTTTCACTTCAGCAACACCAATAATTTCTTCACGTAATTCAGGCGATAGAAGACCACTCATCGCACTCTTCACATCGTCGATCGCTTCGTAAATCACACTGTAATATCGTAGATCAACACCTGTCGCATCAAGCGCCTTCCGTGCGCTGCCATCAGCACGAACATTAAAGCCCATGACAATCGCGCTAGAAGCTGCTGCTAAATTGATATCTGATTCTGTAATACCACCGACAGCAGCACTAACAATAGTTACTTTCACCTCATCGGTAGAAAGATTCAGCAATGATTCACGCAATGCCTCAGCACTACCCTGCACATCAGCCTTAACTAAAATATTGACGCTTTCCATCTCACTTTCTTTCATCTGAGTGAAGATGTTTTCTAGCTTGGCGGCTTGTTGTGCTGCCAACTTAATCTCACGCGTCCTACTACGGCGACCCTCTGCAATCTCACGTGCCTTACGCTCGCTCTCTGCAACAATGGCATCTTCACCAGATTGGACCGTACCTGATAAACCTAAGACGACTACTGGTAATGATGGGCCAGCACTTTCAACTTGGTTGCCCTGCTCATCAAAGATGGCACGTACACGGCCATATTCTTCTCCAGCCAACAATAAATCACCACGTGCTAAGCGTCCTTCTTGAACCAAGACGGTACATACTGGACCACGTCCGCGATCTAGCGTCGATTCGATAATTGTACCGGTTGCTGGGCCTTCTGGTACTGCCTTCAATTCTAATACTTCCGCCTGCAGGCTGATCGCGTCTAATAACTGCTCAACACCTTCACCGGTCTTCGCCGATACATTAATAAAGATGGTATCGCCGCCCCATTCTTCAGGAACAACTTCCAAGCCAGATAGATCAGTACGTACTCGATCAGGATCAACGCCTTCTTTATCAATTTTGTTAACTGCAATCACTAGCGGCACACCCGCTGCTTTCGCATGATCAACTGCTTCTTTTGTTTGCGGCATAACACCGTCATCAGCAGACACAACCAATACAACAATATCAGTCACCTGCGCACCACGTGCACGCATAGCTGTAAAGGCCGCGTGTCCTGGTGTATCTAAAAAGGTAATGACACCGTTATCTGTTTCAACATGATAGGCGCCAACGTGTTGCGTAATACCACCGGCTTCACCATCTGCCACTTTTGCACGGCGAATATAATCGAGTAATGAAGTCTTACCATGATCAACATGACCCATAACAGTCACCACTGGTGGGCGAGTCACTTTAGCCGCATCGTCATATTCAGGCTTAACCACATCAGCTTCGACATTATCAGTCTGAACTGGAGTCGCCACATGACCCATCTCTTCAACCACTAATATCGCGGTATCTTGATCAATCACTTGGTTGATAGTGGCCATAGCCCCCATCTTCATCATAACTTTAATGACTTCTGCAGCCTTAATTGCCATCTTTTGTGATAAATCGGCAACTGAAATACTCTCAGGCACTTCAACCTCATGAATCACTGGCTCTGTAGGCCTCTCAAAGGCATGCTTACCCGACGACTCTACTGTTGCACGCCCACGATTTCGGCCACCAGACGGCTTGCGTCTACCGCGCTTATCGCTAGATACATGTAACTCTGCTCGTTTAGCATCGCGTTTACGTGCAGGCTTTTTATCTTTAGTTACTGTTGCTGCAGGTTTCTTCTCCACAGCTGGTGCAGGTGTAGCTATAGCTTTTGCAGCTGCAAGTGCTTGCGCCGCCTTCTCTGCTTCTGCTTTAGCGATTTTTTCAGCTGCCTCTTTCACAGCCTCTTCTTCTAAACGTAGTTTCTCAGCAGCAGCATTAGCTTCATCATCACGCTTCTTTTGCTCTGCCTCTTCCGCTAGACGGGTAGCTTCTAGGGCTTCCTCTTCTTCACGCTTCTTTTGTTCTTGCTCTTCAACTAAGTCACTGCGCTTAACGTAAGTTTTTTTACGTCGCACTTCGACATTAACTGTACTACTTGTGCTGGTACGCCCCTGACCACCGCTCACTTTTAATTGTGATGTGCTCTTTCGTCGTAAAGTGATTTTTTTATTATCACCTTCTGCGCTACCCAGCTTAGCACTTCGAGAGTCTCTCAAATGCTCTAGCAATTGAAGCTTTTCATTATCTGAGATCACTTGATCTGCAGCTGTAAACTTCAAGCCAGCATCCGTAAGCTGCTCAAGTAATTTGTCGACCGGAGTACCGACGACTTTTGCGAGTTGTTCTACTGTGACTTCTGCCATGCGCTTATCTAAAAAGTGTTAAGAGTAGGTTCGTTATTCTTCTGCGAACCAAGGTGCACGGGCTTGCATAATTAACGCCCCTGCTTGTTCTTCATCTAGACCTTCAATGTCTGCAATGTCATCTACTGCCTGCTCGGCAAGATCTTCCATTGTCACTACACTTTTAGCCGCTAGCTCATAAGCCAAGTCTCGGCTCATGCCTTCCATTGCAAGCAAGTCTTCAGCAGGCTCCGCAATCTCAGCGTTATCGTCAGAGATTGCCATTGTAAGCAAGGCATCACGTGCCCGACCACGAAGCTCATCAACCATTTGCTCATCAAATTCTTCAACTTCAAGTAATTCTTTTGGTGGTACGTAAGCAATCTCATCCACCGTAGTAAAGCCTTCTTGAACCAAGATCACTGCCACTTCTTCGTCCACATCTAGCTTCGCCATGAATAACTCTTGGCTTTGGCGCATCTCGCCTTCATTCTTTTCTTCGGCCTGAACTTCTGTCATCACGTTCAGATCCCACTTTGTTAACTCACTAGCTAATTTAACGTTTTGACCACCACGCCCAATCGCTTGTGATAATTTGTCTTCCTCTACCGCGATATCCATGCTGTTAGTCTCTTCATCTACAACAATAGACATCACCATCGCTGGTGACATTGAATTAATAACAAACTGAGCTGGATTCTCATCCCATAAGATAATGTCGATTCGCTCACCAGCTAACTCATTAGATACTGATTGCACACGTGAACCACGCATACCAACACAAGCACCAACAGGATCTAATCGTGGGTCAAGAGAGCGCACAGCAATCTTGGCACGTAGGCCAGGATCACGTGCAGCGCCTAGTACTTCAATTAGATTTTGGCCGACTTCCGGCACTTCCAACTTAAATAATTCAACTAGGAATTCAGGTGCAGTTCGAGTTAGAAAAAGTTGTGGGCCTCTAGGCTCGGAACGTACTTCCTTGAGGTAAGCTCGCACACGATCACCTGGACGAATCGATTCACGTGGAACTAAATCTTCGCGTGGAATAAAACCTTCTGCATTAGAGCCGAGGTCGATAAAGACACCGCCATGCTCCGAACGCTTAACGATACCCATCATTAGCTCGCCAACACGATCAATATAAGCATCAACAATTTGAGCACGTTCAGCTTCACGTACTTTTTGAACAATCACTTGTTTTGCCGTGTGTGCAGCAATACGGCCGAAGGCAACTGAATCTATTGACTCTTCAATGTAGTCACCGACTTCAATTTCACCGTGATCACGTATCGCATAACTATGAAGGATTTTACGTTCGGTTGAGTCAAATTCTGGATCTTCATCATCCACGACCAACCAACGACGGTAAGTATCATACTCGCCAGACTCACGATCAATCGCAACGCGTACTTCGATATCTTCTGGATATCGTTTACGTGTAGCAGTAGCTAGCGCTGCTTCAATCGCTTCGAAGATAATCTCTTTGTCGACACCCTTCTCATTCGAGACGGTATCGGCAACCATTAAGATTTCCTTGTTCATACTTGATCCTATTTCCAACTTACATCTTCCCGTCGTAGACCAGATTTGCTCGTTTAACGGCGTTCACGGGGAAGCTGAATTCTTCTCCGTCTACCGCGATGACTATTTCATCACCATCGACACGCACTAGCGTGCCTAAAAAATTCTTTCGATTATTGACCGACCAGGTCAGCCTAATTTTCACTTCCTTACCGATATAAAGTTGATAGTGCTCTAGCTTCATCAAGGGTCTTTCAATCCCTGGCGATGACACCTCTAAGGTATACGCAACAGTGATTGGATCTTCAACATCTAATACACCTGCCACTTGATGGCTAACTGCAGAACAATCATCAACTTGGATGCCGTCATCATGATCAATGAAAATCTTTAAGTGCGCATGCTTTGGTGAACTACGGTAATCCACACCCCAAAGACGGAAGCCTAGCCCCTCAATTGCTGGCAATAACAGCGACTCAAGTCCTTCCGGATCAGCACTCAATCTTTTGGCTCCACAAATAAAAAATGGGCATAAAGCCCATTTAAACCGTTATGTCACCGCTACTATTTAGCATCGGCCAACAAAAAAGCCCCAACCGGGGCTTCACGTAAACTTTGAGTGTATCCACCACTCAGTAACGAAGTATATTTTAGCTGCGGCCTCGCGGCAACTAAAAATACATGGAGAATGCGCCGTTTTGGCCACTAAATTCGTTATTTTTAACTATTCCACCGCTATAAACCGTAAATCCCTAGCTTCAATACTGACCAAATCATAAGTTGCCCTCAGTTATCCCATTACTATTGGTGTCATTCCAACAATTGCACCTTTTTTATTACCCAAAATCTTCCCACTACTGAACAAAATTTATCCGCAGGCACAATTAACTATCGTCGAAGAACACTCAGCCGCTTTAATAGACATGGTGAAAAAAGGTGACATTGATACAGCTATTCTGGCGCTACCCTTCCCTTGTGACGGATTGTTACAGATGGAGTTTTGGCAAGAAGACTTTTATTGGATCACCTTAAAAGATGACAAAAACACTCAACAGAAAATTGCTTCTAAAGAAGAAATAAAGCAAAGCAAATTACTGTTATTAAAAGATGGGCATTGCTTGAGGGATAATATCCTTGAGGTCTGCAAGCTATCTGAAACAGCCCCTAGTAACACACTCGGGGCAACCAGCCTGAACACATTAATCCAAATGGTCTTAGGCAAGTTAGGTACCACGCTAATTCCAGAGATGGCACTCGACCCTTTGATTGCACAGAACCCATTGCTGAATGCTATCCATATCGATGAACCTGGGCCACACCGTCGCATCGCCTTTGTCATACGGCCTAACTACACCAGAATGACCAGCATTGAAGCCTTAATGGAACTATGCGAGACAGCATTACAGGAATCAGCTAAGTAAGTAATTGCGCTCTAATAAAACGCGTAATTGAATCTTTAGAGAGTCATGTCAACTGATAGAAAAAGTGATTATTGCAAACATCGCGAACGCGAACTGTCGATTGGTAGCGGGGGTAGGATTTGAACCTACGACCTTCGGGTTATGAGCCCGACGAGCTGCCAGACTGCTCCACCCCGCACCGACAAGCAAAGGAGTGTACGCAGATCAGCTTTAGATTACAAGGAAGTTACGGTGCAATATGACAGTGCTTTGCAATTAAGTGAATAGCCCATAGAAGCCATTATAAAACAGATAATAATAGACTTGAGATTAAGCTATCAGCATAGACTAAGCACATAAATCACAGCCCTAACAAAACTATTATCTTAGAGCTTGAGGTAGACTAAAAACAGAGATTGCACATTGACAAAAGAAGTTTTGAAATACATTTAGAGGGTTTTATAAAACCTTCCTCTCACCAATATTGTGAGTAGGAAGGATAAGTATGGTGCCGATGGCCGGAGTCGAACCGGCACAGCTTTCGCCACTGCCCCCTCAAGACAGCGTGTCTACCAATTCCACCACATCGGCTGTTCTTGACGACCCGTAATTATGGGCTTTATTCTGCTTTATCCGCAGCAGATGCTTCTTCTTGATTCAAACGGTCGATCTCAGAGCGAACGATATCAACGATCTCATCTTGTGACTTACCTTCCATGTTAAGAACGTTCACACCATCACCGACTTGAACACCCACATCGTCAGTACCAGGTGCCAGCCTTTCAACTACAGCAGAAGATTCAAGCACACTGCTATCGTCAGCGCGATTACTAGCAATATAGGCCAATAAAATACTATTAATGAAAAATAGAGCTGCCAGTATCGCAGTAGCTCGTGTTAGAAAAGAGCCCGCCCCACTTGCACCAAATACAGTAGAAGATGCGCCGGCGCCAAAAGCAGCACCCATACCAGAACCTTTACCCTGTTGCATAAGCACCAGAGCGATCAAGGCGGCGGCGATAAAGACATCAATAGTCACGAGAATGTTATAAATCATAAGGTTTAAGCCTTTTAGGGTTCAGTATTTCAAACTGCCGTAATAATTTGATTAAACGAGTCGGCTTGCAACGAAGCACCACCAATCAAACCACCATCAATATCAGTTTGAGCAAATAACTTTGCAGCATTATCCGGATTTACGCTGCCACCGTATAAAACACGTACTGTGTCTGCTAACTGCGCACGACTCTTAGTCAATTCTGCGCGAATATAAGCATGCATCGCTTGCGCTTGTTCAGGACTAGCTGTCTCTCCTGTACCAATTGCCCAGATCGGTTCATACGCAATAACTAAGTCACTTAGATCAACCCAGCGACCGAGTGCTAATAGAGCACCAAGCTGACGCATAATAGTCGATTCAGCCTTATCTTCTTTACGCTGCTGCAGAGATTCACCAATACAAACGATAGGTGTTAATCCGGCGCGTAGAGCAGTTACCATTTTAGTACCAATTGAGATATCACTATCGGCATGATATCGGCGCTGCTCAGAATGTCCCAAGATGACATAACGGCAACCTACATCACGTAGCATATCTGCACTTACCTCACCGGTGAAGGCACCCTCTTTCTCTAGACTCATGGTTTGGCCGCCAATATGCAGATTACTGGCTTGGACTTTTTGCCCAACGAGGTCTAAATAAGGATAGGGAGGGCAGATGACAATATCTGTATTGCCAGACGCACTGGCTTGCGCATCAACTGCTGGCATAAACGTATCCACCATGCTGCGACTAGCGTTTAATTTCCAGTTTGCCGCTATTATCGAACGTCGCATCTGATCACTATCCAAAAACAATTAAGAAGCCGGCAAGCTTACCTATCGCATATTTGAAAATCAAACCCTAAACGGCCTAGTTCAAGCTGATTTAAACCCTATTTGGTACCACAGACACTCGCTACTTGTGTCGCCAATTCATTCGCTGTGCGCTGCACTAGGCTCAAATCAACACCTTCAGCCATGACACGTATCAATGGCTCAGTACCCGAAGCACGTAAAAGAACGCGGCCCTGTTCAGCCAACGCATGCTCGGCGGCCTTAAGCGCAGCCTGGATCTCGCTCGAAGTGTTTAAGTCAAAGTCTGCGTCTAGTGGTACGTTAATGAGTACCTGTGGGTATTTTTTCATTGTAGAAACCGCTGCTGCGAGACCTTGTCTACGGTTCACCAAGATTTCTAATACCTGTAATGCAGCAATAATGGCATCACCAGTTGTGGTTTGATCAAGACAGATGATATGACCTGAGGCCTCACCACCCAAGACACAGGCATGCTGCTGCATTAATTCTAAGACATAACGATCACCAACCGCTGCCCGATGCAGTGTTATGCCTCGTTCAGCCAGCGCATGCTCAAGGCCTAAATTACTCATGACTGTACCAACGACCGCCTCGGTTGCTTGACCCTTTTCTTGCGCAGCAGTTGCTAACAAAAATAAAAGTTGGTCGCCATCTACTAAAGCACCATTGGCATCCACCATGATTAGACGATCACCATCACCATCGATCGCAATCCCCAAGTCAGCTGACTGAGATTGTACTGCTGCCTGCAAGCTAGCGGGGTTAGTTGCACCACAGTCGGCATTAATATTAAGACCATTCGGACTGGAGGCAATCTCGATCACCTCAGCTCCAAGCTCACGAAAGACATCAGGTGCGATGTGATAAGTCGCACCATGGGCACAATCGATCACTATTTTAAGGCCATGCAGACGAATATTAGGAGCGATACTAGCCTTGCAGAAATCTAAGTAACGCCCGGCAGCATCTTCAATACGTTTAACCTTACCAAGCTGATTAGGGGCCACGGTCTGCATTGACCCACTTAGTAACGCTTCAATCTCAAGCTCAACCTGATCTGAAAGTTTGCTACCGTCAGCAGAGAATATCTTTAGGCCATTATCATAGTAAGGGTTATGTGAGGCACTGATGACGATACCAGCAGAGGCTCTCAAGGTTCGTGTCAGATAAGCGATAGCAGGGGTTGGCATAGGTCCTAATAGACGGCAATTAACGCCGGCCGCAGTCAGCCCAGCTTCAACTAAGGATTCCAGCATGTAGCCAGAAATGCGTGTGTCTTTACCAATCAAGACAAGGTTACTCGCGTCGTTACATAGCACCCGGCCAGTCGCCCATGCTAGCTTGAGCACAAACTCAGGCGTCATCACACCTTCGCCGACACGCCCTCGAATTCCATCTGTCCCGAAATATTGTTTAACCATAGCAGTCGAGCATAAAACATCTCTAGCATGGTTGTAAGCCTAAGCACTGTATCATCGCCAGAGTGACTCTAAAAAAATAGCTGGGCAAAAAAAACGGCCACAAAGTGGGCCGCTTTCAAACTCTAAACATTCATTAAAAAGCTGTTTAGTGTGTACTTGCAGGGCCTCCAATAGGACCTGTTTTACCATCAGTATCAACGGCTGCATTACCGCCCTGTGATGGCTCATCATCTTCCCAATTGGCTGGTGGATTTGCCTTCTTACCAGACATCAAATCATCAATTTGACCAACATCAATGGTCTCATATTTGATTAAAGCTTCCGCCATATTATGTAGAATCTGAATATTATCAACTAACAGCTTTTCTGCACGTTGGTAGTTCAAATCGATAATCTTCCGCACTTCTTCATCAATTGAGCGCGAAGTCTCATCAGATACAACATTACCCTTAGTTGAACGTCCTAGGAATGGCTCACCCTCATCTTCACTGTAAACCAATGGTCCCATTTTTTCAGAAAGTCCCCATTTAGTTACCATGTTTTTAGCAATCTCTGTGGCGCGCTCAATATCATTCGACGCACCAGTAGTGACTGCGTCACTACCAAAGATTAATTCTTCTGCTAGGCGACCACCAAACAAGCTCGATATCTGACATTCCAAACGTTGCTTACTATGGCTGTAACGATCTTCAGCAGGTAGGAACATAGTCACACCCAATGCACGTCCTCGAGGAATAATAGTAACTTTATAGACTGGGTCATGTTCAGGTACAAGACGACCAACAATAGCGTGACCTGCCTCATGATAAGCCGTTAACTTCTTCTCATCTTCACTCATCACCATCGACTTACGTTCAGCACCCATGATGATCTTATCTTTAGCACGCTCAAGGTCATCCATATCAACTGTACGCTTGCTCGAACGGGCAGCAAACAAAGCCGCTTCGTTAACCAGGTTCGCTAAATCAGCGCCAGAAAACCCTGGTGTACCACGTGCAATTAAATCTGCATGGATATCATTACCCAATGGTACTTTGCGCATATGTGTTTTTAAAATTTGTTCACGTCCGCGTAGATCTGGTAGTGGCACTGTTACTTGGCGGTCAAAGCGACCTGGGCGTAATAGTGCTGGATCTAATACATCAGGACGGTTAGTTGCAGCAATAACGATAATACCTTCATTACCTTCAAAACCATCCATCTCGACTAGAAGCTGATTTAATGTTTGCTCGCGCTCATCATTACCGCCGCCCATACCAGCTCCACGATGACGGCCTACTGCATCGATCTCATCAATAAAGATGATGCAAGGTGCAGCCTTCTTTGCTTGAGCAAACATGTCACGTACTCGTGAGGCACCAACACCGACAAACATTTCAACAAAATCAGAACCTGAGATTGTGAAGAAAGGAACTTTAGCCTCACCAGCAATGGCCTTAGCTAATAGTGTTTTACCAGTACCTGGTGAGCCATTCATTAGGACGCCACGTGGAATCTTGCCACCTAATTTTTGAAATTTACCTGGGTCGCGTAAGAACTCAACTAATTCAGATACTTCCTCTTTGGCTTCTTCTACACCTGCCACGTCAGCGAAAGTCACCTTGATTTGGTCTTCGCCCATCAGGCGTGCCTTGCTCTTACCGAATGACATTGCGCCGCGACCACCAGCACCACCGCCACCGCCTTGCATCTGGCGCATGAAGAAGATCCAAACACCGATCAGTAAAATCATTGGGAACCAACTGATCAAAATATCCAACAGCAGCGAACGTTGCTGTGTTGGACCTGTTTTAATCTCTACGTTGTACTTAAGTAGATCGTCCACCAAGTTATCATCAGATGGATTAAAAGTTGTAAAACTTTTGTTCGAAGTTGTGGTGCCAAGGATTGTGCGATTATCAGCCTCAATCGTCACCTCACGAACAGCACCATCACGCACATCTTTAATAAATTGCGAATAAGAGACAGTCTCTGATTGACGCGATGTGCCAGTGAAATTGTTAAACACAGACATTAGTACAACTACGATGACTGCCCACAAAACAAGATTTTTTACCATGTCATTCATTCGCTACTCCAAAGTAGGCGCGATAGGTTATATTTCGACTCTACTACACCCGATACTGGCGGGCCACCGCAAACATCTCGCGGCTTTCCTTACGTGAGGCTTGAGGCTTCACGCTATTAACCTGACCAAAGCTAGTCTTTAACTCACTAATGTATTGTGAGTACCCTTCACCCTGAAAAAGTTTTACCGCAAATCCACCACCAAGGCAGAGGTGGTTGCGTGCGAAGTCGAGGGCCAGTTCGGCTAAGTACATCGCCTTTGGCTGATCGACTACGCGATTACCTGATATATTGGGGGCCATATCCGATAATACAAGGTCTACCTTTGCACCATCGAGCATCTGCACAAGTTCTTGTAAAGGCTCATCCTCTGTGAAGTCCCCTTGTATAAGTCTTGCCCCGTCTATTTCTTCCATTTCAAGTATGTCTAAGCCAATTATAAGCTTTTTCTCAGCACGCTGCTTGGACAGTACATACTGTGTCCATGCCCCAGGGGCAGCTCCTAGATCAACAATGACCTTACTATTGGCTACAAGTTCATAGCGCTGATCTAATTCTTCCAATTTATAAACAGCACGCGAACGCCAACCATCCGCCTGAGCACGGGCTACAAAGGGATCATTAGATTGGCGTTTCAGCCAGCGCGAACTACTTTTGCTTTTAGCCAAGGGGGGCGCTCGTAGAAAGCTGTCGCTTTAGATAAATTGGACTTTTAGGATTTCGAATTCTTTCTCGCCACTAGGAGCCATCACTGTAGCGATATCACCCACACTTTTACCAATTAAAGCACGTGCTATTGGAGAGGTAACAGAGATCATATTCGCTTTAATATCGGCCTCATCTTCACCGACGATTTGATAGCAAATTTCATCACCCGTTTCTTCATCAGCTAAATCGACGGTTGCACCAAATACGATACGCCCACCTGTATCCAACTTAAGAATATCGATAATGTCTGCGTTAGAGAGTTTGCCTTCAATCTCTTGGATACGCCCTTCCGCAAAGCTTTGTTGCTCCCTAGCGGCATGGTATTCCGCATTTTCTTTCAGATCACCATGCTCACGTGCAGTCGCAATAGCCGCAATAATACGAGGTCTATCCACTGTTTTCAGTTGCTGTAGTTCAGCACGCAGTTTGTCTGCACCACGAACGGTTAGGGGAACTTTATTCATAATCAGTAGTTTTCAGTAGTCACTAGTGTTTCACGACTTGATGCATTTCCTGTAGACGATACACTTTATGATCTTGACCCTGTGCAATCGCTTGAGTTAACGCACTAGCACCGGCAATAGTCGTGGTATAGCAAATCTTCTGTTGCAAGGCTTCACGTCGAATAGCATAAGAATCTGCAATCGCTTGCTTACCTTCCGTTGTATTAATGATTAATGCAATCTGTTTATCAATAATCATATCAACAACATGAGGACGTCCTTGACGAACCTTATTCACATGCTTACAGGCAATGTTTTTACTGTCAAGATAATCGGCAGTACCAGCTGTTGCAACAATTTCAAAACCTAAGTCGACCAGCCCTTTAGCCACATCTGCTGCACCATCTTTATCGCTATCACGCACACTGATAAAAACCTTGCCACTGAGTGGGAGGATTACACCAGCACCTAATTGCGCTTTAGCAAAGGCCTCTCCAAAGCTTTCACCAACGCCCATCACTTCACCTGTCGATTTCATTTCTGGCCCAAGAATTGGGTCGACACCTAAGAATTTAATGAATGGGAATACTGCCTCTTTAACAGAATAAAACAATGGCTGATTATCCATTTGAATTTCTTGCTGTTGCAAAGAAGTACCCGCCATGCATCGCGCAGCCACCTTTGCCAATGGCACACCAATCGCTTTAGATACAAATGGCACAGTACGAGAGGCACGTGGATTCACTTCAAGCAAATAAACTGCATCACCCTTAACGGCAAACTGAATATTCATCAAGCCAATTACATTCAAACCATGGGCCAACTGCTTAGTTTGCTCAATTAAACGTTGCTGCATTTCTTCAGACAGTGTGTGTGGTGGCAGTGAACAGGCCGAATCGCCTGAATGAATACCCGCCTGTTCGATATGTTCCATAATGCCAGCAACTAACACCTCTTCACCGTCACAGATCGCATCAACATCGACTTCGATGGCATCTGCGAGGAAGCGGTCAATCAGGACCGGGGAGTCATTCGATACAGAAACTGCAGTGTGCATGTAATGCTCTAAATCTTCATCGTTAAAGACAACCTCCATCGCACGCCCACCGAGCACATAAGAAGGCCTGACGACGACGGGGTAACCAATCTTATTCGCTAAAGGCACAGCCTCTTCAACTTTACGCACGGTCGCATTAGGCGGCTGCAATAAGTCCAGTTTTTCAACCAATGCTTGGAATCGCTCACGGTCTTCTGCTAGATCAATTGAATCTGGTGTTGTACCAATAATCGGTACACCGGCTGCTTCCAGCTGACGCGCTAATTTAAGTGGCGTCTGCCCACCAAACTGCACTATCACACCAGTAGGTTGTTCAATATGACAGATCTCCAACACGTCTTCTAATGTTAGTGGCTCAAAATATAAACGATCTGAAGTGTCATAATCCGTTGAAACAGTCTCTGGGTTACAGTTAACCATAATCGTTTCATAGCCATCTTCACGCATCGCTAATGCCGCATGGACACAGCAATAATCAAACTCGATGCCCTGGCCAATACGGTTTGGACCGCCGCCTAGTACCATGATTTTTTTCTTATCCGAAACCTCTGCCTCACATTCTTGCTCATAGCTAGAATAAAGATAAGCAGTGCTGGTAGAAAATTCAGCAGCACAGGTATCAACACACTTATAGACCGGACGCACAGCCTGCTGCCAACGGTAGTCACGAACAGCTTGTTCATCACAGGCTAATAACTGCGCTAACCGGCGATCAGAAAAACCTTTTTGTTTTAACTTGAATAAGAGTTCAGCACTTAAGTCTTGTAATGATGAGGCAGCAACTACTTGCTCTAACTCAATCAATTCTTCAATCTGAGACAGGAACCAGCTATCGATAGCCGTGAGCGCATGAATCTTATCAATGCTATAGCCCGCTCGAAAAGCGTCTGCAACATACCAAATACGCTCAGGCTGACGTAATCGAATTTGCTCATCTAGAGTCTCACGCCAATCACTCTTGCTTTGATCAATGAGTGGATTGAGACCATCCATATCCGTCTCAAGTCCACGCAAAGCTTTCTGCATCGACTCCTGGAATGTTCTACCAATCGCCATCACTTCACCAACTGACTTCATCTGTGTGCTGAGTTCGGTTGATGCCTGAGGGAACTTTTCAAATGCAAAACGTGGAATCTTAGTAACAACATAGTCGATACTAGGCTCAAACGATGCAGGTGTTGCACCGCCTGTAATTTCATTTTCAAGCTCATCCAAGGTGTAACCAACAGCCAGCTTAGCTGCGACCTTAGCGATTGGAAAACCAGTAGCCTTAGAGGCCAGTGCTGAAGAACGTGAAACCCTAGGGTTCATTTCAATAATGACTAAACGGCCATCTTTTGGATTAACTGCAAACTGCACATTTGACCCACCAGTATCAACACCAATTTTACGCAGCACTTCTAATGAAGCATTACGCATAATCTGATATTCCTTATCAGTCAATGTCTGGGCTGGCGCCACCGTAATCGAGTCGCCGGTATGCACACCCATTGGATCAAAGTTTTCGATCGAACAAATAATAATACAATTATCTGCTTGGTCACGAACGACCTCCATCTCATACTCTTTCCAACCGAGTAGTGACTCTTCCAGCAAGACCTCAGTAGTCGGAGAGAAATCTAATCCACGCGCTACAATATCTTTAAATTCTTCAATATTGTAAGCAATGCCGCCGCCACTACCACCAAGGGTGAAAGATGGACGGATAATAGATGGAAAGCCTATTGATGACTGAATCGCTAGCGCCTCTTCCATGCTATGTGCAACTGAAGAACGAGCGGATTCAAGACCGATCTCATCCATCGCCACCTTGAACTTTTGTCTGTCTTCGGCCATATCGATGGCTTCTTTTGAAGCACCAATCAACTCGACATTAAATTTCTCTAAGATCCCTTGCGCATCCAAATCTAGTGCACAATTAAGGGCAGTCTGGCCACCCATGGTTGGTAATAGAGCATCTGGTTTTTCACGCTCAATAATCTTAGCTACTGTCTGCCACTCCACTGGTTCAATGTAGATCACATCAGCTGTTTGCGGATCAGTCATGATCGTGGCTGGATTCGAGTTCACCAAGATCACATGGTAGCCTTCATCACGTAAAGACTTACACGCTTGCACCCCGGAATAATCAAACTCACAGGCTTGACCAATAATGATAGGGCCAGCGCCGAGGATTAATACCGATTTAATATCGTTACGTTTAGGCATAACTAGTTTTTACTGTTGCTGCGCGATGACATCGCTTGAATAAAAGGAAGAAATAGGCCGCGTACATCATGCGGTCCAGGGCTGGCTTCTGGATGACCTTGGAAACCATAAGCAGGAGCATCAAGATGGCGAATACCCTGCAAGCTATTATCGAATAAAGATCGATGAGTCGTAACTAAACAATCAGGTAGACTTTCTTCATCAACAGCAAAGCCATGATTCTGGCTACTGATCATAACCTGCCCAGTCTCAATATCTTTTACTGGGTGATTAGCGCCATGATGACCAAATTTCATTTTTACTGTTTTTGCGCCAGCGGCTAATGCAAAAAGCTGATACCCAAGACAAATACCAAAACTTGGTACTTTATTCTCGATCAATTGACGGATCAGCGTAATGGCATAATCACAGGGCTCGGGATCTCCCGGACCATTCGATAAGAACACACCATCTGGTGACATCGCTGCTATCTCAGCGTAACTAGTTTTAGCTGGGACAATTTGCAGCTCACAGCCTAGGTCAACCAAGATTCGTAGAATGTTATGCTTCACACCAAAATCTAGGGCAACTACTTTAAATTTCTTTTCTACTGCAGTATTCGATGCCTCTAGTGACCAACTGGCTTGCTCCCAAGCATAGCTACTATCAGTGGTGACTTCCTGCGCTAGGTCCATACCTTTTAATCCAGAGAAACCCTTGGCCTGTTGCAGCAAGGCCTCCAAATCAACATCGCCAGTCGCAATCACCCCATTTAAAGCACCCTTCTCACGCAATCTACGTGTCAGGCTACGGGTATCAATATCGGCGATGGCGACAATATGATTCGCCTTCAAATAATCTTCTAAGGACTGCTCTGCGCGCCAGCTAGAATGTAGTCGTGGCAAATCTCGAATCACTAGGCCTGCGGCATGTACTTGCGTCGATTCACAGTCTTCTGTGGTGACGCCTACATTACCAATATGAGGATAGGTCAAGGTTACGATCTGCTTGCGATAAGACGGATCAGTAAGGATTTCTTGATAGCCAGTGATGGAAGTATTGAAGACGACCTCACCCTCAGTGCTGCCGTGTGATCCGACTGAGGTGCCTGTATAGACGGTACCGTCCTCAAGGACCAAATAAGCGGGTGTTGTCAAACTCGTACTCCTGAATCTATTGCCTACTCTACGGG
>CAJQLY010000041.1 GCA_905479295.1 uncultured Gammaproteobacteria bacterium | reverse complement strand
ACAAGTAATAAAATATAACAATTAATTAATTGTACAATATGAATATCGAGCTATACTGAATCTATTCCATGATTTATTTTCGTAAGGGTTGAGCCATGAAGAAACAAATAATTATCGTATTGGCGATAGCTGTGGTACTACCAATGCACGCTAGTGCAAAAGGGAACGGCCATGATGCGCATTAAGCAGTGGCGGATAAGGTCATATCTAAACAAAGAGAAGCGCTTGCAATAAACACAAGAGGTAAAGGATTCGGTCCACAATCCCTGCGTGATATTGATTCAATAGCAGGTAATAACCCGCGAGCATTTAATGCTGCACCTGCGTCGACAAAAATGAATCTTTGCAATATACATTTCCATAAAAATGCTGAACATAAAGGTGGTGAGTTCACTAAGTATGCAGGAAATGGTGATGGAAATGGATTTCAGAGTGGCTATAAATATTCAGGGAAACTGAGTGCTTTCGAGCTTGAATCAACAGGGCATGACATTTGCTCGTGCGATGATAGCTTGGGCTGTAGTCTAGAGCAGTGTAGGTTGATGATTGATGGTGGCTGCAGCCGCTGAGGCTAAGCAGTAAAAAAAGCGCCGTCGCTATCAGTCTTAACACGGAGTCTCAAGCAACTCAGATAGAATACGATTAATCGTGGTGAAGTCGGATTTTTCAAGCCCTATCATAGCGAAATGGCCCCATAGGCTATCAATTACAAATAACTCACTATCTACGACCAGTTCTTGCTCGAACTTGCAGTCTTGCACCGGGATAAACATGTCTTCAGCGAACGCGATGAAGTGGGTTTTTGCTCTAATTCGGCTGAGCGCCATACTCAGATTATTATCGTATGGACGACTGCAATCACCATGCTTCCACTTGTCGGCCATGGTGAGTAAGGCATTTGGGTCCATCGGTGCAAACCAAGCCTGCCAAAAGTTTTCTAGAAACTGTTCTAAAGAGGTGAAGTCTAGCGTGCGCCAATGTTCTTGCTTATAAAACTCTGTGCAGAGCCCCATCATGGCGAAGGTGTGAGCCAATCTATTCAGTCCTGCAGTGAGCTCATTGGATGCAGTATATTCGCCATCGGCCCAGTTTGGATCGCTGGTTAAAGCCTGACAAAAGGCATCTATAAATAAACTATCGTGCGGTGTGCATTTAGCCGTCCCAGCTATCGGTGCTGCTCGTTCTACCATTTCTGGATAAGTAACTGCCCATTCTAAGGTTTGTTGTGCCCCCATAGACCAGCCAGTGACAAGGGCTAGCTTACTAATACCTAGGCTTTTGCATAATTTATGCTGAGCACGTACATCATCTGAAATATCCAATGCTGGGAAGTCGCTGGTAGATAATGCGCATAATAAGGCAAAGATACTCAGGAGCTAAAAAGCATCTTTCTCTATGGTTTGCTCTGTTTTTTTGCTGGTGGTTTTGCATGGCTTAGGATAACTCGTGAGAATTCCCTAGACTGTTAAAAGTATTCTTAGCCTTGCTCATCCAACAGATAGTGTGGAACACCACCTACAATTAAGCGGCAAAATTCACTATACCGCTACATCAACCATCAGCTAATTAAATACGGAATAATTGTCCGGTTACTGCCTTGCTTTCCTCACTCAGAAAATACAGGTAGGGGTTGGTGACGTCTTCTGCCGCAGGGAATTCATTGGGGTTAAGGCCCGGGTAGTTGTGGGTGCGCAGGTGAGTGCGTACTTTGCCGGGGTGGATGCCGTTGACCCTGATCTGTTGGTCGCCGTCGAGTTCTTCGGCAAGGATGTTCATTAGGCTTATTTGTCCGGCTTTGCTAACACCATAAGCGCCCCAGTAGGCCTTGCTGGCTTCATCGATGCTGAAGAGGATGCTCGGGTCTTGGCTCTTTTGTAATAACGGTAGGCAGGCACGGGTGAGCAAGAACGGGGCATGGAGGTGTAGTGTGATCAGTTTAGACCAGAGTGTGACATCGGTCTGCTGTAGTGGGGTTAGGCCACCGACCCTTGCCGCGTTATGCACTAGGCCATCGATGCGACCGTATTCTTCGTGTACTGAGTTGGCGACGGTTTGGTAGTCGTCGGCGCCGGCACTTTCAAGGTCGATGTTGAGCATGGCGGGTTGGGCTTTGCCTAGCGCCTCTATTTCATCGTAAGTTTGTTCTAGGCGCTTGAGGTCTTTTGCGATCAATAAGACAGTCGCACCTAGCTTGGCGGCATCGAGGGCGAGGGCCTTGCCTATGCCGCGGGTGGCACCGGTGATCATGATGATGCGGTCTTGTAGGCAATCTGCTGCTGGCTGGTAGTTCGCGATATCCATGCTTTATTTGTCTTCTTCTAGTTTCGGTAGGTTGAGGTCGCGTGTGCGCTCATCGATGGTTGGGATGTTAGCAATTTCTTCTTTTGCTTGTACCCCGAGCTCGGTAAATTTACGTGCGCCTGGTAGTACGTTTCTTTCTAATGAGCCTACGGCCTTGTTGTAGTGCCCAACACTGGTGTCCAAGCTCTTGCCTATCTTCTGTAGGTGTTCGCCAAAGGTGTGCAGGCGCTTATAGAGGTTTTTGGCTAGGTCGCGTATTTCTTCTGCGTTTTTAGACATGGCGGCTTGTTGCCAGCCATAGGCTACCGAGCGCAGTAGGGCGACCAGTGTTGTCGGTGTTGCAAGGATTACGCGGTTGGCGAAGGCGTCCTCTAATAATTTGCTGTCATAGTCTAAGGCAGAGGTGAGGAATTGCTCGCCTGGGATAAACAGGATGACAAAGTCGGGGGATTGCTTGAACTGCGCCCAATAGGCCTTGCTGGCAAGTTCTTTCATACGCTCGCGGACCTTGCGTGCATGATGTTGTAAGTGTGCTTCTCGCTGTTTTGGGTCGCTGCACTGGGAGGCGCTTAAGTAGGCATCCAAGGGTGTTTTGGCGTCGACGATGAGGTCGCGTTGTTCTGGCATGCGCACGACCATGTCGGGGCGCATGTTGTTGCTGCCTTCAACTTCGGTGTGGGCCTGTTCTTCAAAGTCACAGTGATTCACCATGCCAGAAAGCTCGGCTAGACGACGCAGTGTCATCTCACCCCATTGGCCGCGCACTTCAGGGCGACGCAGTGCTTGCACCAGTTGTTCAGTTTCTGAGCGCAGACCCTGCTGTGCCTCGTTAACCAACCTGAGCTGTGCGGATAAGGCGCCATAGGATTCTTTGCGCTCTTTTTCAATACTCGAGATTTGATGTTCGGTTTTTTGTAAGGCCTCGTTGATTGGCTTCAACAGGGTCTCAATAGATTTTTCTTTTGCCGTCAGATTCGCTTCGGCTTGGTTTTGAAAGATGCCTAGTTTTTGCTGCGCCAATTGTAGGAAGGATTCACTGTTGGCTTCAAAGGCCTTTTTCGACAGGCTGTTAAAGCTCTCGAGGATCTGTTCACGACTCTCTTCTATAGAGGCGAGTTTTTGCTTAAGTTGGGCGCGCTCAAGTTGTAGCTCGGTGTCGAGCTTTTGTTTTTCAGCATTAAGGCTTTGTAGCTTGCCCTCATAACGGTTGCGCGTGTAGAGATGGGCCGCTAGGGCACCGAGTAGTAGGGCGAGTACGACACTTAATAATAGTAGGGCATTCAATTTAGTCTTCGACCTTAGGTATGCGAGTGCTCAGGCTAACAATTTGCTGTATGGCTAACGGCTGATCGACGATGAAATCGGCGCCCCAAGTGTTGACGTCCATTTGTGGGTCAACGTAGCCATAGGCTGCCACCGCAGTATACATGCCTGCCGCGTTACCCGCATGGATGTCGCGTGGGTCATCACCGACATAGAGGCAATGCTGGGGCTGACGTTGGATCTGTTGGCAGGCCAGTAGTAAGGGGTCAGGATGAGGTTTGCGTCGAGGCAGGGTGTCGCCGCTAACGACGCAGGCTGCACGCTGGTCTAGGCCTAAGTGGGCAAGCACCTGAGCGGTTAGAAAGCCCGGTTTGTTGGTTACTATTCCCCAAGGGATGCCAGCTGCTTCAATCCACTCTAAGATGGTTTCTATGCCAGCGTAGGCGGCGGTATCAATGCAGATAGCGGCGTTGTAGTGATCGAGGAATTGTAGTCTTAGACGTTCAAACTCGTCGGCATCGAGTACCTCGGGGAAACCTAGGCGGGTGAGTGCAACGCTGCCCTGTGAGACTTGGCTGCGTGCGATCTGTCGATCGGCTGGTGGTCGGCCAACACTGGCCAATAGGGCGTCTAAGGCGTTGACTAGGTCGTCAGCGGTATCTAGCAGAGTGCCATCTAAATCAAATAAGACCGCATGCACGGGGGTCAGTGAATTGCTCTCTGCGCTATCCATATTCTGTAATTTAAGCCGGTCGGTGTGCGTGCATCATGTAGTTCACGGTAACGTCTTTGCCTAGCCAATAGTTGCCACTGAGCGGGTTGTAGCTCATGCCGATCAGGTCTTGGTTGTCTAAGCCTGCGGTACGAATCCAGCCATCGAGTTCAGCCGGTTTAATGAA
>CAJQLY010000040.1 GCA_905479295.1 uncultured Gammaproteobacteria bacterium | reverse complement strand
AAGTCAGTATGTTAGACGCTATTTTCGGCCAATAATGGCGGAGAAGGAGGGATTCGAACCCTCGATAGAGCTATAAACCCTATACTCCCTTAGCAGGGGAGCGCCTTCAGCCGCTCGGCCACTTCTCCGTGTGCAGTAAATAGTTGCATAGAACTACGCAATAAATATAAGCAGAAGCGGATTTTCTGCTGAAACCGACACATAATCAAGTCCAGCACATAAAAAATACTAGGTTCGTTGTAGATAGAACAAAAGCTAACCGCTTTTATCTACTTTATTCCTCTATTTCTTTTTCCTTTTGGATACGCTCATAGATCTCTTCCCGATGCACACTAATATCGCGTGGCGCATTCACGCCGAGTCGAACTTGACTTCCTTTGGTGCCTAGCACAGTAACTGTAACATTGTCCCCAATCATCAGAGTTTCTCCAACTCTGCGGGTTAAAATTAACACCCCTACCAACCCCCATTATATTCCTTATGAATTGATTATCCTCCAGCCTTAGATAACGATAAGCCCAAAACCAATCATCGCACCCAACTAAAGTATATCATTAAATTTCATAATTATTCTTCTTTTATACTATCTGCTAAGTCAAATTTCTCATGCAAACATCTTACTGCCAACTCAAGATATTTCTCATCTACAACGACAGATATTTTTATCTCTGAGGTTGAAATCATTCTGATATTAATACTCTCCTGTGCCAAACAGTCAAACATTTCACTCGCAATACCTGCGTGTGAACGCATGCCCACACCAATAAGTGACACTTTTACAATGCTTGTATCACCATTTACATCCGAGGCTCCCAATTGTTTCGCCGTGTTTTGCAAAACTTCTAAGGCTCGGTTGTAGTCATTACGGTGAACTGTAAATGTAAAGTTAGCAGTGTTGTCCCAAGCGACATTCTGCACGATCATATCGACTTCGATATTGGCACTTGATATCGGACCCAAAATCTTTGCCGCAATACCAGGTTGATCCGGCACACCTTTGACACTTAATTTCGCCTCATCACGATTAAATGCGATACCAGCAATCTTGGCCTCTTCCATCTGATTTTCCTCGGTTGTAATCAATGTGCCTTCACCTTCTTTAAAGCTCGATAGCACACGTAAAGGCACTTTATATTTTCCTGCAAACTCAACTGCTCGAATTTGTAATACCTTCGAACCCAGGCTTGCCATCTCTAACATCTCTTCAAAAGTAATCTTTTCAAGACGTCGCGCGTTTGGCTCGACTCGTGGATCAGTGGTGTAAACACCATCAACATCAGTGAAGATCTGACATTCATCTGCAGTAATAGCAGCTGCAATCGCAACAGCCGTCGTGTCCGAACCACCACGGCCCAACGTAGTGATATTGCCGTCATCATCTAGGCCTTGGAATCCAGCGACAACAATTACTTGATCTTGCGCTAACAAGGCTTTAATACCAGCCGCATCCATGTCTGTGATACGCGCTTTATTGAAGGCGCTATCTGTTTTAATACCAAGCTGAGGCCCCGTACGTGATATCGCCTTGCAACCACGCTGATTAAGCGCCATGGCTAATAAGGCGATGGTTACTTGCTCACCAGTAGAGAGTAGTACATCAAGTTCTGGGCCTGTTGGATAATCCCCTTGCACAGCTCTCGCCAGACCAAGCAAGCGATCAGTTTCACCACTCATCGCCGATACCACGACAATGACCTGATGCCCCTGCTTACGGTAAGAGATAACTTTCTCCGCAACATGCTCGATGCGCTCAACGCTACCGACCGAAGTGCCCCCATATTTTTGTACGATTACTGCCACGCTATTGCCTTATAGTTGCTCACGCACCCAAATTGGTACGCTCTTTAATGCTTCTGCTAAACCAGCTGGGTTATCGCCACCCGCCTGTGCCATCTCTGGTCGACCACCACCTTTGCCACCTACCTGTTGTGCGACCATGTTGACCAACTCACCTGCTTTAATCTTACCCGTCTGATCTTTCGTCACACCAGCAACCAAACTCACTTTATCGTCACTGCTACTGGCTAAAACAATAACTGCTGAACCTAATTTATCTTTTAACTTATCTAGAGTCTCTCGTAATGCCTTGGCATCTGCATCTTCAAGCTCATGTGCCAGTACTTTTAAGCCATTTATCTCGACTGCATTACCAGCTAAGTCAGCACCTGCTTGCGTAGCTAACTTTGCCTTGATTTTTGATAACTCTTTTTCTAGCTCTTTATTACGTTCTATTAATATTGACGACTTTGCTGCAGCATCAGCGACTGGTGCGTTTAGCATCTGCGCTGTTCGCTCAAAATCAGCACGGTAATCTTGCAGCCATCGAACTGCCTCAGAGCCAGTTAAGGCTTCAATACGTCTTACACCAGATGCCGTACCGCTCTCTGCGATAATAATAAAACTACCAATATCACCAGCACGTTCTACGTGTGTACCACCACAGAGCTCGGTTGAAAAATCACCAATCGAGAGTACTCGCACCTCATCACCATACTTTTCACCAAACAAGGCCATGGCACCAGCTGCTAAGGCCTGCTCTTTATCCATAAGCTGTGCGGTTGCCACCGTATTTTTTCGGATCTGATCATTAACAAGTTGCTCAATTTGTCGAATTTCATCTCGCGTAACTGGCGCATCATGTGAGAAATCAAAGCGTAGACGTTCAGCATTAACCAAAGAACCCTTTTGCTGCACATGTTGCCCTAGCACTTGACGTAAAGCGGCATGCATCAGATGGGTTGCCGAGTGATTCAGGACAATCTTATTTCTATGAGCTTGGTCGACCTGTGCGGTCAATTTCTGCCCAACCTTGATATTACCGGTAAGCACTTTGCCAAAATGAGCAAAACCATTACCTTTCTTTTGTGTGTCACTGACTTCAAATCGAACGCCCTCGGCAAGCATCAGCCCTTGATCACCCACCTGGCCGCCTGATTCGGCATAGAATGGCGTGCTGTCACAGAAAACAATCGCTTCTTGCCCACTAGTTACCTGCTCAACTGTAGTAGCTCCAACAAAGATCTCACTCACTTCAGACTGATCTTCTAATGCTATATAACCAGTAAAGGCGGTACTGGATTTAACATCCATTGCAACATCATAGCCTTCACCAAACCGACTCGCTTCACGCGCACGTTCCCGCTGCTGCTGCATTTCTCGCTGAAAACCTTCAAGATCTAAATTCAAACCTTTTTCGCGCGCAACATCTGCTGTCAAATCAACTGGAAAACCAAAGGTGTCATAAAGCTTGAAGACTGTCTCACCAGCAATCGTGTTGCCATTAAGGTTATCAAACTCATCTTGCAGAATACGCATACCCTGAGTCAGGGTCTCACCAAAACGCATCTCTTCATTCAATAGCCCACGCCGCACCACTTCTGCCTGCTCAATCAACTCAGGAAAGGTGCCGTGTAAACTCTCAATCAGTGGATTTACTAGTGTATGAAAGAATGGCTCTTGTAAGCCTAAACGATGACCATGACGCGCTGCACGACGAATAATTCGGCGTAAGACATAGCCACGTCCTTCATTGGATGGCATTACCCCATCAGCAATTAAAAAACTACATGAACGGATGTGATCAGCGATCACCTTGAGTGAAGGGTTTTGTAAATCTTTGATCTTAGCCAGTTCAGCCGTTTGCTGAATCAGTCCTTGAAACAAATCGGTATCGTAATTGCTATTCACGCCTTGCAAGACTGCACATAAACGCTCTAGGCCCATACCGGTATCAACCGAAGGCCGTGCCAAAGGGTTCAGTTGGCCCGTACTGTCACGCTCATATTGCATAAAGACGAGATTCCAGATCTCAACATAGCGATCACCATCTTCATCTGGGCTACCTGGTGGGCCACCAGCAATATGTTCGCCATGGTCATAAAATATTTCAGTACAGGGACCACAGGGACCGGTATCACCCATCGACCAAAAGTTATCTTTGGCACCAATACGACGCAGACGCTCAGGATTCACGCCAATATCATCTAACCAGATACTGGCAGCCTCATCATCTTCCTCAAACACAGTGACCCAAAGACGATCTACTGGTAGGCCAGCAACTTTAGTTAGGAAGTCCCAAGCATAGTGAATCGCTTCACGCTTGAAATAATCACCAAAACTAAAATTACCCAACATTTCGAAGAAGGTGTGATGACGTGCAGTATACCCAACATTCTCTAAATCGTTATGCTTACCACCAGCACGTACACAGCGCTGACTGGAGGTGGCACGCACGTAAGGTAAAGTCTCATTACCTAAGAAAACGTCTTTAAATTGGACCATCCCTGCATTGGTGAATAACAAAGTGGCGTCTGCCGCTGGCACTAACGAGCTAGTCGGCACAGCTGTATGTCCCTCACGCTCGAAATAATCTAAAAACGCACTACGTATTTGTGCACTACCTTCCATGCCCACTTCCTAATATATGTCTTTTTTGTTTATTCATCGCTAATTGCGACAGATCCGACCGATTATATCACCGGGAAAACCTTTCGATTGCATAAACCGTACGCGTTTTGCACGCTCACGCATAGAATCAATCGCGATCTCACCGAATTTCTTAAGATAAGTCTGCTCTGCAACATCAAACCAGTCAATTTCGCACGCTTCACAATGCCGCTCGAAAGCTGATCGATCTACACCACGCTGACGTAGTTCCTGACAGATAAGTAAGGGTCCTTTACCACGCAGGACGCGTGACCGGACGAAATCCTCAAGGAAGCGTTGATCACTCTGATAACGGCCAGCGATCAACTGTTCTAATGCTTGCTCTATTTGTTCCTGCGGAAATTCACGTTTTTCTAGTTTTGCCCGCAGTTCAAGCTGCGAATGCTCACGCCTTGATAACAAATCAAGAGCGCAAGCATAGGCATCACGCTCAGGCTTCTTCGCTTTCAATGTCTTCAGCTACGTCGCTATCCTTCTTACCAACATCAGGTAATAGTTTAGCTCGTAACAACTTATCAAGTTCAATCGCTATTTCTGGATGTTCCTTTAGATATGTCTTTGCGTTTTCCTTACCCTGGCCAATACGGTCTTCACCATAGCTATACCAAGAACCCGCTTTTTTAACCAAGTCATTCTCAACACCCAAATCGATCAATTCACCTAGACGCGAAATACCTTCGCCGTAGAGAATTTCAAATTCAGCAATTTTAAATGGAGGCGCTACTTTATTCTTCACCACCTTAACTCGGGTCTCGTTACCAAGAATTTCATCACCCTTCTTGATCGCACCAATACGACGGATATCGAGTCGCACTGAGGAGTAGAATTTTAGAGCATTACCACCAGTAGTGGTCTCTGGGCTACCAAACATCACACCAATCTTCATACGAATCTGATTAATGAAGATGACCATGGTGTTAGAACGTTTGATATTACCAGTCAGCTTACGTAATGCCTGCGACATTAGACGTGCTTGCAAACCCATATGTGAATCACCCATATCGCCTTCAATCTCAGCACGTGGGGTAAGTGCTGCAACGGAGTCAATAATCACCACATCAACCGCGCTAGAGCGCACCAACATATCGGTAATTTCTAACGCCTGCTCACCGGTATCCGGTTGTGACACTAATAGGTCATCAACATTGACGCCTAATTTTTGGGCATAGCCTGGGTCCAAGGCATGCTCGGCATCAACAAAGGCTGCGGTACCGCCTAAGGCCTGACACTGCGCCACGACTTGTAAGGTTAAGGTCGTCTTTCCTGATGATTCAGGACCAAAAATCTCGATCACTCGCCCCTTTGGCAAACCACCAATACCAAGGGCGACGTCTAGGGTTAAAGAACCACTAGAAATAACGTCAATATCACGATGCGCGGTCTCATCGCCCATACGCATAACAGCGCCCTTACCAAATTGACGTTCAATCTGGCCTAACGCAGCGACTAATGCTTTCTTCTTATCTTCGTCCAAAATAGGGTTCCTCTGTAATACAGTTATAAAGCTATCAGCTATCTTAAATGGCGCAATCTAGGGCGTCTAGCTGTGATTGATCAAGCTAAAGCTTTCTAC
>CAJQLY010000039.1 GCA_905479295.1 uncultured Gammaproteobacteria bacterium | reverse complement strand
CGCCTAAAAAATCGGTTAACGATGTGCTGAGGGTAAACTAAGACGTAATTTTGTGAAAGCGTCTAAGGACGTTTGAATGCAGCTACCTTAGCTTTTTTTCTGAGCCAGTTTAAGCCATTGAAAATAGCCTTCTGTTGCAGCAGCGATCGCTCAATCTTCTTCTTTTGTGGGTAATCTAGTAACAGTAGGGATAAGACTAATGTCAACAAGCCTTGTCCTGGTAGCAGCAGCATGAGTAGTCCAGCAAATAATAGGATTAATCCTAGCAGGTTGCGCAGTATGCGAAGTAAGACCTGTTGGCTGGTGATGGGATGCTGTGATCTTGATTGCTGGCAGAAGTGATCGACCGGTAATCGGGCGACGAGATAGGGGAGTAGGGATAGACTGATTGCTAACATAATCAGCGAGCTGATTGCGATCAGTTGTAGCCATCCGGCATACTCAGTGCAGAGATCAATGATAGTTTCGATCATAGTGTTGGCTATACTACAATTATTGATGTTTCGAGAAAAGATACGGGCATAGATTGTATCGTCCCATTACCTAAAGATGACTCATGAATGATAATTTACGCCTGCACTACTTGATACGCGCAACACTAACTGACGCTGCATCTTTGGCTGAAAAAATACTTATTGAGCAGAGTGTCGAGACACCGTTAGATGTATTAAGTGACGATATCAAAGAAAATATCCTGGGCAAGATTGAGCAGCTAGAAGAGCTTAGTGAGCCGGCAGGTTACTGTCGTGTAGTGTTTAGTTTCGCGGCAGCTAGCGTAGGTCAGAACTTTAATCAATTGCTCAATTTATGCTTTGGGAATGTCTCCTTATACCCCGGTGTGCGTCTGGTTGATATTGAATTACCGCAGAGCGTGTTGAGTAATTTTCAAGGCCCGCGGTTTGGTATTGAGGGGGTTCGTAAGGCGCTTGGTGTTTATCAACGGCCTTTATTGGCAACGGCACTCAAACCAAAAGGGGAGAGTGATGCCTATTTTGCCCAGCTAGCTTATGCCTTTGCTAGTGGTGGCGGTGACATCATCAAAGATGATCAAAACCTAATCGCTGATTTTTCTGCATTCCAGTCACGGACTAATAGTTGTCAACAAGCATTACAGCGAGCCGCTGATGAGAGTGCTAGTCACTGTTTATATTTCCCCTATATAGCGTCGGTCTATGAGGAACTAGAACGTCATTTTGCCTGGGTTAAAGGATTAGGCCTAAAGGGTGTTTTGTTATCACCTCTGATTATGGGGTTGGATCATGCGCGTGGTTTAGCACAGCAATACGACCTGATGTATATGGCGCATCCGGCCTTTTCTGGCAGCTTTAGTATTCAGGCCTCACATGGTATGTCGGCTGATCTGCTTTATGGATACCTCTATCGTTTAGCTGGAGTTGATATTTCAGTCTTTCCTAATGCAGGTGGTCGTTTTTCCTTTAGTAAGATAGAGACACAGGCGATTACACGACGGTTGCGAGAGCCAATGCCGGGTGTCACCACAGCCTTACCCTGTCCTGCAGGTGGTATGGCCTACGATGATCTATCGGCGATGGGTGAGACCTATGGCGTTGACTCGGTCTTTTTACTAGGTGGCTCTTTGCTGCAATACAATGCAGATAGCAAGCTAGCAACAGCGGCATTTAAGGCTAAAATTTTAGAGCAATTTGATGAGCGTCTAGTCTCACAAGGAGAGGCTACGGCAGCTTCTTCCTGTGAGATTGGTGAGCCGCCAAGGCAACAGCTGCAAGAGTATCTGCCATCGATAGATTTTGATTGGAAAGACCGACCTGCCGTTGTCTATAAGAAAGATCAGGCGCTGCCATTTGTTGGTATCAAACGTAGGGAGTTGATTGGTAAGCAGGGGGAAGAGTGTCGTTTTGATTTGCGTTATTTCGAAATTGAACCAGGTGGTTATTCAAGCCTAGAACAACATCAACATAGTCATGTCATCATCGGTACGCGTGGGCAGGGTGACGTGTTACTAGCTAACAAAAACTATCGTTTGTCAGGGGACGATGTGATATATATCCAGCCAAATACAGCACATCAGTTGCGTAATCTAGGGGATCAACCGTTTGGTTTTTACTGCATAGTGGATCGAGACAGAGACCGGCCACAAACGATCTAGCGGTATCTAGTTACGGGCCGCTGGTCTTGGTATGAAACAGCAGCATATTATGAATGGCTTGGAAATTTTTATCGTAAAACGCCTGTGTGCACGCTACGGTCTCTGGTGTTTCCTCACTGATTGATGGCAAGGATTGTTGGCTGTCATTGAGTAAGGATTCATAACCGACATAAGTCTCAGTAAGCGCTGTCTGACTCGATGAAGCATTGTCACAGATCAGATTGGCGCGTTGTTGCCATAGAAAGGCGAGAGTGCGTAGGGCATCACTGTTTTGTTGTGACAGAGTGGCGATGGCGCCCAATTCGTCTTGTGGTATTTCCTGCTCGCTGGCCGCAGCAGTTTGGTAATAATGCTCAAATCTGAGCAACATTTGTCGCTCGATACGCTCTTCTGAATCACTTTGTCCGCAAGCGAGGATC
>CAJQLY010000038.1 GCA_905479295.1 uncultured Gammaproteobacteria bacterium | reverse complement strand
GTATTAAGCTTGGCCTTCATTACCAACGTGACAGCAGATGAACTACCTAAAATAACAGTCCAATCTAATATTTTTAAACCTACGGTAGATCAGCAATTAAACCCTGCTTTGACCGTACTCAATAAAGGCGAAGTACAGCGAAACCTCTCAACAACACTAGGAGAAACTCTACGTAACATCCCTGGAGTCTCTTCCACCCATTTCTCAGCCGGTAGTAGTCGTCCCACTATCCGTGGTCTTGGCGCCAACCGGGTACAAATCTTAGACAATGGCAGTGATATCTCAGATGTCTCAAGCCTAAGCGATGATCATGCCCTTACTGCCGATGGTTATGCTGCTGAACAAATCGAAATCCTCCGTGGTCCAGCAGCCTTACGCTATGGCCCTAGTGCTAGTGGTGGAGTTATCAATATCATTAATAAGCGCTTGGTAAAAACGAAAGAACCCTTTTCACTAACGGCGAGCAGTCAATATGATAGCGCTACTAATGGTGAGACTTTTAACGTTGATACTAACGGTAGTTATCAGAATTTCGCATGGCATCTAGATGCACTTAAGCAAGATGCTAAAGATACTGAAATCAAAGGCTATGCCGATAGCGATGAGCGCGAACACAAGGGTAAGATAAACAATACACATCTAGACAGAGATGTTTTTGCAATCGGTACAGCCTATATCACACCAGAGTTTAGAGCTGCCTTTGCCTTCACTAACAATGATAATGATTATGGCCTTCCTTCCAAACATGAAGAAGAAGAAGTAGGACATGAAGAAGAGCACTCTGCCATGAGTATCGACATGCAACAAAAACGTTATGACTTTGAAACAGAATTCCTTAATCAAAACTCTTATCTAGCCTCAATATTGCTCCGTAGTACTTATACAGATTACCAACACCATGAAAAATCAGGTGATGGTGATATAGCTATCACCTTTGATAATGAGGAATGGGAAAATCGAATTGAACTCCGTAGCCATACGATTAAGCACTGGACCTATGCATTAGGTCTTCAAAACAATGCCAGAGAACTCTCAGCTATTGGCGAAGAGTCATTACTACAGCCTGTCGATATGGATCGAACCGGCGTATTCAGCATCATCCAACACAAAGGTGAGCAGTTAAATCTAGAGTTAGGTGCACGCTATGATGATATTCGATATAAAAGTGATCTAGGGGATAAGAGTTTTAACAATTATTCCACTTCAGCTAGTGCAAGCTGGACCTTCAAGCAAGGATTAAGGGCCCATGCACTATTTGCACGCAGCGAACGTGCACCGCAAGAACTCGCGCTCTACGGCTATGGCGAACATCATGCCAGCGGTACTTTCGAGCAAGGAAATCTTAATATTAATAAAGAAGTCAGTCATAACTTTGAGCTAGGTATCCGCCAAGCCTTTAGCAACCATAGCTGGGAGTTTACTGGTTACTTTAATCAGATCGATGATTATATCTATGCCGCATCACAAGACAGTAACAACGATGGCATTGCAGATCGTGTAGAACACGACGGCAGTCTGGATGCAGATGGTGAACTTCTTGCAGTGCGTTACGCCAATCGTGATGCTCGATTTTATGGCTTCGAGGCACAATACAAACAGAAACTGCAATTAGATGGTCGGCATTGGCTTGATATGAACCTTTACGCAGACTATGTACGAGCCCAGTTCACTGAGTCTGGAAATGATAATGTGCCACGTATAACACCTCCAAGTACCGGTGTTAATTTTACATTACCGTACGGACTATGGCTGGCACAAGCAGATCTACGTCATGTCTTTAAACAAACTCATAATGGCAAATTAGAGACAAAAACCAGTAGTTATAACCAGCTTAATTTAATGCTGTCACGAGAGATTAATCTAAACAAAGGTGCGGTTGATGCCTACTTTAAGGTAAACAATCTTTTCGATACCAAGGCCCGGGAACATGGCTCATTCAGCAAGGAATATGTACCTCTAACAGGACGTAACTTGCAGTTAGGCTTAACCTTTCGCTACTAAGCAGTAACGCTCAGGCAGTAACGCTCAGGCACTAATACAGTGCCTGAGTAAACAATGAAATTGTACAACTTGTCAGGGCTAACAAAGCCTGACTAAATGCAACATTATAAAGTTGTTATATGGAAGTAATACATGCGTTATCTTTCTCTCATTGCCCTATTCTGGTTTACGTCCACAGCCTTTGCCTGTGAAGGCAAACTACTAGATCATAACTTCCGCCACTTAGCCTCCGATGAACAGGTTAATCTCTGCGAGGCCTATACAGGCAAGGTGATCTTAGTGGTCAATACCGCATCAAAATGTGGGCTTACGTATCAGTATGAAGGCCTCGAAAAGCTACATCAGGAATACAGTGAGCAAGACTTTGTTGTCCTAGGCTTCCCTTCCAATGATTTTTTTGGCCAAGAGCCAGGGACAGAAAAGCAGGTTCAAGATTTCTGCAAACTAACCTATGGCGTAAAATTTCCTATGTTTGAAAAGACTGTAGTTAAGGGAGATGAAGCTCATGCTTTTTACCAAGGCTTAAAAGAGGTGTCGGGCACCTACCCACGCTGGAATTTTCATAAATTTTTAATCGGCAGAGATGGCAAACTAGTCGATGACTTTGGCCCTAGAACAAAACCCTACAGTAAGAAACTCATTACGCGTTTAAATGAGGAATTAGCAAAATAATCGATACTCCAAGCCTTTTATAAAGACATCGATCGAATCAGGGAACTAATAGAATTCTAGTTTCTGCCAAATCTCATCCTTGTTTTTGATGATATCGGCCAAAGTGTATTGATTGAGCACACTCAGAAAACTGACTAAGGCCTGTTCCAGCACACTTCGTAATTCACATACAGCATCAATAGTGCAGCTCTTGTCGCCACTGAAACATTCTGCAAGATAGAAATCATTTTCGGTGAAGACTAATAATTGAGCCAGATTAATCTCTTCAGGCTTAGCCTTTAAAAACACACCACCCCCTTTACCCTGCACGCACTGGATATAATCTTCCTTGCCTAAGGTATGCACGATTGTACGCACATGATATTTAGATATGTCATAGCGCCTCGCCAAAACTTCGACGCTCACACGCGCTTCTTTCTGTGACGCCAAATGAATCAATATCCTAAAGGCGTATTCTGAAAATTTAGTTAATCTCATAAATAGGTAGCACCTTAATCTAAATTAATTATATTTTTAGAAAATTGTATATTTTATTTATTATTAATGTATTATATCTATAACATACATACTAAATAGATGTTTTGACATGGGGGCAGCATGCTTCAACAGACTTCGTGGTTAATCACCATAATACTAGTAACCTTACTTGCAATAATTTTTCTTTTTATTGCTTCCAGCGCGGCAAAGTCCAAAGAAGACTATGCGCCAGTTCAAAAATCCGCCTACTTGCTCCGCACTAAACTCTTCGTTTTATCGCTATTGGTATTAATACCAATTATTGGCTACAGCCTGACTAAGTTGCCTTATGACACCACTATGGCGAGCAATGAGCGCGTTAAAATTGTTACCGCTGTAGGCCATCAATGGTATTGGGAGCTCAGTGATATGACAGCCAGTGTCAAAGAAGACGTGATCTACAAAGTCACATCGGCCGATGTAAATCATGGATTCGCTATCTACAACGCTGATCTGGAGGTCATTGCACAAACTCAAGCAATGCCAACATACACCAATGAGCTGCGCGTACGTTACCCCAAACCTGGTCGCTATAAGATATTGTGCCTTGAATATTGCGGCCTTGCTCACCACGCCATGATCACTGAAATAACAGTATCCCCTTAATCTAAAACGTTGCCATACAGCAGGAGATAACAATGAATGTAATGCCATTACCTACAGGGGGAAAACGCACGATATACACCATGCTGGTCGTCTTTTCTTCCGTTATTTTGCTAATGATGATTGCTGGTTTAGTCATGCGTTTATCTCAAGGCGGAGTAATCACGCTGCCAGCAGATATGTTCTACAAGTTATTAACAGCCCATGGTGTAGGGATGGTGGGTATCGCTGGCCTCGGCGGAAGCACCATCATGTGGTATTTCTTACGTCAATATGTGCAACTTCATACTTCTATCTTAATAACTACACTTGTTCTATTTCTAATAGGTGTCAGCTGTATTTTAGCCTCTATCTTTCTTGGAGATTTTGCAGGTGCCTGGACCTTCTTGTTCCCATTGCCAGGCCATTCCATGGGGGTTTGGACTAATGAAGCAGCCATTCTTTTTCTAACTGGCCTACTTATTGTTGGCGTTGCTTTTGTGCTGTTTTACCTAGACGCTGGTCGCGCCATCATTCAAAAATATGGCAGCTTCAGTCGTTCTCTAGGTTGGCCACAGCTATTCTCTAATAGTAGCGATGAAGCACCTCCACCAACCGTTGTTGCTAGCACTATGGTGACCATAGTCAACTCACTAGCTTTAGTCGTTGGGGCATCAATATTGATCATGATGATTATTAATATCCTGAATCCCAACTTCACTATTGATCCACTTTTAGCCAAGAACATGATCTATTTCTTTGGTCATACCTTTATCAATGCAACAATCTATATGGCGATTATTGCGGTATATGAAATCTTACCTCATTACACAAATCGCCCATGGAAATCGAATCGAATATTTTTAGCTGCTTGGACTGCATCTAGCATCATGGTCTTAATCGTTTATCCACATCATTTATTCATGGATTTTGCAATGCCGACTTGGATGCTAATTATGGGACAAGTCATTTCCTATACTAGTGGTTTCCCAGTATTACTGGTGACTACTCTTGGCACCTTAGCCATCATCTATCGTTCTGGTATTAAATGGGATGCTGCATCAGCATTGCTCGTATTATCTGTCTTTGGTTGGGCGGGCGGTGTAATACCGGCTGTTATCGACGGCACCATCTCAGTCAATCAAGTAATGCACAACACCATGTGGGTTCCCGGTCATTTCCACTTTTATTTGATCATTGGCATGATTGCTATGGTCTTTGGCTTTATGTATTTCTTAATCAAAGATAGCAATAAAGGGCAAGACAATGCCTTAGATAGAGTTAGTTTCTGGGTCTATACCCTTTCAGCAACCGGCTTTGTTTTTATGTTCTTAGCCTCTGGCAAAGAAGGTATCGCAAGACGCTTTGCCATTCACTTTCCTGAGTGGCAAAGCTATTCAGCTGTAGCTTCAATATTTGCTTTATTTGTTATCGTAGCTGCTGCGGTCTTTTCACTACGCTTTATCTTTAGGCTGAATGCAAAAAAGTTAATGTCTTAACTAAAAGAACATCAACTTAGAGCAGATAACGATGACTCTTATAATCAATCTCTTATTCGTCATTATCGTAGGCAGCACAAGCTTGTATTTTGCTAGTAGTGGCTTTCAGGCGTTTACTACGGAGTCGGAAAGACGACTCCGTATAGAGGAGAAGCCCACTTCGCTACCCACGGTCGAGTTAATCAGTTCAGATGGTAAAGTCTTTAAACTGCAGGACTATGCCGGAAAGTATGTATTTGTTGATTTTATCTTTAGCAATTGCAGAGAGATTTGCCCTGCCATAACTCAAAGCTTTATACGTTTGAACCAGGCTTTAGATCAAGAAAGAAACAATCGTCATTATGCCCTGTTAAGCATTACTTTTGATTCTGAGTACGACAGCATCTCTATTTTACAGCGCCATGCAACAGCACTAGGGGCTGACCCAGAAAAATGGGTGTTTGCCCGTGTCCATGATGAGACAGAACTACAGTTAGTATTAGATGCCTTTGGCATCATTGTCATTCCACGTCCAGATGGTCAGTTTGAACATAATGCTGCCATTCATTTACTTAACAAAGAATCTCAGCTGGCTAAAATTTACGATTTTGAGGATACCGACATGATCTTACAAGATTGGAAAAAACTACTCAGCACATCCCTTGAATCAAACAAGCCAATCTAAATTTCCTAGTGGTCAATATCTTCAAAATCGCTGCAATAAAGCTAAGATACTTCGCTCTTTTACTAAGCTTTATTGCCTGGCTAATACTGGCACTGCCAAAAATTCAAATGGTTCTGCAACAAAACATGTTAAGCCATATGCTGTTACAAATACCGCTATTAATTCTTATTGGTATCATTATTGGCTTATCACTGAATACTAGATACCACATAAAAGTGACTTATAGCTACGCCCTCCCCGGCTTGCTCATCGCTAGCTTTAGCCTATTATTTTGGATGCTTCCCCGCTCACTAGATGCCTCATTGAGCTATCCAAGTTATGCAGTGGCTAAATTCACCACATTGCCCCTGCTTATAGGAATACCCTTAGCGCTATGTTGGCATGCGATCACAGCGATCACTAAGGGATTTTTTATCACTCAAATTATAAGTATGCTCATGGTGTTGGCATGGTTATACATCGAGTCGCCAATACGCCTCTGCAACTACTATCTGATTAATGAACAGCAGCAGTTAGGTTATGCCCTACTCTTCTTAACTTTGTTTATTTCCATCTATTACAGCTCTAAATTATTTTATTGCACGCACCCATCATCACGAGAAAACACTACCGACGAGAGACAAGATGTATCATAAGACAATTGATTATTTCGCAGAGCTTGCTAACCGGAAAACAAATCTATTCAAGAAAAAGCCTGAGGCTATAGTCATTGGCGCGATTATGGGTGGTATGTATGTAGGGATTGGTATTATCTTAATCTTTAGTCTTGCTTCTTCTGCTGACCCTGGCCTACAAAAACTAATTATGGGCGCAGCCTTCGGTATTACGTTAACGCTAGCCGTCTTTGCTGGAGCGGATATCTTTACCGCTTATATTATGTACATGCCGTTTGCGCTATTAAGGGGCCAATGTAGTTACACCGACCTCGTCAAAATGTGGTCAGTTATATGGGTTTTTAATTTAATGGGCAGTCTGCTTCTGGTCTACATTTTTTCATTAGGTGGTGGTGGCGACCTTGCTCACACACCAGACTCACTGCTCATGCGTACGGCTGAATACAAAGTAAACTCATCTCCAATTGAATTGCTAGCACGAGCAATCCTTTGTAATTGGTTACTCTGCTTAGCCCTATGGATGGCTGCACGCACTAAAGATGACAGCGCCAAATGCATACTGATTTTTTGGTGTTTGCTTGCTTTCATGGCCTGCGGCTTTGAGAATAGCATTGCCAATATGACTTTATTTAGCATTGCATTACTTGGTAACCACTCTGAATCTCTCAGTATCTCAGGTATGTTTTACAACCTATTCTGGGTCACTTTCGGCAATGCCATTGGCGGAGTTGCATTGATAGTTGGAACTTATTGGGCTGCCTCACCACCCATAGGCAATCTGAACGCAAAAATAAAAACCAAACTAAATAGTCAGGATTGACGCTCTTGGAGAGAGCGTTCTATTATACTTCTTGATTAACTCACTCCACTTCATTTTAGGCGAGTTTTTTTCTAGTTGTCCATTTAACTAATAACTTACGGGGCGAAACATAGATAACCCTAAGGCGTAGCCATTTATATAGCCCTTAATGCAGTGCTAGCGCAGCTTCTCCAAGTATTCATTAGCAACTTTTAGATGATTCTCTCGCTTTTCAGGGGCCATCTTATTCAGCTGCGCACACATCATACTCCAGCGTGGGTTACCTTTTAGTTTGTCTTGATTTTTATCGATCCAACGCCAAAATAAGCCATCCCATATTGGGCACCAATCCCCTTTCGCATAATTACTCATTTTAAGAATGTAATTTGACCCAGAAAAATAGGGTTTACTAGTCATGAAATTACCCGCTGCATTTTGACTCATGCAGAAGATGTTCGGCACCATCACCCAATCATAGGCATCGATAAACAATTCCATAAACCACTGATAAATCTCTTTCGGATCGATCTCGCATAAGAACATGAAGCCACCGAGCACCATTAAACGCTCTATATGATGACAATAAGCCGTATCCATCACACGTTGAATGCTGTTATCGACTGGCTCAATACCCGTTGTCGCCTCATAAAAAGCTTTTGGCATGGGGCGATGATGTTGCCAGACATTTTCATTACGCATAAAGACTGAAGACTCATCATAGGTCGCTCGCATAAATTCACGCCAACCAATGATTTGGCGAATAAAGCCCTCCACATTATTCAATGCTATAGCATGGTCTTTTGCATAGGCTAAAGCAGCAGTCACCACCTCATGGGGCGTCAGCAATCCTGTATTCAACATCGGTGATAATACGGAATGATAGAGCCAAGATTGATCTGGCACGATGGCGTCTTCGTACTCTCCAAACTGTGAAAAGCGCTGGACTAAGAAGTCTTGAAGCCATGCCTGAGCTGCTGCATGAGTCGTGGGATAGATGATTTCATTAAGACGCCCGTAATGACCCACAAACTCTTGCTCTACCGATTGCGTGGCCTGCATATCAATCGCGTCATTTATGGCATAGGCAAGTTTTGGGATGTCTTTAACTGCAGCCTTTTTAATCTTTCTCCTGTTCTCTTGATCAAAACTCCATTGGCCGCCTTCCGGTTGACCATC
>CAJQLY010000037.1 GCA_905479295.1 uncultured Gammaproteobacteria bacterium | reverse complement strand
AGGGCTAGTGAGTGATTGGAGCGGGAAACGAGATTCGAACTCGCGACCTCAACCTTGGCAAGGTTGCGCTCTACCAGCTGAGCTATTCCCGCACTCGAAAAGTGACGTTGTATTGTATTGATTTAGTACTGCCTGTCAATCACAGTTCGACCCGATCGACTAATAAATAGTCAGGATTCGCGATATGTTGTCGAATATTTTTTTCGATCTGCTCAAAAGTGCCGATTGTTTAAGCATTTTCTCGATAAGCTGACCAAATTAATAATGTGGTGGCGGTTGCTCAGGATTAGCGTCACCAGGTAATGAGGCTTCGATCTGTTTGAGATTATCTCTCAACATTTGATTTCGTAGCTCCAATCTATCGATCTGTTGCTGCATCTTAATGACAACTTGATTTAGCTCCTGTAGTAAATCTTCTTGGTAGGCTACTTTGGTTTCAATATCAATGAATCGATTATCTTGGGTCATTTTTCTATGCTTTTTGCTGGTGATTATGGACTGTAGCGTACTTATCGCTAAGGGTGAGAGCCCTGTTTATATTTAAGCCTCAGCATACGTTATCCATTTTACGCCGTTTAATAGATTTTTCGTCTATTTCCGCGTAGTGTTTTGTCGTAATTGCCTGGCCAATAGCCATGGCTTTCTAGCTATTCATTATGCGAGATTAATCATGATTACTCCGGTAATTCTTTGTGGAGGCTCAGGTACGCGCCTGTGGCCACTTTCCAGAACCTTACATCCAAAGCAATTCCTGCCACTGTGCTCATCACAGTCGATGTTGCAAGAAACGGTAGACCGTTTAGCTGGCCTAACCTTAGCTCAGCTTCACATTATCTGTAATGAAGAGCATAGATTCCTTGTAGCAGAGCAAATGCGTGAAATTGGACAAGCTGTACCACAGATTATGTTGGAGCCTGTAGGGCGTAATACAGCGCCAGCAATTGCTTTGGCTGCTTTAGATTTAATTGCTCAAGCTAAGGCTGATAGTGTGATGTTAGTGTTAGCAGCTGATCATCGGATTGAAGACACGCAAACGTTTCAACGAGCGGTTACCACGGCACAGAAACATGCAGAAAAGGGCTCTTTAGTTACATTCGGTATAACACCAACCTACGCTGCAACAGCTTACGGCTATATTCAAGCTGGAAATCAAGTTATTGATGACTGCGCTGAAGGGTTGTCAGTACAGGCTTTTGTCGAAAAGCCAGATCAAGAAACTGCAGATAAATATTATGCAAGCAATGAATTTTACTGGAACAGTGGCATGTTTATGTTTCGTGCCGATCGTTATATTGAAGAGTTAGAAAAAAATTGCCCTGAGATTTTAAGTGCCTGTAGACAGGCGATGTCTGCGGTTAGTAGGGACTTAGACTTCATGCGAGTCGATGCAGAAGCCTTTGCTGCCTGTCCGGAAGATTCTATTGATTATGCAGTGATGGAGAAAACTGATCGCGCTGTTGTTATACCTCTAAATGCTGGCTGGAGTGATGTTGGTAGTTGGTCCAGTCTATGGGAAGTGCAACAAAAAGATGCTAATCAGAATGTGATTAAAGGTGATGCGATTGTTGAAAAAACGACTAATAGTTTTGTTTTTTCTGAAGAGCGATTGATTGCTACTCTAGGTGTCGATAAGTTAATTATCGTCGATACTAAAGATGCGCTATTGGTAGCACATAAAGATGAAGTGCAAGAAGTGAAGAAAATTGTTGAACAGATCAAGTTAGCTGGACGTCAAGAGCACATTAATCATCGTGAAGTTTATCGCCCTTGGGGGAAATATGATTCGATTGATGCTGGTCATCAATATCAGGTGAAGCGTATTACTGTTAAGCCAGGTCAGAAGCTTAGTCTACAGAGGCATCAACATAGGGCTGAGCATTGGATAGTGGTTAAAGGGATAGCGGAGGTGCGTTGTGGTGATGCTACACAGATGTTAGAAGTTAATGAGTCAACCTACATTCCCTTAGGTGAACTTCATCAGTTGGGAAACCCTGGTGAAGTACCGCTAGAGATTATAGAAGTACAGTCTGGCGGCTACTTAGGTGAGGACGATATTATCCGTTACGAAGATCGGTACGGTCGTGCTGATGAAAATCTCGCAGATTAATACAGATATTCAACCTGATCGTTAACAAAGGTATATCGTGGTTGCTTATACCAACCGTAGAGTAGAGACCATTTTGGCTCTTTATGGACTTTAGATTCATAGACCTTTAATTCTCCAGTTTTGTCATTCATCCAGAAATCTAAGTCATATAATTTCTTCGGCTCACCAATAACATGAAAATCGGTACAGGCAAAATAAATGTCGCTACCAATCTGACGGACTGGATCATGAATTTTTACAAATCTAAGATGTAACAGTTCACCGGTCTTCTCATCTCGAAGTTGAAAGATGCCATCGGCATCAGCCTTCATTTTGATGTGTTGTGTCATGCTCGACTTAATGTCTTCAGCATAATATGAGGTTGCTTCAGTAGACTCTTTTGCGATGGCACTTGGCAAGCAGTACAGGGTTAGTATAGAAATAACCAACCCTGTTACTAGCGCATTGATAGAGTAGGATTTTTTATGAGTAGTCATAAATGAATCTCTATATCTAATCGCTTAAGGCCTTACCGCCATGCTCTTTAGCCTTGGCCTTCATTTCTGTGCCACCGTGCTCTTTGGCCTTCATTTCTGTGCCACCGTGCTCTTTGGCCTTCATTTCTGTGCCACCGTGCTCTTTGGCCTTCATTTCTGTGCCACCATGTTCTTTGGTTTTCATTTCTTTACCACCATGCTCTGCTGAATATGCGGTGGTAAGCAATGGTAATAGTAGTAGTAAGCTTAAAAATATCTTCATATTAATTCTCCTCAAGAGATGGTCTTTTTTACTGATGATAAAAAACAGTGGCTTTATAGTGTCTTTTTTAACCTAATCGTCTTCAATTCGCAAATTGCGTTGGCTAAAAGGTTCTGTAAACCAGGAGCGTAAAGAAAAAGCTAGTTCACGCTTTTCGGGTAAGCCAATTGCCTCGCTGGACAATTCACGATCTGCTGGGAAATTGAGCTGACAATAACTCCCAAATAAATTATCCCAGAAACTGAAAATAGTTGAAAAATTGGAGTGTCCATAGCGACGCTCGACGATATGGTGTGAGGTATGGAAGCGGGGGGTTACGATGATTTTAGCAATGGGCTTTTCTAAAAAATCAGGCAAATCGATATTACTATGATGGAACTGAGCACAGAGACTTATTAAGGCTTCAAAAACAAACCATGCAATAGCGGTAGGGCCCCAAATTAAAACCCAAGTCGCTTTGGCTAGGGATGATAAAATCAGCTCTCCTGGATGGAAGCGTAAAGCGGTGCTGACATCCATCTCGGTATCACTGTGATGTGCTTTATGAAAGCGCCAGAGGAAGCTGAAACTATGGTTAGCACGGTGCCAGAAATAATCAAAAAGATCTAATACAAGTATCGACAACCCAAGCTCTAGCCAATTATTAAGGCCTAGCCAGCGTGAAATACCCCAGCCCTGTTGCTCTACATAGACCACCCATAATAAAAAGGGTACATAGATAAATATGCGTACTAATACGGTATTTAAGAGCGCTAGTATGAGATGAAACTTTAAGCGTCGTATTCTCGTGCGTAGCCATTGTCTTCTTGGCACTATCGATTCAAGGCCTAAAAAAAGTAAGAGCCCACCTAAAAAAAAAATAGTCGACCAGTATCTAAATCTAATTCCATGTTGTTACTAAGCGAACGCTCTCAAAGCTCATAATGGATCGGATAGCTAATAAGTAAGTAACTATAACAGTATGACTGGAGTTTAGTGCAAGGAAGGAGCCCATAACAAATAAAACAATCATTAGAAATAATGACTGCTAGAGTCTACCAAAAGTTCACTAAATTTATTCTACGAATGGAATATTAGTGGCTTGATTTTCTTATATTAAGTAATGCTAATTTACTGAAGTTTGAAAGACGTAATATTTTTCTACTACGTTTTTCTTTGGAATAAAAGATATCAATCACTCCTTCCGCACAAAGTTCATTCACATAGAGACTGAAAGTACCTTTTTGTGGACGATTGTGTTGAATGAGTAGCCAAGTGTCATCTATTCCTTTGCCTGAATCTTGCTCTTCCAGTTGTTCTAAAATAAACATCAACTCAAGACCAAATGGTTTCCTCGGGAACCATTTTAAGCGAGCATCATTGTTCAAACTGCGGAAGAATTCGATAGTCATAATCGCAAGTAAAACCAAAATTCACTCGAACTTCACTAAGTATATTCGTATGTATTATTCGAGCTTAATTCTGTCGCTAATTTTTCAGAATAATAGAATAAAATTAGGAGAGGAACGGCTTATAGTTATTGAAAATAGACTTCGCATAGGCTGCATTATAAAGAACTCTATGATCAGTGAAATTAATTTACTTTCGATACTGCCACTATGCAGTTGGGAGATGAGATTAGACTTGGCGATGTAAGATAACCAAGTCTAATTATGCTGCTATGACTACTTAACTAGTGCGTCTGTAGTTACATTGGTGTTGACGATAGCAGGACGTGTAGCCCATAAGATTGCTAATACTTCACCTTGGTGTGGCTTCGAGACCTTGTTTGATTCCATCGCATTCATGATGTCATCTACTACTGCATTAAATTCCATCTCACTGATATTCATGCCGATGTGAGAATCTCTTAAATCTTTACCTGTGTACTCAACATCCGTTGCACCAGTTGCCACTGCAAAAATCTCAAAAACTAATTTTTTTAGGTAAGTTTCATTGGTGTTGATGAAACGGTTTTTAACGATAGGATTTTTGCCATGGTTGATCCAAATATCATCAACAATTGCACGTACAACGGGTTCGCCACCCATGCGTTCATATAGAGAATGATGGCCATGGCCATCAGCAAAGCTGCTCATTGACGTGAATGCTAGAGAAAAAACAAGCAGTATCGAATATAGTTTTGTCATGAAGGCTCCTAATTATTATGAATGCGGTTTTAGTATCTTCAATATTCTGCGTTAAAGACACAAATAAACCAGGGTTTTAACGCATGAAGACTGCTGGAAAATGTACAGTACGTAACTCTAGATTACTAGAGTTACGTACTACTGATACTGAATTCTAGCAGGCCAACTTATTATTATTTTAAATGACAATCAGACATTATATTTCTAGGGGATGAGTATCTCTTTAGTGCTATACACTTGGATGCTAACACGTCGGTGATAGGTGTCATTTTCTAGGCTGGATTCACTAAATACAGGCTCAGTCTCACCTAGGGCTTTCAGGCTTAATCGTGATGCATTAATACCTGCATTCTGAAAGAAGTAGTAAACCGCATTTGCCCGTGCAACAGATAAGTCATAGTTATCCTCAGTGCTACCTTTTTCGTCAGCATGTGCTTCAAGCATAATTTGTAAATGAGGCATGATTTTGAGTAAGTTGGCTATGGAGGACAATTCAGTCTGATAATGCGCTTCTATTCGACTCTCAGCGGTACGAAATAAGATTTGAGAGTTCAGGGTAAAGTGGGTTTGCTGAACAGAGGCTAGGGTACTATCGCTCTGTTCCAGTTCAGCCAAGACAGAAGCATGTTCATGTTGTAATTCAAGCAATGCTTGTTCGATTTTATCTCGTTCAGCAGAAACTTGGCTTAATTGTTTATTATGATGTTGCTGTTGTTCTTTGAGACTACTGAGCTGATGGTTTTTATCTACATTATCAGTTGTTAGTAAACCCAAAAAAGCCCCAGGAATGATACCCACTGGACCTAAAGCAAAAATAGCTAAACCCGCACCGACACCCGCACCACCTAGTTGTAGGTTGCCTGTTGAACTGTGATTGAGTTCATTTGCGCTTAACAAGCTATTTGAACCAAGCAGTAATACTAAACTGAATACTATCTGTTTAAAGCGAATTTGATTTATTTGCATGATACCTTTTCTCCGGAATAGGTTTAGTCGAATAACAGACTTTATTAAGCGTTAGCTTTGCGACAACATTCGAGCTAAATAAAGGCAATCTAGAGATCAATTGTGGCGAAAATAAGGCAGCTATATTTTGCTACTAGTATTTCTGCTCAGCTCACGGTATTACTAGATAAGTGAAAGATGAATACTAGATTATGAATTGGAGCCAATGTTAAAAGATAATGAAACTAGCGCACGCATAGTCGCTGTAGTAGAGGATGAAATTGCCTTGAGAGAAAACTACGTTAGCCTACTGCAAGATTATGGCTATGTTGTTTGGCAGTTTTCCAATCGGATGGATGCAATGGTGCAGTTTGAGAAGCAGCTGCCTGATTTAGCGCTGATTGATATTGGCCTAGAATTAGAGCTGGATGGTGGTTTTCGTTTATGCCAGCAGATTAGGGGGCTTTCACAAAGTTTACCAATTATTTTTCTGACTGCTAGAGATGGTGATATCGATACCATTAGTGGTTTGCGTCTTGGTGCCGATGACTATTTGAGTAAAGATATTAGCTTGGCACATTTGATGGCCCGTATCGAAGCCTTATTTGGACGGCTAGAACGACAAGAAAGTCTCACCAAGCAAGATGATATTTTACGTTGCCAAGCATTAGAACTGGATCTAAGCCAAATGCGAGCTCAGTGGCAAGGTCAAAACCTAAGCCTAACAGTGACTGAGTTTTGGATGTTATATTCAATTGCACAACGCCCCGGCCATGTTAAGAGTCGTGAACAACTTATGGATGATTCAAAAATGGTTGTAGACGATAGTACGATTACTTCACATATTAAGCGTATTCGTAAAAAATTTATTCGTATTGATAGCGCATTTGATGCAATCGAAACAGTCTATGGCATGGGCTATCGCTGGCGTGTGTAGCGAATGAAAAATCGATCTAAGACCTGGTTACGATTTAGCCTGCAGGCCAAATTACTATCTATTTCCTTCTTATTTCTACTTATTCCTTGGTTGTGCTTTCAATATGTTTTGCATATGGAAGAATATTTGCGAGCCGGGCAAGAACAAGTCGTATCGGGGACTGCAAAAGCAATCGCGACCGCTTTGCATGAACGTGATGAGCTATTTAATCCAGAGTTGAATCTACTGCCTAATGTACAAAAGGGTCGTGATTTGCATGCGATTGAAGTGCAACAGCCAATTCAATTGGATGGTCTGTTGCGTGACTGGAAACAATTCCCAGGTGCAGCTTTAGCCTATGGTGAAGTCTTAAGTCAAACCGACGAAGCTGAACAGTTAAAGCCTTTCACTCATCGCATGGTGCGCTACCAAGATTATATTTACGCAGTCTTTGAGGTAACTGATAAATCTTTGATTTATCGTGATGAGAATGCTTTAGCTGTACATCAAAATGATAATTTCTTAATTGGTTTAGTAAATAAAGAGGGTGGTTATCAACGTTATATTATCTCTCCACATACCTCAGGTTGGGTTACAGCTTATAGCTTGTCTGTAAAAACCTTAGCGTATGAAGCGCTTAAGCCAATAGCAAATATTCAAGGTGCTTGGCGTGAAACAAGAGATGGTTTCAACCTAGAGCTAAGGATTCCTGCTGATTGGGTTGGCGATAAGCTTGGTTTTGCGTTTTATGATGTCGATGATAACTCGAGTAGAGCACTACATCAGCTGATCGGCACCTCAAATATCTTTAGTATTTCTGGTCTGGGTACCTTTCTGACTTCTTCAGCTGAAATTGAAAAGATACTAAAAGGGTTGAATCGAGCAAACCTTAGGATATGGGTATTGGATCAATACCAGCGAGTGCAAGCAAAGATTGGTAACCTAGGCCAACTGACGAAGCCCATTTCAGAGATAGAAGGCTTGTCCCAAGACTGGCTGTCTATCCTGCATGAACAAGTCTTGGATCCACTTTATCAGCTGATTCTTAACCCACCACAAAAAGACTTCATCGATGAGTTAAAAGCGGTCACTGAGTTAGGTGGTAAACAGGTCGATCAGGCCTTATTAGGTAAGCCGGCTGCTGATTGGTATATCACACCTGATGATAAGGCAGTGGTGCTATTAGCAGCACATCCTGTTTGGGTCGGTGGCAGAGTCATTGGTGCAGTAGTGGCTGAACAGACTACCCATAGTATTGAGACACTGAGAAACCAAGCCTTAGAAGAACTATTCGATATGATCTTATTGGTCATCGCGATTGTGACTCTTGCCATTCTACTATTTGCTCGCCAGACTTCACGCCGCATCTTGCAGTTAAAGAAGGCTACTGAGAATGCAGTTGATGATGAAGGGCGGATTCGAACTACTTTTGAAGGTAGTGGAGATAGCGATGAGCTAGGTGATTTGTCACGTAGTTTTTCCTCATTAGTTAAACGCCTGCATGGTTATACACAAACGCTTGAAAATATGAATGCACGTCTATCACATGAGTTTAGGACGCCGATTAGTGTGGTTCGATCTTCACTCGATAGATTGGCCATGGGTGAACTAAAAGATGATGCGCGTGTGTATGTAGACCGTGCCTTGGAGGGTACCCATCGTCTAAATCGTATTTTGAATCAGATGTCTGAAGCCTCAGGCTTAGAGCAGAGTTTGCAGACGGCGGAAAATGAACGCATTGATTTAAGTTCATTGGTCGCTGGGTGTGTGCAGGGTTATCAAATTGCATTTGATGATCAAAAGATCAGTCATATAGCATTTTCTAAGCCGATATTTATTACAGCCTGTCCTGATCATATTGCACAGATGTTAGATAAGGTCGTTTCTAATGCGATTCAGTTTGCATTGCCGCAAACAGAAGTCATTGTGAAATTAGAACGCATAAAAGGCTATGCACGTATAATCGTTAGTAATAAAGGAGTATGTATTGATGCTGAAAACAGTCAAAGTCTATTTGATTCTATGATCAGTGTGCGATCAGAATCAAAAGATAGAAGTCTGCATCTGGGTTTAGGTCTCTATATTGCGCGCACTATCACTGAATTCTATAAGGGCTCTATTGCCATCGAAAATGAGCAAGATGCAAGCGGTGTTAATCTACAAATTTTATTACCATTACAAGATTGATATAATGATTTACAGGGATAGTTTTTCAGACCTAGGATATAAAGTCTGAATAGTTAAGTAAGGATTTAAGGAGTAATTATGATCAGGACGATCGTATGTCTATGCTTACTATATATAGGCTCAGCTACTGCAGAGAATATTTCTGGGGAACTGATTAAGGTAGTTGATGGCGATACCATCCAGCTATTAATTAATGGTAAGAAAGAACGAATACGGCTGGCTGAAATTGATACCCCTGAAACAAAGCAAGACTATGGCATTGAAGCTACAGAAGCTTTAAGCGCCTTACTTTCTTTTGGAGATATTACTATTCGTTTGACTGATATTGATCGTTATAAGCGGTGGGTAGCTCATGTTTATATTGATAAGCAGTGGGTGAATTTGATTATGGTTGAACAGGGTCATGCTTGGGTTTACACGCAATATGCCAGATCAAAAGCGCTATTTAACGCTGAACAACAGGCTAGGGGTAAGCTATTAGGGCTATGGCAAACACCCAGCTCTGATCTCATACCACCATGGGAATGGCGTCAAGCACAACGAAGATAGTCTTTAAGCGCTCTACACTATGTATAAGATTAAATTTGATTGATTAAATAGTGTATTATTATATTTTTACAATTCTGTACTAGCTAGCAATAGAGGATTATATCTAGCGCTTTCTTCTACAGACTTAATTTATGCTCAACCAACGCTCCGAGACAGTAATCGTTATTTACTTCATGGGATTAGCCTAGCTACAGCTATTTTTAATAAACATGAGCTAAGTAGGCTGTAATATGCAAATAACTACTAAATTTTTCAGTATTATTTTATTTATCCTAGCCATT
>CAJQLY010000036.1 GCA_905479295.1 uncultured Gammaproteobacteria bacterium | reverse complement strand
CCTTCAATTTCGGCAGCTATGCGAATGTCATTTTTGCTCAGGCTGATACCGGTATAAAGCACGGTAGGTGCCAATTGACGAATCTCGGCCGTGTCGACAACTACTGGCTTGCTGCGACCTGCGGCAAAGCTGAGATTGCTACAAATTAGGAGCGCGCTAACAAGCGTCGTAAGAATGGTCTTCATGCTAATCAATGGTTAGTTCCTTCGACTTGAACAATATCATACAACGGACTTCATCTTATATAACAAGATGCCTTAGTAGAGGCTTGAATCAAGTGGTCGTACTGTTTCACTTAGGCAGGATTTAGGCCTATGGGTTATTCCTCACTGAGCGCACCAGAGCAACTACTACCCTGACCTGCAGTGCAGCCATAACAATGTTGTCCAATCATAATTTTGGCATTATCTAGACTGTTTTCTAATAGTGTGGCGATATGTTTTTTTGATTGATCGGCATTTACTAGGGGCATCTCTAACATCTGATTAAAATCACAGTCATACAAGTAGCCCTGCCAATCAACACTGATAGTGTCACGGCACATAACATTGTTAATATTGTCACTTTGGTAGGCATTTTTTAGCGTATCTAGATAGCTATGAAAGCTACCCTTAGCCGCCAAGGTGCTGCCAAAACGCTTGATAGGCATATTAGTGATAACAAATAACTGGTTAAACTGTATAGAAAACCTCTCATTTAGCTGAGTTTTATAATCTAGTTCTAGTGCTGCTTGTGGTGGCGGTAACACCGCACCAATGGGGTTATACACTAGATGTAAATGACGCTCCTTGTCGATGCCGTAGCCTAGGCTATTAAGGAGTTTAAGTGCCTCAATACTCTTGCTAAAAACACCTTTGCCACGCTGTAGGTCAACATTTAGCTCTGAGTAGCAGGGTAATGAGGCAACAACCTCTACCTGTTGCTCAGCCAGAAATTCAGCGAGACCCTGTTCCTCTGGTTCAAATAGTACGGTGAGATTACAGCGATCGCGTACATTCAGCCCAGCTTGTCGAGCATGACGCACTAAGTTTCGAAATTGTGGGTGTAGTTCAGGTGCGCCACCGGTTAGATCTAATAATTTAAAGCGGCCAGAGGTGATTACTTTAAATAAGATCGCCATATTTTCATCATCCATCATTTCAGTACGCGTGGGGCCTGCGTTGACGTGGCAATGGACACAACTTTGATTGCAGCGATAACCCAGATTGACCTGCAAAGTATTGCTAGATTGTCTGTGGATCTGAGGGAAATCGCTGGGGAATAATAGGGATTTAGTTTCGCGCATAGGTTACGTTACTGGATCACTGGCCTAAGCGCCATGTTTGGTAGCGTTGTAGTAATTGCTTGGCACGATCACTAAAGCGTTCACGTCGCCATTTACCGGCAACAAAGCGGTTGATCTCACTGCGACTCGGGTAGAGGTGGATGCTTTGTAAAATCTTGTTTAAGCCTAAGCCGTGGGTTCTAGCGAGGACAAATTCATGGATCAGTTCGCTAGCGCCTTCTGACACTATTTGTACACCTAAGATCTTATCGCTGTTAACTGGTGTTAAGACCTTAATAAAGCCTGAATCGTGTTCATCGGTGATAGCGCGATCAATCTCATCCATATCAAAGCGTGTAACTTTGTAAGCGATGTTTTGTTGTGTAGCAGTTGCTTCATTCAGGCCTAAGGAGGCTATTTCTGGATCGGTAAAGATTGCCAGCGGCGCATGATCTAAACTACAACGAAAGCGCTTGAACGGAGCAAAGCTGGCATTGGCCGCGGCATACCAGCCTTGATGTGCAGCAACATGAGTGTAATTAAGTGGGCTAGTGACATCACCACAGGCATAAACATTACTAAAGCGCGTCTGTAGATACTCATTGCTGATAAGGCGTTCCTGTTCGCTAGTTTCTAGGGCGAGAGCCTCGAGGCCAGCCAAGTTGGCTTGTCGTCCTACCGCTAGCAGTAGGTGACTGAAATCAATCTGTAAGTTGTTGCCATATTGTTCACCAATAAGGCATGAACCTGTATCCGTTGTGTCACAACGCAGGCTTTTAAAGCATGGGAATAGTTTCACACCATCGGCGACTAGGGCCTGTTCTACCACGATAGCGAGTTCGGGGTCTTCGCGAGTCAAGATATGCTCGGATGGAAAGACCATGCTGACCTCTGCGCCTAGGCGTTGAAAGGCCTGCGCCAGTTCACAGCCTATCGGGCCAGCGCCGATGATTAATAGCTGTTGTGGTAACTCTTGCAATGACCAAATACTGTCACTGGTGTAATAGCTGATTTCACTGATGCCGGGTAAATCTAAGGTATTAGGCCGTGCGCCGGTGGCGATAGTGATGTTGCGAGTATTGAATACCTTGCCATTGACCTCAACCTGCCAGGGTGAGATCACCTTGGCCCAACCTTGTATACAATCGACACCTAATTCACGGTAGCGCTGGCGTGAATCTTTCGGTGCGATGCGGGCAATCTTATGCATGATGCGTTGTCTAACATCACTAAACTGTAGCTGGTAGTCGACTTGGGCCACGCCATAGAGCTGTGCTTGATTCAAGCTATGTACGTATTTTGCACTACGTAAGATCGACTTTGACGGTACACAGCCAGTATTTAAACAATCTCCACCCATCTCAGAGGCCTCAATTAAGGCGACCTTAGCCTGTAGCGTGGCACTACTATAAGCAGCGACTAGGCCGCCGGCACCACCACCGATGACGATGTTGTGATAGTCAAACTGCTTCGGCCGTTGAAAACCTTGGTAGGCCTTACGCTGACGTAGGATGTGCATAAGTTTATTCGCAGCTAGTGGGAACAGGCCTAATAACAAGAAGCTAAAAATCAGCTTTGGTGAGAGAATATCTTGAACTGATTGGATGCTAGCCAGCTGCACACCAGCATTCACATAGACCATGGTTGCTGGCAGCATACCGAGCTGACTTACCCAGTAATAAGTGCCTAAGCGTATTGGTGTCATTGCAGTGACGATATTGACTAGCCCAAATGGAAGTAGTGGGACCATACGTAAGAAGAAGAGGTATAAAGCACCTTCTTCTTCAACCTTTTGATTAATCTTTTTTAAAGTTTTGGCATAGCGTTTTTGGATCCAGTCATGGGCGATATAACGAGCAATCAAGAAGGCTAGGCTAGCGCCGATAGTGGAGGCAAAGGAGACGATAAGTAGACCTTTGCTAAAGCCAAATATGACGCCTGCAGCTAGCGTCATAATGGTTGCTATTGGCAGGGAGAACCCAGTCACGATGACATAGAATGCAAAAAAGAGGCTGGTAAAGTGTATAGGCTGGGCTTGAAAGGCCTGTGCCAGGTTGCTTTGTTGTTCGCGCAAACCAGCGAGGCTCCAATCAATGCTCGACGCCGAGAATAAAATGAAGCTAAAGCAAGAGATAGCTGCAATCAACAAAAGAGCTTTCTTCATCATAGGCTTCCATGGGGTCAGGGGTATCGGATGAGCTCGTTTTATATCAGGCTTTAAATCGCCATAACGCTTACATCCATATGAACTAGGATGTATGATTTTGCCTTTATTATCCAGTTATTCAGTGAGTCATATGCGTTTAATTAGTTATCTTTACCAAGGAAAAGTTCAGCTTGCAGTTGAACTTGGTCAAAAAGTATTTTTACCGCTACTCGATAGCCGCTGGGATCAGAATATTGATTCTATGTTGGCATTGATCGATGCTGGCGCTGTTGCATTGACACAGTTGAAAATGTTAGCTGCTGAGCCTGAAGCTGCTAGTATTGATGCATTTGACCCAGCACAGCTGAGCTCGCCGATTCCACGACCGCGACAAAATGTGATGTGTCTGGGCCTGAATTACAAGGATCATGTAGCAGAAACAAATACTGATCCAACACAGGAGATCAAATTACCACGCTCACCAATTGTCTTCACTAAGGCGGCCAATAGTATGAATGGGCCTTACAGTGATATCGCAATTGATACCGCTATCTCAGTGAAGATGGATTGGGAGTCTGAGCTGGCGGTGATCATTGGTAAGGGTGGCATCGGCATTAAAGAAGAAGACGCGATGCAACATGTTTTTGGTTACAGTGTGTTGAATGATGTTACTGCCAGAGACCGCCAAAAATGGCATAAACAGTTTTTTATTGGCAAGAGTTATGCTGGTTGTTGTCCGATGGGGCCAGCTATTGTGACCGCCGATGAGATTGCTGATCCACATGACTTGGCTATTCGTAGCTGGGTCAATGGTGATCTCAAACAAGAATCAAATACCCGTCACCAAATCTTCAGTATTGCGAATGTTATTGCAGTCTTATCACAGGGCATGCAATTAGAAGCAGGTGATATTATTGCTACCGGGACACCAGAGGGTGTTGGCTATGCCCGTACACCGCCAGAATATTTGATGCCTGGTGACGTGGTTGAATGCGAAGTGGAAGGGATTGGTAGAATCGCAAACCGCATAACGCAAAGAACATAGGTTCAACTATTCTTAGTTATAAAGGGCTAATGATTGGTTGAAAGGCTGTCTGTTATGAATACTCGTCAAGCGTTTCAGTTTCGTGGTGAAGCAGCGGAATATTTCCGCATCTGGATTGTGAATTTATTTTTGACCATCATCAGTCTGGGGGTCTACTCGGCCTGGGCCAAGGTGCGCAATAAACAGTATTTTTATGGTAATACTATGGTTGCTGGTAATGCCTTTGAATACAGCGCCGACCCCATCATAATTTTAAAAGGTCGCCTGCTGGTAGTGGCTGTGTTGTCATCGTTTTCTCTGGTTGCCAGTTATTACCCATTGTTAGATCTATTTTATTCACCACTAATTTTACTTATTTTGCCATGGTTAGTATTGCGTGGGCTGATGTTTAATGCGCGTTACTCTAGTTATCGTAATCTATATTTTGCTTTTGTCGGTCGTGTCCGCAGTACTTATATGCTGATACTCGTCTTAGGAATGTTAACGCCACTATTAATTTTGGTTGGCGGCTATTTCTTAGTCATACCTTTGTTTGAAGATAGCTTGAGTGAAGGTGTGATGCAGATGATTTGGCTACTACTGGCATTGGGGGGTGTGGCGTTCCTATTGTTTGTTTGGTGGGTCTTATTTAATTATTATCTACAGCGTTATTACGTCAATCACTCCCACTATGGCCGTCTATCATTCGCGATGATGGCTTCTTTAAAACAGTTTTTTGTATTCTTCAGTATCGGTATTCTGGGGTTCTTGATAGCGCTGATGCTATTTCTATCATTCAACTTTAGCAGTGGTATAAATAACCTTATAGCAGACTCCATGTTGGCTTATACGATAACGACTGTTTCTATTATGTTGCTTTATTTACGTGCCTATCTAAAAGTACGAGTATTTAATCAAGTATGGAATATGACGCGCTTAATGGATCAGGTTGATCAACCACCGATACAGCTTATGAGTTTTCATGTGGAGCTTAAGGTGAATGCACTGTTCTTTGTTTATCTAACTAACATTATCGCCTCAGCACTTAGTTTAGGATTGCTTATTCCATGGGCAAAAGTACGTTTAGCACGGTATCAAATTAATCGAATGACATTGCTACTGCATGGTGATCTTGATCGCATTATTGCGGATGAAAAAATGAAAGTAGGTAGCTTCGGAGGTGAGATGGGTGATCTCTTGGATATTAATATTGGCTTATGATAAAGATCCCAGCAAATTATTTTGATGGTCATTCGGCACTAGCAATTAAGGCTGAGTTGCGGCTGCAAGAAAATGGCGAGTGCCAATTGCTATGGGATGATGTGCAATATGATTTTGTTTGGACTGAAGCTGAGTTAAGTCCAGCATTAGGTAAGACTGCGCGTATCCTTAGGTTACCTAATGGCGCTAAATGTGAGATCTCAGATCTTATGGTGCTAGCACGTATGGAGGCGCAACAGCAGGCCAAACAAAAAAGTAGGGGGCTGCTTTACTGGGTGAACCAGATGGAGTCACGTTGGCACTTTATTGTTATTACAGTAGTGCTAGTGATTGGCCTCGCCTTTGGTATGGTTGGTTATGGTCTGCCAGCTTTGTCCAAGAGTGTTGCTCTTGCCCTGCCCATATCCATTGATCAGCGACTCTCAGAAGGTGCGGCGGGGTTGATAGAGAGTGAATTATTCAAGCCCAGTGAGCTCCCTCTAGAACGTCAGCAGGCGATAGCAACAGAATTTATACGGATTATTAATCAGTTGAATGATGAGCATAGTTTCAGCCTGATTTTTCGTAAGGGCTTAGCTGCGAATGCCTTTGCCTTCCCCTCCGGCATCATTCTTGTCACTGATGATTTAGTGAATTTAGCGCAGACCGATGCAGAGGTTGTTGGTGTGCTACTGCATGAGGCAGGTCATGTGGTGAATCGTCATGGACTGCAGCTGTTATTACAAAGTTCAGCGGTGACACTGTTGGTGACGGCAATCACTGGAGACTTTAGTGCCAGTACTGGTTTTATTGCTGCGTTGCCGATGCTGTTATTAAAGAAAGGTTACTCTAGAGATCTTGAGCGTGAGGCGGATGACTTCGTCTTGGAATATATGAAGGCTCAAGGATTAAGCACACAGCCTTTTGCTGATATGTTGCAACGCATTAGTCAGAATCATGAACATACTGATTCAATTTGGCAATACACATCTAGCCATCCTGCTACAGGTGAACGCATCAGCCGTCTACGACAGGTAGTGCCATGAGTTTAGTTTCTCTGCGTGCACGATTTGTGCACCGATGGTCTAGTCCAGCCGGTTATCGTGAGGTCTTGCAACTCGCCCTACCAATGATTTTAAGCACTGGGGCTTGGGGATTTTTATTGTTTTTTGACCGGATGTTCTTGGCTTGGTATTCGCCCGAGGCGGTGGCGGCAGCGATGCCAGCTGGGATGACTAGCTTTGCCTTACTGGCTTTTTTTATTGGTATGTCTGCCTTTATTAATACCTTTGTTGCACAGTATTTTGGCGCCGGTCAATATGCTGAGATTGGTGTGATTGTTTGGCAGGGAATGTATCTCAGTCTACTATCTCTGCTGTTTATCGTACCTATGTATTTTCTTGCTGATGCTTTATTTTCTGCTGTTGGGCATAGTGCTGCGATACAAGAACTTGAGGTGATTTATTTTAAGACGCTATTGTATTCAGCGGTGTTCCAGGTGATGAATAATGCACTTTCCAGTTTCTTTTCTGGCATGGGAAGAACCCTAGTCTTGATGTGGGTCAGCCTGTTGATCTTAGCGATTAATCTGATCTTAGATTACGTCTTGATATTTGGTCATTGGGGTTTCCCTGAGATGGGTATTCATGGTGCAGCTATTGCGACTAATATCGGTATTATTGCCGGTTTTTTTACCTTTGTTTTTCTTATCATCTCTAAAGGTAATCAAGATAAATTCCACACGCTTAAGCGGTGGCATTTTGATGTCTCTTTATTTCTTCGTTTGATTCGTTTTGGCCTGCCAAATGGTGTGCGTCTGTTTATTGATATGTCTGCCTTTGCTGCTTTTTTATTGTTGGTTGGGTTACTTGGGACGCTTGAATTAGTGGCGAGTAATATTGCGTTTAATATTAATGCGCTGTCTTTCTTGCCGATGGTCGGCATGATGGTTGCGGTGTCGGTATTGGTTGGGCAGCGCTTGGGGCAAGGTGAGCCAGAGCTAGCTGAGCGTTCGGTCTGGTCGGCCATTCACATCTCATTTGTATTCTTTACAATATTGGGTGCGGCCTATATTTTAGTGCCTGAATTTTTTATCTGGCCTTTCACACAGCAGGGAGGCTTGGACGGGCTCGATGGAAGCCATGACCTAGTGGTTATTTTGTTGCGCTTTATTGCCTTCTTTGGACTTTTTGATGCGATGTTTTTGGTTTTATTGGGTGCACTAGAAGGTGCTGGAGATACTCGTTTTATTATGCGCAGTAGTTTTTTATTGTCATTTTTGTTCCTCATTCTACCCTGTTACTTTTATGTCCAGAGTGGGACCGCAACAGTGACGCTATTATGGCTGATTATCACGCTAAACATTGTTGCTTACTGCGCATTATATTATTGGCGCTTTCGTGCGGCCGGCTGGAAAAAGCTACGTGTAATTCGCAAGTTATAAGTGTTATCAGGTGTGGCGGTAAGTTATTAAGAATAAGTGTTAGTTGAGTATAAAGGGGCGCATACGGCTGCTGAAGGTTTTAACGTAACCCTTATCTTCTCGTGTGATTAAGAGTACCGCCAAATCATTTTCTTCAGCATAGGTGTAAGCCTTTTGTGGGCCTAAGACTAATAGTGCAGTGGCCCATGCATCAGCCACTGTGGTCGACTCGTGTAGTACCGTGACTGAGGCTAAGTTGTGTTGAACTGGGTAGCCTGTACGAGGGTCGATCGTGTGTGAATAGCTTTGGCCTTCATGCTCAAAGTAATTGCGATAATCACCTGAGGTGGCAACGCCTAAATTATTTAAGCCGATGACAGCTTCTACACTACGGCCTTCATGCATCGGTGTTTCTATCCCTATACGCCAGACAGCACCATGTTCAGCAATACCTTTAGCCTTGATTTCACCACCAATCTCAACCATGTAGTTTTCAATATTAAAGTCATCTAGAAGTTGGGCTAGTTGGTCGACTGCATAGCCCTTGGCGATGGCCGATAAATCGACATAGACGTTTTCTGCGGGTTTAAAAATACTAAGCGGCTGCTGTCGGGTCTGAATATGATCCCAGCCCAAGGTCAGTCTTGCGATGCGCACCTCGGCTTCACTAGGAAAAGCAAACCCTTCTAACTTCGCACCAAAGCCCCATAGATTGACTAATGGCCCAACAGTGATATCAAAGGCACCTTCACTGGCTTGGCTGATTGCATAGGCATCATCCAAAACACTAATCAGTTCGGCATCGGCAGCGAACCAGCCACTGTGGTCCTGCGCATTGTAAAGACTGAGTTGTGAATCTGGGATGTAAGTCGACATCAATTGATTGATCTCGGCGAGTCTTTTTTCTGCCAGCAGACGCACGGTTTTTATTTTCAGTGTTTCGGCTTGCCCATGCCATTGCATACTGTAGCTGGTGCCCATGGTTTCACCACTGACTTGCGGACCATGCTGTTCTTTACTGCAGGCGCTGAGTAGTAGCAGGCAAAGTGCTGCAATTAGTGTGAAGTGACTTCGAGATGAGGACTTGCTAGAGGGCATCTTGTGTAGCTCGGCAGTTAACACGTCGGAGCTAAAAGCATACAAGAGTTGGCATAAGTTTTATATCGTTGGGGGTGTACCGCAGGCCTAGAAGGGTCTGCGGTACGGATGCTGCTATGGAGTGACTTAGATTTTTCCGTCTAGGCCCATCTGATAGTACTTGTGTGTAATCTTTTCTTGGTTCTCAAGTAACCAGTCGATATCTGGCTCATTGTTCATTGCCTTGTGGATCGCATTAGCCATCGCCTTGCGATGAATATCGAATAAGATCTTGTGATCTAGGTCATCGGCTGTGGCAACCATTGGGTTTAACCAAACCGAAACAATAATACCTAGATCGTTAGCCTTTTCTTTTGGAATATCGCCAGCACGTACGGCATCTAATACACCGTTTGCGATTGCGGCTTGTACGGTACCCATGAGGATATTGGTGTAGCGCTCATCTTTAACCGTGACCTTAGAGACCATCAAGGTTGCAGGACGCACTTGGACATCGGTATTTAGGATGGCTAGGACGCGGCTATGGCCTTTAACTTGATCGCCAAGTAGGGTGGCAAAAGCAGTTCCAACTGGGCCGTCTAGCTCGCCGATAATAACTTCTGGCTCAGCCGCGGTGCCCGCAGGGCCTCCAGCAACTAGAGATTCACCGACTCGCATTACAATTCTTTCTGACATGATGATACTTCTCCTGATCAGTCTTGGGTAACATAAAACATAGGGGGTAACTTTGGCGGCTATTCTACATGATCAGCTTGTCAGAACAATTTAAGGTGACACATTTATATGGTGATTTTGTGTCATTGTTTAATGTGATAATGGCTAAAACTATATGTAGCAGTGATTTCATGGGTAGTTAAGAATGACTAAAATATTGAGCATTTTTAGGCATGCTGAAGCTGAGAATGACCTTTGCTTTCGTGACCATGAGCGACCTTTAAGCCGTAACGGTGTGGCTGATGCTGGACGTATGGCGGAGCATTTAACTAGTGTAGTGGCACCGGTCGATATGGTTTTTTGTAGTGATGCAAAGCGTACGCTTGAGACGTTGCAGATTCTGAATCAGACGCTATTGATTGGCGCTGAACATATTATTACTGATTCCAACCTGTATCTTGCGAGTTCGACTGACTTGATTGCGCGTATTGAGGCTCTGTCTGGTGAGTGGCAGCATGTTGCCCTAGTTGGGCATAATCCAGGATTAACCAGCCTATGTAATTTTTATACTGGCGATGCACTCTGTGATTTGCCGACTGGTAGCCACTATTGTGTTGGTTTTGAAATTGATGATTGGCGTGCTAGCAGTCGTTCGATGGGTGTATTACTGAGTTTTACAGCACCGCAGCAACTCAAACCTTAAAGCAGTGAAATGGCTGAGTTAAAGATGTTGTTCAACGGCTACCAGTAATTTTCGGTACTAATGCTGCCTGGTGTGCGCCTCAGATTCTTGGTTAAGCCACGTTTTTGCAGCAGTTCACGCGTATCTTTCACCATATCTGGATTACCGCAGAGCATGATCTGCGATTTACCTTCTTCGACTTTAATTCTAGCACGTTTTTCTAGTGAACCATTCTTAAAGCCAGCCGGGATACGGCCTGGTAGGCTAAAGTCGGTTTTTTCACGACTGACGAAGGGAACATAGCAGAATTGATCGGGGTGTTTTGCGCTGAGTTCGTCGATGAGCTCGCGATAAGCCAGTTCAGCGGCATTTCTGACAGCATGCACCAACACCAGCTTGTTGAAGCGCATCCAAGCTTGATCGGTTTTTAGAATCGATAAAAATGGCCCAATGCCGGTACCGGTGGACAACATCCAGAGGTCTTCACTTTCAGGGATTTCATCTAGGATTAGGAAACCGTTCGGTTTTTTACCAAGGTAGACATGATCACCGGCCTTAAGCTCGGCTAGTCGCGGGGATAAGGCGCCTTCTGCAACAGTGATCGAATAAAATTCATGGAAGCCCTCATTGGGTGCGCTGACGAAGGAATAGGGGCGGCCGATGATTTCATCATCAATTTCCAAGCCTAAACGTCCAAATTGTCCAGCCTTATAAGGCTGGACATCACCTTCTACGCGCAGGCTATAGAGAGTATCAGTCCAGTGGATGTTCTCGATTACTTTGCCATCAATCCAATTCGACATGTTTGTTCTACCTTAGAGTGTCTCTTTTCAGCACATATCTTAACTAAGACGAAGTGATTTTTGAACAAGTCCCATGGGGTAGGCAGTTCATGTGCAAAACAGATACATCATAGTAGTGTTTGTTAGAGATTGTTTTTACCCTGTATTGCTTATTGATTGATACTCATTTTTAGTCACCTACATTTAGTGTGTTCTATCACTAGTGATTCCGCTGAGTCGCTACCAAAATGCCCCGCGCTATGACAAAATGCGCAAGAATTTCAGTGTAGCTTTATCTGCTGCGCTCGTATCAGAAGATTTTATTGGAGCGTCGAGTTTCGACGGCAATAATTATAAGGCCCGCTCATTGTAAGCAGGGCTAACTTAATAACGAAATAAAGAGACAGCTATGGCCTCAACTTTTAAGGGACTACCAATCGCCCTCAACCTGCCGCAGTTCGAAAACCACGAGAAGCAAGAAGGAAAGTACACAACCTGTTATATGTGTGCTTGTCGTTGTGGTATCAAGGTGACTGTCGAAGATAATGAAGTGCGATTTATCCAGGGTAACAAGAACCATCCAGTGAATAAGGGTGTGCTCTGTGCTAAGGGTAATGCAGGCATTATGAAGCAGAAATCGCCGGCTAAATTACAGCAGCCGATGATGCGTAAGAAAGGCAGCGAGCGTGGGGCGGGTGAGTTTGAGCCAGTATCATGGGATGTCGCACTAGATTACTTATCAGAGCGTTTAGAAAATATTCGTAACACCGATCCTAAGAAGCTTGCATTCTTTACTGGTCGTGACCAGATGCAGGCCTTGAGTGGTCTTTGGGCACAACAATACGGCACCATTAACTGGGCGGCCCATGGTGGTTTTTGTTCGGTCAATATGGCGGCAGCAGGCCTCTACTCGATCGGTCATGCATTTTGGGAGTTTGGTGACCCTGATTGGGATAACACTAAATACTTCATGCTTTGGGGCGTGGCCGAAGATCATGCATCCAACCCAATTAAGATTGGTTTAGAAAAGATTAAGCGCCGTGGCGCTAAGTTTGTTTCGGTTAACCCAGTACGCACGGGTTATCAGGCGATTGCTGATGAATGGGTGCCTATTAAGCCAGGTACTGATGCGATTCTCGCACTCTCCATGATTCACGTTTTGATGAAGAACGATTTATTCGATTGGGAATACTTGGTTCGATACACCAACTCACCTTACTTGGTTTACAACACACCAGGCGAAAGCACAGATGGCTTAATCTGTCGTGATGCTGAAGGTAATCCACAGTCTTGGGATCTTGAGAAAGAAGCCTTAGTCGATGGTAGCCTGCCTGAGATCAAGCCGGCCCTATTTGGTGAATACACCTCAGCTGATGGTAAGGCGTTAAAGACAGTATTTACGCTGTTAGCAGAACGCTATTTAGATGATCAATACTCGCCAGCAGAGGCCAGCAAAGTATGTGGTGTTGCAGCCGATGATATCGAACGCATGGCCTTAGAAATGGCGCATGTTGCATTTGAAGAGACAATTGAAATTAATTGTGAATGGACTGACTGGGCCGGTCGTAAGCACGACAAGTTCATCGGTCGTCCTGTATCTATGCACGCAATGCGTGGTATCTCAGCGCATTCTAACGGCTTCCAAGCCTGTCGTGCGATTCACTTATTACAGATTATGTTGGGTTCAGTGGATGTTCCAGGTGGTCACTTGGCCAAGCCTCCATTCCCGAAACATATTGTGCCACCGATCAAGCCGGCTAAGCCGACTGCACCGGGGCAGCCACTTAACTCACCACCTCTAGGCTTCCCAACCTGTCCTGAAGATTTGGTTATTGATGATGATGGTAAGCCATTACGAATCGATAAGGCCTATTCATGGGATGCACCAATTGCTAACCATGGCTTGATGCATATGGTGATTACCAATGCAGTTAAAGGCGATCCCTACCCAATTGATACCCTGATCATCTTTATGGCGAACATGAGTTGGAACTCAACCATGAACACTAGCTCAGTGCGCGATATGCTGACTGAGAAAGTTGAAGGCAGTGAAAAAGACGAGAATGGCGACTTTAAATACAAACTACCATTCTTAGTGGTAGCTGATGCCTTCCATTCTGAAATGACGGCCTTTGCTGATTTGATCCTTCCAGATACGACGTACTTAGAGCGATACGATACGATTTCGATTCTCGATCGTCCGATCTCTGAGCCTCACGCTGTCTGTGATGCGATTCGTGCGCCAGTGATTGAGCCCGATCGTGATGTACGACCATGGCAGGAAGTGTTGGTTGATTTAGCGACGCGTCTGAAGTTCCCAGCCTTTACGAAAGAAGATGGTAGTCCGAAATATGAAGGCTATAACGATTTCGTGATTAATTTTGAGAAGGCACCAGGCCTTGGCTTCCTCGCTGGTTGGCGTGGTGAAGACGGCAGCAAATCATTGCGTGGTGAGCCAAATCAAAACCAATGGCAGGACTATATCGATAACGAATGTTTCTTTGAGCATAAGTTACCGAAAGAGCACCATTACTACCGCTTTGCTAACAAAGGTTATTTAGAGTTTGCTAAGGACTCTGGCTTTATTGGTTCATCTAAGCCGATTGTAATGGAACTGTACTCTGAGTCTTTGCAGAAGTTCCGCCTTGCAGGTCAGGGTTTATATGACGGCCCTCAACCAAAGAATGATTACGATAAGCACCGTATGGTGACTTATTTTGATCCGCTACCGGATTACTATGAGCCGTTAGAGCAGCAAGCAACTTCGTCGACTGAATATCCATTCTTTGCGATTACACAGCGTCCGATGATGATGTATCACTCATGGGATTCGCAAAATGCCTGGTTACGTCAGATTTTGGCTCAAAACTATATGTACATGAACCGCAAGAAAGCGGAAGAAATGGGCATTGTTGATCTATCGTGGATTTGGGTTGAGTCTGAAAATGGCAAGATCCGTGTTCAAGTGAAATTGATGGAAGGTGTTGAGAGCAACACGATCTGGACTTGGAACGCGATTGGTAAACAACGAGGTGCTTGGGGATTGGATCCTGCAGCGAACGAATCTAATGATGGCTTCTTGTTGAACCATTTGATCAGTGAGCATTTACCGTCTAAGTCGGCCGATCGCGCAGTGACCAACTCTGATCCAATTACGGGTCAAGCGGCTTGGTATGATTTGCAAGTGAAGATCTATCCAGCGGCAGCAGGCGAAACAGGTACATGGCCTACTTTCGATACGATTAAGCCGATGCCAGGCGCGAAAAAGCCGGTTTCTAAGCTTCAATATCAAACACATAAAGCAGTTGGATTGCATCGTTCGATGCGCGACATTCTGACTCGCGGCAAGACTAAAAGGGATGATTCATGAAATTAGGATTAGTTGTCGATCTAGACACTTGTGTTGGCTGTAATGCCTGTGCAGTTGCGTGTAAGCAGTGGAATACTTCGGGTACCACTGGGCCGTTAACTGATTTAGAACCTTATGGCAAAGACCCAACAGGTGTTTGGTTTAACCGTATTCGTAACTATGAGCTAGGTGATTATCCTGAGAACAAGACGGTGCACTTTCCAATGTCTTGTATGCATTGTGAAGATGCGGCTTGTGTCACGGTATGTCCTACAGGCGCTTCTTATAAGCGTGAAGAAGACGGTATCGTTTTAGTCGATCAAGATAAATGTATGGGTTGTAACCTCTGTGCATGGGCCTGTCCTTATGGCGCACGTGAGCTTGATCCTGAAGAAGGCGTGATGAAGAAGTGCACCCTTTGTGTCGATCGAATTTATGACGAAGCCTTGCCAGAAGATGAGCGTCAACCAGCCTGTGTTATGACCTGTCCTGCACATGCACGATTCTTTGGTGACTTTGATGATCCAAACTCAGAAGTTTCTAGACTCTCTCGTGAGCGTGGTGGTGAACACTTAATGCCAGAGCTTGGTTATAAGCCAGTGAATACTTATTTACCACCGCGTAATAAGACAAATATTCCAACTTACAAGAACGAAACTAATCCAATTGAAAAAGTGAAAGATTGGGTTAACCGTTTAGTTGCACGATAAAAAGGAATCCAGATGCATCCAGCATTTTCAGTTATATTTTTTACGGTCACTTCAGGTGCCGGCTATGGCTTGATCGCAATCACTGCAATTTACAGTGCTTTTGATTTCTCTCAGCCTATGACGGGTGAGCAAACGTTGTTGTTGTCAGCGGTTGCCTTGGTCCTAATTACCAGTGGTCTGATCTCTTCTACCTTTCACTTAGCAAATCCAAAGAATGCATGGCGTGCGTTTAGTCGTGTGCGTACTTCGTGGTTGGCGCGTGAGGGTTTATTAGCGATCTTGTTCTACCCAATCGTTATGCTTTATGTCTACCTAGTATGGCGTGGTGTTGATGCAAGCAATTCGACAGCAATGACAGCCTTGGCGCTATTGACCGGTGTGTGGGCGATTGTGACGGTTTTCTCAACTGGCATGATTTACGCTTCATTGAAGACGATTCGACAGTGGAATAATGCATTAACTCCAGTGAATTACATCAGCTTAGGTTTGATGTTGGGTGGCTTATTATTCTCATTGTTGCTGTCTCTGTCTGGTGATGTGTCTGCTAACCTGACGATGGTTGCAAGCTACATGGTGGTGATTGCGGCGACGATTAAGATTGTTTATTTCTTTTGGATTGGAGCACCGGCAGGGCCGACTATTAATACAGCAACCTCATTTACGTCACGGACAGTGCGTTTATTAGATGTAGGTCACACTGCAGGCACTTTTTTAACTGATGAGTTTGGTTATCAAGTGGCGCGTGATCGCTTGGTTGCATTACGTTGGGTTGCGATGGTCTTAGGCTTTATACTGCCATCATTGATCGTTTGGTTCGGTTTGGGTGAGGGCGACAATACCTTAATGCTAGCGGCTGCAGTGATTAGTGCCTTTGCTGGTGTTGCAGTTGAGCGATGGTTATTCTTTGCTGAAGCTCGTCATGTGGTGAATCTATACCACGGTGCACAACAGTGCTAACAAGGGGTTAATTAATCCTTGTTAGCAGCTAAAAGGCGAGTCAATGACTCGCCTTTTTTGTGTCCGGATACTTTTGTCTAAGTATCGGTCTGCGGCCGAATGCAGGCCCTAGTCTAAGGTGAGCCAAATCTCATCATCTTGGATCGTAACCACATAGGTTTGTAAGGCTTCGTCTGCGGGGTCTTCTGATGGCTCACCATTGACGACGCTAAACCAGCTGCCATGCAAGGTACACTTGACCTTATCACCACGTAGGCAGCCTAAGGCCAAAGAAGAATCTTCGTGAGTGCAGGTGTCATCCACCGCATAGATGGTGCCTTCGACATTGGCTAATAAGATCGGGGCTCGGCCAGGCATACAAATTTTCTTTGTCGTTCCCGGTGTGACTTCAGCCAATTTGGCTGCAAATGTGTTTTTATTTTCCATAGCGCTACTTTAAAAAATACGGCAAAACACTTCAATAACTCTTAGGGAGGGCATATTTCTGTTCTCAACCTTGTCGTTATCGGGGTATCGAGACTAGAGAAAAGCGTTTATATCATTCGGTAGTATTTCCAACTGCCAAAGGGGATGGTTAAATAGTCAGCTTGATTACTCAGGTTTTAGATTATGCCTTACTTTGTATTCCACCTCGTACGCGATGGCCGCATGCGTTTAGACGAGATTAATCTCGTGGATCAATTCGATGCCTATAAAGAGGCTAAACAATTTGCCCGTGCGCAACGTGAGCTTGATGCCGGTAAAGAAATTAAAATTATGTTCGAAGAAGATGCATCTATGGCTGAGAGTAAGCTAGCAGAGCAACGTGATGCACCTATTCTGAGGGAATGGGAAAAATAACCTAAGCATGGACGAGAATCACTATCGCTCAACCTATGCTGAGATCAATCCAATTAAATGCGCCTTTGAAAAGGCGATTAATTCGCGTGTCTGTAATTGTTCAAAGTCATCTCGTTTTAACCTTGCTGATCGTGAAGGGGTAGCCTGTGAATCTGCCGCCAGTCACGCCCTGTGTCAGGAACTATTGATGCTACTACGCGAAAAGGCACGCTTCGCCCTGCAGCAAACCCAAGTCGATGGGCCGCTGCCACATAATGCTGAGATCAAGATCCAGTGCGGTGGGGTGAAGGGCATGATCGAGCTGTTTAAGGGGTTGCATCCTGATCAGACGAACGCGGCTGAAGACGATGTCTATGCCGTAATCCAGCAGGCATTAGACGATTTTGAACGTCTTAATGCCTTACCTTTTAGTCAAATCATGCAGCAAGTCACAGCCTATCAAGGGCGCAAACGGCGTGGGGCTAAATAGCCTGCTCAGCAATTAACCTTTGTTGCTATTGTACTGCTGGCCAAACATGGCCCAAATGGCAAGAAAGAATGCCGCAATTATAGGGCCTAAGACAAAACCTGAAATGCCGATCATGGCAATTCCCCCCAGAGTACTGAGTAGGATTAAGTAGTCTGGCATCTGTGTGTCGCGTCCAACCAGAATAGGGCGTAAGACATTGTCGACCATGCCAATTATAAAGACTCCAACCAAAATCAGAATAATGCCTGCAGTCATTTGCTCGTTTGCTAATAGGTAGATAGCTGCTGGCAACCAAATCAGGGCAGCACCAACGGCAGGTAATACCGATAGAATCGTCATTACTGCGGCCCAGAATAAGGCTGATTCAATCCCCAATAAGGCAAAGCTGATACCGCCAATAGCACCCTGTATGCCGCCAACAACTAGGGTACCTTTAATCGTAGCACGCGATACTTCGGCAAATTTGTTGAGTAATAAACGCTCGTTATGATCACCTAGGGGTAAGGTTTCAACTAATTTATTGAGTAAGGTATCACCGTCACGGATACAGAAAAACAAGAGATACAGCATCAAGAAAAATAAGAGGGTGAACTGCAGTGCATCCTGCCCAAAGCTGAGTAGGTAAGTGCCTAGGGCTTGGCTGAGTTGCATCGCACTGTTGCTGATCTTGGTTTCCAAATCAGCTAAAGAGAGATCGCCATATTGAAGTAACTGCTCTAGTGCAGGCAGGCTGTTTTGTAGCCATTGAATGCCATACGCTAGATTAATATCACCAGCAGTAATCGCCTGATATAGGCCAACCCCCTCTTTAGCTACCGCAATACTTAAGAATAGAGCCGGTGCAATAGCGCAGATTAGGATAATAAACACACTGAGTAGTGCCGTGCTGTTATGACGTTGACTGCCTAGATGGTGTTGTAAAAAGTGGTGTAAGCCACGAAATAGGACAGCCAGAGTGACAGCCCATAACAAAGGCTGGAAAAAGGGTGTGAGTAGCCCAGTAAAGGCCACGGTTGCGGCAGCTAGCAGGATGAAAAAAAAGGTATTTTGGACCACGACATTCCCTGTTTTGTTTAAGAGCGCGCTAGAAAAAGACCGAATCTGGCTTTAAGTTGTTATTTTAGCGCTAGTTTTTCGTAAAAAGGGGATTTGTACAAGGGCTCTTTAGGTTTATTCTAAATAAGCGCTTGCTTATATTAGAAAGTTCTACTATTCTAATTACATCAAATTTAAACCTTATCTAAAATTTAATTAGGAGAACGTAAATGACAAATTTTACTTCATTCTTTGAGGAAGGTATCTCAGTAATGTGTGTTGAAGCAGTTGTACTTGTTTCAGCCCTTGTTGCTTTATTCGCTACTGCGATTGCCTTGTTTTAAACCGCTTTTCATATCTACCTCTATGTAGACTTTTACGCCGACACCCCCTGTCGGCGTTTTTTTGCCTAAAATTTAATACTGTCTAGTGACTACCTTATGTGCGTCGTGTAACAGACCAGACTACAGTGTGATTAAAATACTGAAGAGCTTAGTTCGTTAACCGCTGAAAGCATTTCTGGGTCATCACTGAGGGCTTGTGATATTGAGCTCTTACAAGCAGTTACTGGACTAATGCCGGTGGCGATTAATTTACCGGCATGTACTAGTAGACGGGTGCTAGCGCCTTCATCTAAGCCGCTGCCTTTCAAGTTGCGTGTCATCTGTGCAAATTTCACCAGCTGTTTGGCTGTTACATTATCAATCCCTGTTTCGGTTTCAATAATCTTTTTCTCTGTGGCGGCATTTGGGTAATCAAATTCTAAGGCAACAAAGCGTTGTCGAGTACTTTGTTTCAGGTCTTTTAAGACACTTTGATAGCCAGGATTATAAGAAATTGCCATACAGAAATCTTCTGGCGCCTCGAGTAATTCACCCAGCTTTTCGATCGGTAATACACGGCGATCATCACACAGGGGATGAATCACAACAGTAGTATCTTTGCGCGCCTCAACAATCTCATCTAAATAACAGATGCTGCCACTACGAACAGCAGATGCGAGTGGGCCATCGACCCAAACTGTCTCACCACCGGTTACTAAATAGCGGCCAACCAAGTCAGAAGCGGTTAAGTCGTCATGACAAGAGACGGTAATCAGCGGTCTTTGCAGACGCCAACCGATGTATTCCATAAAGCGTGTCTTACCGCAGCCGGTAGGCCCTTTCAATAAAACAGGGAGCTTGTTTTTATAGGCGGCCTCAAAGACTTCAATCTCGTCGGCGACTGGCTCGTAATAAGGCTCATCGGTAATGAAATATTCTTCGGGCTTATAGCTTTTTGCAATGTTTTTGGCATCCATTTCGGTATTCACACTGGTATTCATGTGCCAGCCAGCTTACCTGTATATAGGGTACGTGCAAGTCTAGCTGTGCACGGATGATATACAGGTTTTTACTCTGCAGGATGCTAAGGAGTGAGCTAATTCTGTAGGTAGATAATGTCACCATCAAGAATCACGTCACCACTCTTTTTTAGATCTTGGATAGTGCGACTTACCGATTCTCTCGAGCAGCCTATAAGACTGGCAAGCTCACGATGGGTAGCAAAGGCAGCAATTTTTTTGCCAGCAATTTCTTTTACATTGCTGCGTAAAGCCCAAAGCACACGCTGATGGATGCTACCCAATGCAATCTCTTTCAAGTGCTGTGAGATATTTTCAATCTCTGTTGAGAGTCGTGTGGCAATGCAGTGCATGAAGTCAGGATGATCTTCGTAAAACTGGCTGAAGTCAGCGTGCTGGATGGTGAGGATATTGCAGGGTTCCTTGGTGATCACGCTGGCGAATTGCCGGCCATCATTTAACCAAGCAATTTCACCAAAGGATTCGCCTTGGCCTAATTTATATAGGGTGACTTCTTTACCCTGCTGGTTTTCTTTAAAGACCCTGACAGTCCCTTTTAGGATGAAGTAGACCGACTGCAAGATATCACCATCCATGCAGATGATTGTGTTTTTGCGTAGAGCCCGAATGCTGCTGCGTTTGGTGTTAGTGGTGCTACTACAACAGTTGATGGCTTAGATCCACGTATCTGGTCTATGGGTGTTGCATACAAAACTACGCTGGATTCAGGCGACAATATATGGCTAGCAGCAACTTACCAGTCTCATAACGAATGGTCCGCTGTAACTTATACTTGTGATGATTCAGATGATACGTCTATGCGTCTTGCGGGTCGTTATATTCACCAATGGGGTAACGGTCAATCAACTCAAGTTTCTGCAATGTGGGGAAATCTTGAGTACGATTGGGAAAACTGTGCAAACATGCCTAGTGATATCCCTACTACTAGCTCTGACCTAGATGTAGAACGTGATGCATTTATGTTTTCTGGTAAGCAGACTTTCGGTAATGGTTTCGATGTGCGTTTCTCTTACATGATCGCAGATGAGCTAGAAGTTAACGGTTCAGATCTTAACGATTCTGATGCTCAGGCTTATAATCTTGGTGTGTTTTACACAATGCCGGCTGGTACAGAGCTACGTTTAACCTATTCTAAGGTTGATAACGAAGATGCATCTAACTATGACTTTGGTATCGGTGGTTCAGGTGCTGCAGTTGGTGAAGATCCTGAGATGTTTGCACTAGGTATTGTTCAGTGGTTCTAAGTTCTTTTTAGAAACATAAAAGAGGTACTCGAGTAGTCAGTGAATGTACGGAAGAAATTGATTTCATTGGCCTCTCACTAAACGCCCCTGTCTCGGCAGGGGGCGTTTTTTATGGCGTCTAGTTTTTTTCTATCCCTTCACGTCTCACGGCTCTCTTTTAGGCTATCGCTAATGGGTAAGAAATCAATCTATAGCATGATCTATGGCAGGCTTTCATTGACTCACCTGTAGCAAGTAAGATACTTTACTAAGTCACTTATTTATCAAAAGTTTTTAGAGAAAATGCAAAGCGCAGCAGAACAAGCAGAAGAGATTCAACAGACCTCAGATCATCCTCTAGCTGGCACAGAAATGTCCGGCTCCGATATGATCGTGCAGGTCCTCGCCCAAGAACAGACCGATGTCATCTTCGGTTACAGCGGTGGCGCAATCTTGCCTACCTATGACGCTGTTTTTCGTTATAACAAAGAAAATAACGATGCCATGCCACTGATCGTCCCAGCAAATGAGCAGGGTGCAGGTTTCATGGCCTCGGGCTATGCCCGCGCCTGCGGTAAGGTTGGTGTGGTAATGGTGACTTCAGGGCCAGGTGCCACGAACACAGTAACGCCGGTGCGTGACTGCATGGCAGACTCTATTCCAATCGTCGTCATCAGTGGCCAAGTGCCAACTGCAGCGATCGGTAGCGATGGCTTCCAGGAGGCGCCGATTGCTAACCTAATGGGTGCGATCGCTAAGCATATCTTCTTGGTCACCGATCCAACTAAATTAGAGGCTACTTTACGTACCGCCTTCGAGATTGCACGTACCGGTCGGCCGGGGCCAGTGGTAGTTGATATTCCTAAAGATGTGCAGAACTGGGTAGGTCCATTCCAAGGCCATGGTCGTTTGCCGATTCGTGGTTATCGCGAACGCATTCATAGTGTCTTAGCTAACCCACTACCTGCTGAGAAGTGTCAGCAATTCTATGACGCCTTAAGTCAGGCTAAGAGGCCGCTGTTATATGTCGGCGGTGGTGCGATTAACGCTGAGGTCTCTAAAGAATTAACTGAATTTGCTGATGCCTTCGGTATCCCAGTGGTCTCTACCTTGATGGGCATTGGTGCTTATGACACGACTCGCTCGCGTGCATTACATATGCTCGGTATGCATGGTACGGCCTTTGCCAATTACGCTACTGATGACTGTGACTTTTTGATCGCAGTGGGTTCACGATTTGATGACCGGGTAGCGGCTGTGCCCTCTCAATTTGCCCCCACTGCTAAATTTATTGCGCATTTTGATATTGATCCTTCGGAAATCGATAAGGTTAAATCAGTCGATTGGCATCATGTTGGTTTGTTGCCACAGAGCCTTACTCGTCTACTCAGCTATGGTCAGAAACAGTATAAGTTCCAAGCAGATTACAGTGATTGGCATGCACATGTGGCTGATTTGAAATCGACCTATGCGATGAACTACGATCGTGAGAGTGAGCATATCCAGCCCTATGCCGTGATTGAAGAGATTAATAAGATCACTAAGGGTGAGGCGATTGTTAGTACAGGTGTTGGCCAGCATCAAATGTGGGCGGCGCAGTACTTTGATTTTAAGCATCCACGCCTATGGATGACCTCTGGCAGCATGGGAACCATGGGTTTTGGTTTGCCGGCAGCAATTGGTGCGCAGTTTGCTAAACCAAATGCGATGGTGATTGATATTGATGGTGATGCCAGTATTCGTATGAATCTCGGTGATCTGGAAACAGTGACAACGTATAACCTGCCAGTGAAGACAGTGGTGCTGAATAATTTCGGTGACGGTATGGTTAAGCAATGGCAGAAGTTATTCTTTAAGGGTCGCTTATCTGCTAGTGACAAGTCATTACATAAAAAGAACTTTGTTAAGGCTGCTGAAGCAGATGGCTTTGAGTATGCCGTGCGTCTAGATAAGAAGGAAGATCTGGAGCGTGTCGTACGAGAATTTATTGAATACCCAGGGCCCGCTTTCTTAGAGGTAATTATTGATCCTGATGCTGGGGTCTATCCGATGGTTGGCCCTGGTAGTTGTTATGCTGAAATGATCACTGGGCCTTTCATTCCGACTCGGGATGGTCATGAGCCTGTGACCGAGGTGGATGCCTCTGAGATGTTCTAGCCGATAGCTAAAGTTAGTCCAAAAAACGCAGTGCCTCGAAAGGTGACCGCGTTTTTTTTGCAGTATAACTTTGATTAGAAGTCAGTAATGACAACATCCTTGATCGTATTACTTTGTACATCAGCTGCAGTTGGTAACAAGCTGGTAGCAATCAACGCTTGGCCACAGTTACTCTTCTTCGCGCGTAGAGTTTCCATCCAGGCCTTAATTTTAGCGCGTTGTTCAATAAGATCATTGGCAGGTGTCAGGCTAAGTAAGTGTAGCTCGGCCATCCAATAAATGTCAGCTAATGAGAAGTTCTTGCCAGCGACAAATTTATTTTTTGCCAGACGTTGCTCAAGATCATCTAATAATGGGCCTAATGCGGCTTTCGCTGTATCGATAGTGGCTGCATCATTACTGGCTTTGACCAAGGTCTCACTTACGATGGCTGAGATTTGTGGGCCAGCTTGATTACGTGCGATAGCACAGCAATCATCTTGTTCGGCAGCCTGAGTGACATTCTTAGGGATTAGTGAAAAACCTAGTCCGCGTGCATTCACATATTCAGTGATCGACTTTACGCCATAGCTGAAAAAGTCATTCTCTTTTAGAGCAGGCAACATGCCAAACTCAGAAATCGCAACAAAATCAGCAGATTGGTTTTCACCGCCAGCGATGTCGATGGCGCCGGTATTCATTTCCATACCTTGTTCTGCGGCTACTAAGATGCACTTTAGCGTATCGGCACAATAAGCTGCCCCTAATAGCTGAAGCACGTACTGGGTTTTCTTCATTTCACCAGAAAGGCCGTATTCGCCCGCATCGGCATCACCTGCTGCGCGTTGGTCAAATAAATCCATGGAGGTTTCCTCTTAAATAAATTTTGTTTCTATCGTGAATGGGATTAGCTAACTTGAGACATTGTGTTTGCACGTATGCCTTCAGGGACTACCTGCTCAACACGGCTTAACCATGCATCAACATGACTTAATCCCTGTGGGCAGCTGCCTGCTTTCTTTAACTGTAAAACGCCTGCGGCTACTGGGCCATCCGCTTGTGTTATAGGGCCAGCTAGATAGTCATTAGTTGTTAGGATTTCATCCATACGGCGTAAAATGGCCTCTACCTGTAGATTGTTATCCAGTAACTCATTGGCAATGGCTAACCAATAATTCTGATCACCTAAGTGGCGTGCCTTTTTAGGGCGTAATGGAGCACCATCACCCTTTACATCAAGGTAGGTATAAATTGCATTTTCGCTGTTTAGCTTGACTGGGCCATGTGACATCTCTAATTTTTTGCCATCACCTAGGTCTAGCTCTAAGGCCACTCCACGTACTGCCGCCGCCATGATGCAACGAGCGCTACTGGCGTTGTTTGGGCCGCTAAGTGCGAAGTTGTCATTTTTGCTGGCAACTGCTGCTTTTTCTTTGCTTTTACCAAATCCAAATAATCCCATTTTTGACTCCAAGGAATTTGAGCGCTCTAGTGGCGCTAGTTTCGACTGAGCTGCGTAGTATAAATTAGGTGTTTAACCCTGAATTGTTTCACGCAGGCGGGTGATTATCTCAGATTCGTCTTAAAACGTAATCCCTCAGATTGAATAAATTAGACAAACTTATGTGGGTAACTCCATATATTCCAATTATTGGTTTAAAAAATCACAGCAAGTGGTCTGGAAATTGTCCTGTTAGAAAGATCGCAATTCTCGATCAGGTCACTACAATGGCAGCATACTCATTCTGAAATAACTATGGCTTACCCCAACGATTTTGCTACCCGCTTAGGGCGCTGGATGATCTCACTGGCTTGGATTGGTATTCTTGTGTTGCTCACCATACTGTTCTCAAAATTTCTAGAGAATAAACGTGAGGCGCAGGAACAGGTCGTTAGTCAGTTATCGTCTGTCGGTGATCGCCAAGTAATCTTGCGTAGCGGCGCATCGGGGCACTATCTCGCGAAGGGTAAGATTAATCGCCAGCCGGTTCGTTTTTTGGTCGACACAGGGGCCAGTTATGTGACTGTGCCAGCGACGGTTGCTGCCCGATTAGGCTTGAAAAAAGGTTCGGAGATGCAAGCAAACACTGCAAATGGCATGATCACAGTTTACACCACGCGACTGAGTTCAATCAGTCTTGGTGAGATCACACTGCGTAATGTGCGGGCCAGTATTAACCCTTATATGCAGGGTGAAGAAATACTATTGGGGATGTCATTTTTAGGTCAGCTTTCGGTTAATCATGAGCGTGGGCGTATGACGATCACCCAACGCTCATCTGATTTTTAAGACCTTATGGCGTGAACTCATCGGTCAGTTTTTTTGTAACGGCTACATTTTTTAGCGTCACATACTGCGGTAGGCCGTCTTTATAAGGTGGATAGTCTTCACCCTTGATCAGCGGGGCTAAATAATCACGACACTTCTGAGTAATGCCGAAGCCATCTTTACTGATAAAGCTCTTAGGCATCATCTTTTCGACATTGGCGACACGTGAAAGCTTTGCACTACCAATCTTCCAACGATAGGGCTTATTTGAGCTACGAATAATGGTTGGCATGACTGCAGTCTCACCAGCAAGGGCTAGTTCTACTGCTGCTTTGCCCATGGCATAAGCCTGTTCTACATCTGTCTTAGAGGCAATATGGCGTGCTGAGCGTTGTAAATAATCAGCTACTGCCCAATGGTATTTAAAGCCAGTCTCATCTTTGATCATCTGCGCTAGTACTGGGGCAACACCGCCTAGCTGTTTATGGCCAAAGGCATCGGTATTGCCAGCATCAGCGAGGAATCTGCCATCGGCATAATGTGCACCTTCAGATACGACAATTGCGCAATAGCCATAATCAGCCACGGATTGCTTCACCTTGGTCATAAAGGCTTTACGCTCAAAGGCGACCTCTGGAAATATAATGATATGTGGGGCATCGCCCTTATTTTCAGCAGCTAAACCACCTGCGGCAGCAATCCAGCCGGCATGGCGGCCCATCACTTCCATAACAAAGACCTTGGTTGAGGTTTTTGCCATCGAGGCAACATCAAAGCCTGCTTCACGGATAGATACAGCAACATACTTTGCTACTGAGCCAAAACCAGGGCAGTTATCAGTCACAGGTAAGTCATTATCGACCGTTTTGGGGATACCAATGCATTGGATTGGGTAGCCCATTTTTTTACTTAGCTGTGAGACCTTATTCGATGTGTCTTGTGAGTCACCACCACCGTTATAAAAAAAGTAACCGATGTTATGGGCCTTAAAGACTTCAATTAAACGTTCGTATTGGGCGCGATCCTCTTCAAGGCTTTTTAATTTATAACGACAGGAGCCGAATGCACCGGAAGGTGTATGGCGTAAGGCGGCAATCGCACGTGCTGATTCTTTCGAAGTATCTATGAGGTCCTCGGTCAGTGCACCAATAATACCGTTACGGCCGGCATACACTTTACCAATCACATCTTTATGTTTTCGGGCAGTCTCAATCAAACCGCAGGCACTGGCATTGATGACGGCAGTAACCCCACCGGACTGGGCGTAGAAGGCGTTCTTTTTAGTCATATCGTTTTAATTCCGTACTTGATGAATTGGGTAATGCGGCAAATTAATTAGGCTGGCGCATTATCTGCAAACTCAGCTTGAGTTTGCAGTAAGGTGATCACGCAATGGTTAATTTCGGCGAAATAATCTTGATCTGTCGAAAAATGCTCGTTATCTTCGTAAAAAAATAGCCCACGGAATTCTTCTTTACCTGCTTTGATGACGAGAAAAGTACAATCTTCAGCTTGCCATACCACGGTTGGGTAGGATGCACTTTCAGTGCTAATCTCGTTTAATTCCAGTTCAACATCCGCAATCTCTATAATGATGACTTCATCTGGCCAACGTTGATCGATATGGCTTTGTACTTGCTGCGTTTCGACTGCGTCAAAGTCAGTGATTTTGGTCATAATTAGTAAGTTGCGTTTGATACAGGCATGGGCAGCCATGTGAGTATATGTAAAATATTGGACTACTGATTTAAATTAATCCGCTAACCGCTGGAGTATAAACTAATGCGTGCAATCTTATTAGGTGGCCCGGGTGCAGGTAAAGGCACTCAGGCAAACTACATCAAACAACGTTACAACATTCCTCAGATCTCAACGGGTGATATGTTACGGGCTGCTGTCAAAGAGGGTACTCCTCTAGGCCTGCAAGCAAAAAAGGTAATGGATGCAGGCGGTTTGGTTTCTGACAGTATTATTATTGGCTTGGTTAAAGAGCGTATCGCACAAGATGACTGTACCAATGGATTTTTGTTTGATGGCTTTCCACGCACGATTGCGCAGGCTGAGGCATTAAAAAATGATGGTGTTGATATTGACGCAGTAGTTGAAATTGATGTCGATGATGATGAGATTATTAAACGTATGAGTGGGCGCCGAGTGCATGCAGCCTCTGGTCGCAGTTACCACATTATCTATAACCCACCTAAGGTTACAGGTAAGGATGATGAGACTGGCGAAGACCTAATGCAGCGTGCCGATGATACCGAAGAGACGGTGCGTGAACGCTTACGTGTATACCATGAACAAACAGAACCCTTGATTGGCTACTACTCTGAATGGGCTACTGCAACTACAGCTATGGCGCCTAAATATATTAAGGTGAATGGTATTGGTCAGGTTGAAGCAGTGCGTGATCAAATCTTTGCTACGCTTGATTAAGGTCTAGGATGAAAGCTTAAGCATGGATGTGCTACTTACTTTAGCGATAGTCGCTGTACTGGTATGGCTGTGGCTAGATGGTGCTCGTTCACGCGAGTTTGCAATACACCATTGTCGTGAGTTTAGTGAAGGTAATCGTGTGCAATTCTTGGATCAGTCGATTCATCAGAGCAAAATGCGATTTGCCCGTGGACGTTCCGGTAGGATAGGGTTAAGACGCTTCTATGTGTTTGAATTTAGTATCAATGGAACCGACCGCTATATCGGTGTCGCAGTAGAGTTTGGTAACCGTATTGAATATCTTTCACTATTGCATCCGCAGGGTGAGATTATTCAAGGTGACCCACGTTTAGCTGAACTATCTAGAGACTAAATATTTCTAGTACAGGCTTACTTTGAGAGTCATTTTATTGTGTTAAGGTTATTTTATTCACGATCTTCGCTTAATCGCGCTGCGATGGGCTGCAAGATTATGTGTAGATAGAGATTAAATATAGTTAGTCACATCAAATTTAAGATTGGCTTAGGCATTGCTCTAGGTCAGCGTATCAAAAGTAGAGGATAAGCATGGCATTTAATACGATTATTTCAGCACAAGAGCTGGCACAGATTGTTGGCAACGAAGATGTACGTGTATTCGATTGTCGCTTCAGTTTAAAAGACCCTGAGGGTGGTTTAAAAGCCTACCAATCTGGGCATATCGCAGGTGCACAACGTGCTGATATGGATACTCAACTGTCTTCAGCGATGACTGAGACCTCAGGGCGTCATCCGATTCCAGAGGCTCAGATTTTGGCCGAACAATTGCGTGCTTGGGGCGTTAATAAGGACACTCAAGTAATCGCCTATGACGACATGTTTGGTGCCTTTGGCTCGCGTCTATGGTGGCTTCTACGTTGGTTAGGCCACGAGAATGTTGCTGTATTAGATGGTGGTTTAAAGACTTGGCAGGAAGCCGGTATGGACTTGGTTACTGATGAAGTAAGTTATGCGGCTGGTGATTTTCAAGCAGCAGTCAATGACGTTTGGGTGATGGATGTTGATAGTGTTGAAGCCCAGTTAGCAGCAGGTGAAATCACCCTGGTTGATGCAAGGCCAGCAGATCGCTTTACAGGTAAAGACCAACAGACTGATCCAGTACCAGGACATGTACCGGGTGCGCAGAATTTACCGTTTGGTGGCAACCTCACCAGCGATGGAAAGTTTCAGTCGGCTGAAGCATTGAATCAACGTTTTGCCGGTGTGATCCCACAGGGTGATGTGGCTCAATTAGTTAATATGTGTGGCTCAGGTGTGACTGCTTGTCATAATCTATTGGCACAAAAGATCGCTGGCTACCAGCCTGCACGATTATTTATTGGTTCTTGGAGTCAGTGGATTCGTGATCCAAAGCGTGCAGTTGTTACCGATGTTTAATTACTGGCATCGGTATGTGATGTTCTCTGTCCATACCGTTAGCCCATGGTTGCGAGGAAAGAGCTGTGAAATTCTGTAGTCACTGTGGTTCTGCTGAGATTGAATTAAAGATCCCTGATGGCGACAATCGGGCGCGGTTCTGTTGTCCAAATTGCAACACAATCTTTTATGAAAACCCAAAAATTGTTACTGGTTGTGTGGTCACTCATGAAGATAAAGTACTGCTCTGTAAGCGAGCAATAGAACCACGGTTAGGTAGTTGGACCTTGCCTGCGGGTTTCATGGAGAATAATGAAACGGTTCAACAAGGTGCCGCGCGTGAGACCTATGAAGAGGCGACAGCAACAGTTACTGACCTATCTTTATTTGCAGTCTATAACCTGACTCATATTAGTCAGGTTTATATGATTTTTCGTGCGGAGCTAGATCAGCCAGAAGCAAGCCCAGGTATTGAAAGTTTAGCGACGGAGTTTGTACTAGAGCAAGATATCCCATGGGATGATCTGGCATTTCCAGTCATCGATGAGACCTTGAAGTTATTTTTTGCAGACCGAAAGGCGGGTGAGTATAACGTTCATCATGGTGAAATTACCCGATTAGCCGATCGTACGTTACGCACGACTCGATTCTAATAGGCGCAGTATTGAAGAAATTACTTTCGGTAATTGAGCTCGGTGGTTACGAGGACTTTTCTAGTCTTTATCAGGAGCTAGGCTACGAGGTCACGCAAGAGATTACGACACGTAAAGCCATCTCACGACTAAAACGCACAAGCTATGATGTGGTGGTCGCTGAGTTTAATTACCAACATACCTTTCGTGATCGTCTTAGTAATCTAGAATCAATTATTGCAGGCATTCAAAAGCAGAATGCACAATGCATTGTGATTTATGAAAAAGAATTTGAAAATCATTTGGCTACTTTACGACAACAATTTGATTTTAATGCTGAGCTCAGTCTGCCGATTACCTGTGAGGATATGCGACTAGCATTGCAAGGTTTGGCAGGGCATGAGGCGAGTGCTGCAGTTGAGTAGTGGTCTTAGGCATCAATATCTGGAATCATCTTAGATTCTATTCTTGTGATCAGGTCTTTAATGGCGAGCTTACGTTTTTTAGGCGTTTAATCTGGAGTTGATCAAGAGGGTTGCTGCTTGATAAAGCAATGATGGTGGCGTCCAAGTTGGAATGCTCAACTTTTAATGCCATAACCTTTGTTGCGAACTCATTCCCCATTTTTTGTTGGCATAGTCATTAGTTATTTATTTCCCACCACCAAGACAGGGGGGTGATTTTGGGCTTAGGCCATTTTTTTCAGCCCATTCTGCTGGTGTATAAGTATGCATGGATAATGCATGCACACCGGCTGCCAGTTCATCGGCTAATAGTTGGTTGATCTTGCGATGACGTTTAATCAGCATGTCACCTTCAAATGTGTCACAGACAACAATTAATTTGAAATGAGATTCTGAGCCAGGCGGCACATTGTGCTTATTGCTTTCGTTATGTACCTCTAAGTGCTGAGGTGAGAATGCCTGCTGTAATTTACTGGTAATACTGTTTTGTACTTGCATTGATTTTTACTCAGGTGGTTATCTTCTTATGACTCTTCTGGCACAGCGGCTTGCTCTGTTTGCGTGAGTCGAAGAAAACGTAATGCGTTTTCCATACTGTAACGGCAAAGTTCAAGTTTGTCATCGCCGCGATGGCGAGCAATATGTTCAGAGATATGCGGTAGATGGCTAGGCTCATTACGTGGATTTTTTGGCTTTGGCCGTAGGCTGCGTGGCAATAGATAGGGTGCATCAGTCTCTATTAATAGCCTGTCTTGTGGGATCAGAGAGACTAATTCATGCAGATGTTTTCCACGTCTTTCATCGCAGATCCAACCGGTGATACCAATATAAAAGCCCATCTCGATATAGCATTCTAATGCGATGCGGTCACCAGTGAAGCAGTGCACAACGGTTGCTTGTAGCGCGCTATGGTATTCACTAATGATTTCACGAAAGCGATCATGTGCATCACGTTCATGTAGAAATAGAGGGAGGCCTAACTCAATGGAAAGTTCGATCTGCTGTCTAAACGCATGCTCTTGTTGTTCCTGTGTTGAGAGGTTGCGATGAAAGTCTAAGCCAGCTTCACCGATAGCCAGTACTTCATTACACTGCGCTAATGCCTGCAAACCCGCACGAGTATTATCTTGCCAGCCCTTTGCGTTGTGTGGGTGTACACCGACAGTTGCGTATAAATTATGGCTATGTTGGCTACACAATTCGACTGCATGTTGGCTATCTGCAAGATCTGATCCAGCAATTAAGCAGTGACTAACACCGGCATGTTTGGCCCGTTCAAGAACTAACTCTTGGTCATCCTTGAACTGGCTGCTGGTTAGATTTAGACAGAAATCAAATAGCGCCATGATTGACCTGCTTGCGTTGCTGACAGGCTAGGCATAGTTCACCTTCTGGCTTGCCAGATTCTGTTTCATCGGTGGCATCGACAAAGAGACTATCTTGCCCTTCTAAAGACACTTGGCATTCAAGACAAAGCCGCATTGGCTGTGTCCGTAACTGGCTATCTATAGTGATGCGTTCATCGAAAACAAAGCAGTTACCTTGCCAATGACTGCCGCCAGTTTGACGTAAATATTCGATGATGCCACCGTCTAATTGGTAGACCTGTTTAAAACCTTGGTCTTCCATATAAGGCCCTGCTTTTTCGCAACGGATGCCGCCGGTACAGAAGGTCACCATCGGTTTGTCTTTATCCAGTTGTGACATTTCTGTTTGGCGTTGCTTCAAGGTCTTGAATTTTTTTAGATTCAGATGTTTAGCCGTAGCAAAGCTGCCGATCTCATATTCAAATGTATTACGCATGTCGATCAGGTTGAAATCGCGCCCTTCATCTAGCCACTGCTTTAGCTTGGTTGGGCTCAAGTATTGGTGCTCAGACTCTCCCGCATGTACGGTTTCGACACCCAAGGGCACTAACTCTTTTTTAGTTTTGAAGTTGAGCTTGCTATAAGGGATCTTCTGACAATAAGTCTCATGAAACTTAATGCCGCAGAAACGCGAGTCTTGGTCTAACCGCTGGCGGAAGGTTAGTACCGCCAACAGATTGCCGGCAATACTGATATTGATACCTTCGCTAGCTAAAAATACGGTGCCGAGGATCCCTAGACCATGTGAAAAGCCTTCAATCTCTAATAGAGTGGCCTGCGTGTCCTCTACGGGCACGAAGCGATAACCTGCGATATGAGTGACTATGGGCGTTAATTGCAGCATAGTAAAAGGGTCTCCCGGTGAAGGCTGGGCATAGTAACGTATTCAAACTGTAAGAAAAATAAAATTAATGATGAAAGATGGAAATCCAAAAGCAATCTTACTGCAAGATTATCACGCACCTGACTACCGTATAGAGCGAGTAGCACTGTGTTTCAAATTATACGCTGAAAAGACCGTTGTAGAGTCGAAAATTGACCTTATAGCGAGTGATTTAGAGGCTGTCGCCAGACCACCATTGGTTTTGCATGGCGAGCAGCTAAGTTTACAGCAGGTCATGCTGGATGGTGTCAGCTTGGCTAGCGATGCCTATCAGCTGACAGATGATCAATTGCTGATTGAGCAGGTGCCAGCACAATTTACTTTAGAAACAGTGGTTGAGATAGACCCGGCGAGTAATACCGCCTTGGAAGGGCTTTATCTCTCATCCGGTAATTACTGTACGCAATGTGAGGCTGAAGGCTTCCGCAAGATCACGTATTACCTGGATCGTCCCGATGTGATGGCGGTGTTCTCGGTGCGTATCGAGGCCGATGCTAAGGCATTTCCAGTGCTGTTATCTAACGGTAACCGGATACAGCAGGGTGAGCTTGCTGATGGCCGTCATTTTTCTGAATGGCATGATCCATTTCCAAAGCCTAGTTATCTATTCGCCCTAGTTGCTGGCGAGCTGAGCTGTAATAGCGCTAGCTTTACCACCATGAGTGGTCGGCAGATTGATTTGGAAGTGTATACGGAGGCACATAACGCCGATAAATGTGAGCATGCGCTGCTGTCTTTGCAGAAGGCCATGGCCTGGGATGAGCAGACCTATGGCCTAGAATATGATCTGGACACTTATATGATTGTGGCGGTGGATGATTTCAATATGGGCGCTATGGAGAATAAAGGCCTCAATGTCTTTAACTCTAAATGTGTCTTAGCCAGTCCAGATACTGCAACCGATGCTGACTATATGACGATTGAAGCAGTCATTGCACATGAGTACTTCCATAACTGGACGGGTAATCGTGTTACTTGTCGTGATTGGTTCCAGCTAAGCTTGAAGGAAGGCCTAACCGTTTTTCGTGATCAGGAATTTACTTCTGATATGACTTCGCGTGCGGTTAAACGGATTCAAGATGTACGCTTCTTCCGTACCCATCAGTTTGCTGAAGATGCCAGTCCAATGGCACACCCAATCCGGCCAGCCTCCTATGTCGAGATTAATAATTTCTACACCTTAACGGTTTATGAGAAAGGTGCAGAAGTGGTACGTATGTACCAGACCCTACTTGGTAAAGCTGGGTTTAAAAAAGGTTTGCAACGTTACTTTGAAAAACATGACGGGCAAGCAGTGACGACGGATGATTTTGCACAATCTATGGCAGAAGCTAATGCGACTGATCTGAGTGATTTCATGCCTTGGTATAGTCAGTTTGGTACACCAAGCATAAAAGTTGAATCGACTTATGATGCACAGGCGCAAAGCTACACACTGCAGTTTGAACAGCAACTAGTGAGTAACGAACAACAGCCGCAACCACAGGTACAGTTAACACCGATCACTGTTGCCTTGTTAGATTCGCAGGGTCATGCGCTGCCGTTGCAGCTGCTCGGTGATGAGACTGATTCAGTGTCAGAAATGACATTGCATTTAAATCAAATCAAACAACAGTTTTGTTTCCAGCAGATTGCAGAAGAACCGACTCCTTCTCTTTTAAGGGGCTACTCGGCACCAGTGAAGTTGGACTATAAGTACAGTGATGCGGATTACGCTTTTTTGATGGCGAAGGATAATGATAGTTTTAATCGTTGGGAGGCCGGTCAGCAATATGCAGTAAGTTGTATTCTGTGTTCAATTAAGGCCATACAATCAAGGCAATCACTGCCTGATCACCAAGATTTTTGCCAAGCACTAGCCAGTTTCTTTACAGAACAAGCGGAAACTGATCCTGCTTATGTTGCAGAGATGATGATCTTACCGCCAGAGACTTATCTTGCAGAATTGATGACGCCGATCGATGTCGATGCGATTTACCATGCACGTAAGTTATTACAAGTAGCGATAGCAGAAAAGCTGGAGGCTTCATTGCTGTCCTGTGTGCAGCAGTATATGCAGGCCTCTACAGCTAAGGCCTATCAATATAATGCACAAGACATGGGGCAGCGGCGTTTGATCGCAGTCTGCCTAACGTATCTTTGTGCCTTGGATAAAGTGCAATACCATGATTTGGCAGCCGACTATTTCTCGACAGCTAATAATATGACGGCGAGCATGTCAGCATTGGATGCCTTGAATGATGTGGACTGTACGCAACGACAACAGGCTCTAGATAGTTTTGCTCAGCGTTGGCAAAGCGATACTTTGGTGATGGATAAATGGTTTGCATTACAGGCGCGTGCACGCACTAAAGATGCGTTACAAGTGGTTAAAGGTCTCATGCAGCATGAGGCTTTTGCGATGACCAATCCGAATAAAGTGCGTGCATTAATTGGTAGCTTTAGTATGGCCAATCCAACTACCTTTCATGCCAAAGATGGTTCTGGTTATCGTTTCCTTGCAGATCAAGTAATAGCATTAAATGCGATTAACCCACAGGTTGCTGCACGTCTGATTAAGCCACTGATCTCTTGGCATAAATATGATGATCAGCGGCAAACATTAATGTGTGCTGAGTTGCGTCGTATCCTAGATACGGAAGGACTCAGTAGTGATGTGTTTGAATTGGTTGATCGTGGTCTGGCGCAGTAAGATATGATCGATACAAAGGGCTGATGAAATGAGTGGCTTGCTGGATAAATTAGAGCGTGCTGGTAATCGTTTGCCCGATCCTAGTGTGCTGTTTATTGCCGGGGCTCTATTCATTGTCTTGCTAGCAGAGCTAGCGGTTGGTCTGCAGTGGCAGGCAGTTCGCTGGCTTGGGCCGGATCAGTCTGAGCTGGTGTTTGCACGTAGTGTGCTACAAGGTGATGGGGTCTGGTGGTGGCTGAGCACGATGGTGCAGAATTTTATTCAGTTCCCACCCTTGGGTATCGTCTTGGTCGGTATGCTGGGTATTGGTTTAGCCGAGCGTTGTGGTCTGTTGCCTGCATTGATCTGTGCTGCTGGTAATGCGATACAAGATAAATATTTGATTCCAGCAACACTATTTATTGGTGTGATGTCTTCTTTGGCTATGGATGCGGGCTATGTTGTCTTGCCACCATTGGCTGCCACTTTATTTATGGCAGCTGGTCGTTCACCAATACTCGGTATCGTTACTAGCTTTGCGGGTGTCTCTGCTGGCTTTGGTGCAAATCTATTAATCACCAGCATTGACCCCTTGCTCGCTGGCTTTACACAATCTGCTGCACAGATCATCACGCCGGATTACCAAGTTGCGGTCACCAGTAATTGGTGGTTTATGGCGGCATCGACCATCATGCTGACCTTCAGTGGTTGGGCAATTACACAATATTGGGTGGCACCGAGAACAGAACGTCTTGCGTTTGATGCGCAAGCCGCAGAACCGCTGTTGCAATTAAGTGGTGAACAACGCTCCGCTTTGCGCTGGGCAGCAGTGGCTTTTATTGTGGTTTTATTAGCAGCAGTAATAGCAACACTGTGGTCTGAAGGGCCACTGCATGGCATGGGCAAACATTTTCCACGTTGGGTTGAAGCAACAGTGCCACTGTTATTGTTACTGTTTCTGATCCCAGGTGTGGTTTACGGTCTGCGTGTTGGTAGTATTCGTTCAAGTAAAGACGCAGCTGGTTTTATGGGGTCCACACTGGCGGATCTGGGTCCATATATTGTCCTGGCATTTTTTGCTGCACAGTTCATTGCGATCTTCAAATACACGCACTTGGGTGAGATGTTGGCCTTGACCGGCGGGGCTTGGTTGGCGGGGATGGAGCTAAATGTCTTTGTCTTGCTTTGTGCTTTTGTTTTGCTCGTCTGTTTAGGGAATTTGTTGATTGGCTCGATGTCAGCGAAGTATGCGTTTTATGCGCCAGTCTTTGTACCCATGTTAATGCAGGCCGGAGTGAGTCCAGAGTTAACCCAGGTGGTATATCGTATCGGTGACTCTGTGACGAATGTAATTACACCGTTTAATCCTTACATGATTATCATTCTAGCCTTGTTGCAGAAATACCATCGTCAGGCAGGGGTTGGGACATTAATCAGTTTGACGTTGCCATATAGTGTTGGCTTCTTACTAGCGTGGATGTTGCTACTATTGTGCTGGCTGGTACTGGCGTTGCCACTAGGGCCCAGCGCATAGATACGCTAAGCCATAGTGATATAACTAACTGTGTATCAGGCTAGCTGTTAAAAGTTATCGGTAGAAGTGAATAAGCCAACTCGCAAGTCTTTGGCATGATAGATCTCACGACCATCGACTGACATCACGCCATCGGCGATGCCTAATGCTAGCTTGCGTGAAATCACGCGTTTGATATCAATCTCATAGGTCACCATCTTTGCTGTTGGTAATACCTGCCCACTGAATTTTACATCACCTACACCAAGTGCACGGCCACGACCTGGATTGTCTAACCAGGCAAGATGGAAGCCAACTAATTGCCACATGGCATCTAAGCCTAAGCAGCCTGGCATGACTGGGTCGCCAGGGAAATGACAAGCAAAAAACCAAAGGTCGGGCTTGATGTCTAGTTCGGCGATAATTTTGCCTTTGCCATAATTACCGCCATCTGAGTTGATCAGAGTGATGCGGTCGGCCATCAGCATATTAGGTGCTGGTAGCTGTGCATTGTTAGGGCCGAACATGTCACCTTTAGAGCAGGCGATTAATTCTTCATAGGTATAACTTGAGGGGTTGGTCATGCGTATTCCGATTTATTGTTTATTGTTATCTTCGATGAATGCCGCAATGGGCTTTCTTAGACGATCTAATTCCATGCGCAATTCGCCCATGGTTTGCACAGCGATGGCATTAATTTCTTGTATCACTTCAGTGTAACCGGATACGGCATCGCCGCATACAATAATACGGGTAGATGCATCTATTTTACTGCGCAGAGTACGTAAAATATTAGGCAGATGCGGATCATCATTAGGGCGTGCAATGCCTAAGGCTATGGCTTGGGCCTTGGTTTGTTCTGCGGTATAGACTAGTTCTTCGACCGGTAATTCTGTACCCAGATAAATCGGTCCCCAACCATATGACTGTGCCGCCGCCGCCATGCGTAGTGCAATTAAGTCATAACTTTGACCCACTGGTGTGCTCACGACCAGTTTGTATCGGAGGTCTGCAGTGCCTTCACTGATAGCCATAGCCCCCATATAAGAGCGTAGTACGGAAGTGGCTAGACGTTCTTGCGCGATGCGCATATTGCCACGACGACATTCATCTCGGATATAAGCCATCAATGGGCGCAATAAGTCCTCAAGAAGAAATGGGATGCCAAGGTTTTTTGCTGCGTTATTTAAACTCGTCCTAAGTGTATTCGGTGAGAGATTGTGTACCGCATCTAAACACTCCTCAAAGTATTCCATTACGGAGCCGGTATTCGGCCGCTCTGAGGGTAGGTTGCGGGCGTGGGCGGCAGCTTGGTCATCTGTTTCTACTAAGGCATAGAGTTGTTCTAGCGTTTCGCTAGCGATATCACCAATACGTCTGCCGGCAGAGGTTGCGCGGCGGAGCAGGCCTAGCTTCTCGATATCAATATCTGAGTAGAGCCTACGGCCGTTGTTGGCCCGTTGCGGTTCTACTGCCGCATAGCGTCGCTCCCAAGCACGAATGACATCGGAGCTTAGTCCTGTTCGACGTGACACCACTTGTATAGGGTGTTTTGGAAGTTCATGTTCGTTTTTCATAGCAAATACGGGTCTTGTCTGCCGTTTGTCTAACTTTATGTTCGATCTATGTCCATATTTTTGGAACAATAATAGAACAATGTCCCCTGTATGTACAAGACAATTCATAAGCAGAGGGGCTTGCAATTGTTGGTAATGAGGGAGGCCTTTGCTATGCTTAGTCATGGCTTAAATAAAGAGCTTCACAAAGCTCTAATAAAAAGCTTCAAAAATAATTGTTACCGATGACGGAGATTAAAATGAAGAAGTTGTTAATTAACGTGCGTTACTTCATGGCACCACTACTGATTATTGCGGCGATGTTCGGCGTACTAACCGGTGGCCCATGGGTATGGACAGGTCTAGTACTTTTAGGTGCAGGTATCTTAATCGATACAC
>CAJQLY010000035.1 GCA_905479295.1 uncultured Gammaproteobacteria bacterium | reverse complement strand
TACTTCGCCGAACACACCAACAGTGAAGTCGTGATGCTATTGGTCGCCGGTAATGTGCGTGTCGCCTTAGCCACTACGCATCTACCGTTAGCTGCCGTAGCGCAAGCGATCACGCGTGACCTCATCGTCCATAAAGTCTCCATCTTAGATCACGACTTACGCACTAAATTTGCACTAGAAAAACCACACATTGCAGTCTGTGGCCTGAACCCACATGCCGGCGAACAGGGTCACTTAGGATGCGAAGAAATCGAGATTATCGAGCCTGCTTTAGAGCAGCTACGCGAACAAGGCATCAATGTCAGTGGCCCACATCCAGCAGACACTATCTTCTGCCAACATCACTTACAGCATACTGATGCGGTCTTTGCGATGTACCATGATCAAGGCTTGCCAGTACTGAAACATATTGGTTTTGGCGATGCCGTAAATACCACACTAGGCCTGCCGATCATTCGCACCTCAGTAGATCATGGCACCGCCCTCGACCTAGCCGGCAGCGGCAAGGCCAATGCCGGTAGTTTGCTGGCAGCAGTAGAACTAGCACGGCATCAAGTGCAGGCTCGGTTATAACTTATTATGAACAGTGCGGAGAAACCTATGCGTTCATTGCTTCAGATAGCACTCTTAGTCAGCGCCACCCTACTGGCAACAACCGGTATGGCCAGCCCAGATAAGCAACAACAGTTTGTTGCTGACAGCAAAAAACTAATCAAGGCCTTAGCCAGTGATCTGCAACACACGATGAAGACTGCGGTTAAGTCAGGTGGTTTTGAACAGGCAGTTTCTGCCTGCCAGATTCAAGCACCGATGATCAAGCAGGGTCACAACCAAGACTCAGATTTAAAGATAAAACGCACCAGCCTAAAGTGGCGTAACCCAAACAACAGCCCAGATGATTGGGAGCGTCAGGTCTTACTTGCGTTTGAACAGAAAAAACAAGCTGGCATCAGTATCAAAAAATTGCATCACAGTGAAGTGATCAAGACTGAGACGACCTTAGAATATCGCTTCATGAAAGCGATCCCAATCAAACCAGTCTGTCTCAAATGCCATGGTGATGAGAAGCAAATAGCAGCACCCGTTGCCACTGCATTAAAGCAACAATACCCGTTGGACAACGCCACACAGTTTAAGCTAGGTGATATCCGTGGTGCCTTTTCAGTTCGAAAAACAGTGGAGCGATAATAATGTCTCAGACCTTACCGCAAGGCTTTATCGATGCTTGGAAAAATCGCCAAGCCTTAATGACCCTAAGCACAGTGGATAAAAAAGCACAGCCCAACAGCATCTGGATTCTCTGTGCAGAATTGATCGATGACACGCGTATCAGCATTGCAAACAATGCGATGGTGAAAACCTTAGATAATATTATGCAAGGCAGCCATGGTTCACTACTGATGATTGCCCCAGAACGTGAGGCCTATCAAATCAAAGGACGTCTTGAATATTTTTCAGATGGCCCCTATTACGACGAAATGAAGTCTTGGCTTGACCCTAAATTCCCTGGCAAAGGTGCCGTTAATCTCCACATTGAAGAAATTTATTATGGCGCAGAAAAGGTTTTTTAAACCACAGCAAAGAGTAGCAGGCACTGGCCTATTACTTCGAAGTCTTACACTCTTGCTCCTGCTAGTAATAAGCAGCGCATCACTAGCAGACGATGGCCTCTCTATCACGCTGAACTCAGACAAAGACTTTAAATTCACTGGGCAAGACTCAGCAGTTTTACTACTACGCCCACTGGATGACAGCCTGCGTCAATTGGAAGGCTTAGCGCAGACTCAATCATTAGGTGTTGTTAACCTCGGACAAATCGAACTTCTAGGCAGTGGCTCGAGCGTCACCATATTACGCAACCTCGCAGCACAGATTGCACAGTCCTTGCAGATTAATTTCAACTTAATTGGTGATAGTGAAAGCGATCAAGCGCTAGGCCCACATCGCCTACTATTACTCTACAATGAACACATCAACATCACCTTGGCACTGACTAAGCAAGCGGATAGTGAACACTATCAATTAATCGCTAGCTATGCTGTCAGCGAGGCTAGCAAGCAGCCAGCCAAAACCAACTAAGGCCTGATTTATTATGGCTTCACATCGCGCCAAAAAACGGTTTGGCCAAAACTTCTTAGTGGATGACAGTGTCATCCATAGCCTAGTTAATGCCATAGGCCCCCAGCGTGATGATCGCATCCTTGAGATTGGCCCTGGCCTCGGCGCTATGACCTTACCGCTGCTAGCCCGCGTTAATCAGCTAGAAGTGATCGAGATTGATCGCGACCTGATTGCACGTTGGCATGCCCGCAATTTAGAGCAGCTAACTATTCATGAATGTGATGCATTAAGATTCGATTTTCGTGCTGATGTCACGGTTGATACAGACGCTAGACCGCGCCGCCTAGTTGGCAACCTGCCCTACAACATCTCAACACCTTTAATCTTTCATGTCTTAGAACAGGCCGATGCGGTGCAAGACATGCACTTTATGTTGCAAAAGGAAGTTATTGATCGGCTCTGTGCTAGCTGTGGTGACCGCCAATACGGCCGTCTAGCAGTGATGGTACAAAGTCGTTGTCAAACACAAAAACTATTAGAGATACCGGCCGAAAGCTTTTCGCCAGCCCCTAAAGTCACCTCAGCATTCGTTCGTTTAGAACCGTTGTCTGAACCTAAAGTGCCAGATACAATACAGGATCTATTTGCACGCTTAGTGCAGCAGGCCTTTGCCCAACCAAGAAAAACTATTGCGAACAATCTGCGTGAGCAATTATCCGCTAATGCATTAACTAAGTTAGAGATCGACCCTGGCTCACGCCCACAATCGATTTCAATTGAACAGTTAATTCGCATTACGCAACAGCTATCAAATACAGCCCCAGATTAAAACGAGAGATAAAGCATGAGTGAACAACATAATATTGTAGTCAACGTAAAAACGGCTCATATCGAAGAACAGTCTGATGCTAAGGCTGAGCGTTATGTCTTTAGCTACACTATTACTATTCGTAATGA
>CAJQLY010000034.1 GCA_905479295.1 uncultured Gammaproteobacteria bacterium | reverse complement strand
ACTTCTCACATACCACACCACGGTGCTTTAAACGCTTGTATTTACCACAGAGGCATTCGTAATCCTTAATCGGACCAAAAATCTTGGCACAAAAGAGGCCGTCACGCTCAGGCTTAAACGTTCGGTAATTGATCGTCTCTGGCTTCTTAACTTCGCCGAACGACCAAGAACGAATCATATCTGGTGAAGCGAGGCCAACTTTAATGGCGTCGAAATCTTCAACCTGTCCTTGCTGCTTGAGTAGATTAAGTAGATCTTTCATCGCGTCTCCTAACGAGTGTACGCAAAAATTTCAAATGTGGTTATGCAAAGGCTCGCAAAACGAGCCTTTAGTAGTCGTTCTGCTCTAATTCAATATTGATACCCAGAGAACGAATCTCCTTCATCAATACATTGAACGACTCTGGCATACCTGCTTCCATCTGGTGGTCATTATCAACGATGTTCTTATACATCTTGTTTCGACCAGCAACGTCATCCGACTTCACTGTCAGCATCTCTTGCAAGGTGTAAGTCGCACCGTAAGCTTCTAGTGCCCAGACCTCCATCTCACCGAAACGCTGTCCACCGAATTGTGCTTTACCACCTAATGGCTGCTGCGTTACTAAACTATATGGTCCAGTTGAACGTGCATGCATCTTGTCATCAACCAAGTGATTCAACTTCAGCATATGCATATAACCAACCGTTACATGCCGCTCAAAGTCTTGGCCTGTACGACCATCAATCAACTGTGTTTGACCACTTTCAGGTAAATCAGCCAACGCTAGCATGCGTTTAATTTCACTCTCATCGGCACCATCAAAGACTGGCGTTGCCATTGGCACACCACCTTGTAGGTTAGTAGAGAGCTCAATGATTTCATTGTCACTGAACTGAGATAGATCAACTGAAGTACCTTCATCTTGGTTATAAATCTGATCCAAGAAATCGCGTAATTCAGTAACCGTACCGTCGTTTTCCATCATGCCCTTGATCTTCAAGCCAAGACCTTTAGCCGCCCAACCTAAGTGGACTTCTAATACCTGACCGACGTTCATACGCGATGGAACACCCAGCGGGTTCAAAACGATATCGACTGGTGTACCATCTTTTGAATGTGGCATGTCTTCTACTGGCACGATCATAGAGACCACACCTTTGTTACCGTGACGACCAGCCATCTTGTCACCTGGCTGCATATGACGTTTGACAGCAAGGTAAACCTTAACCATCTTCAATACGCCTGGAGCGAGATCATCACCTGCAGTGATCTTGTCTCTCTGCTCAATGAGGCGGTTATCACACACTTCACGTTGCGTATTTAGACTCTTCGCTAACTGCTCGAGCTTCTCATTAACAGTCTCATCACGCATACGTATTTCAAACCAACGCTGGCGTGCTAACTCTTGCAAGTATTGCGCAGTCACCTTACTACCTGCAGCCAGCCCTTCAGGACCACCCTCAGATACTTTGTTGGTGATCAGACGTTGCACACGACTGTAGACGTCTTCTTCATAGATGCGGATTTGATCACGCAGATCTTTCTTAACCTGCTCAATCTCTGCTTCTTCGATCTGTAATGCACGACGATCTTTCTCAACGCCATCGCGAGTGAATACGCGAACATCAATTACAGTGCCTTCCATACCTGAAGGTACACGTAACGAAGTGTCTTTTACGTCAGATGCTTTTTCGCCAAAAATTGCTCTCAGAAGCTTTTCTTCCGGTGTTAACTGGGTCTCACCTTTAGGTGTCACTTTACCGACCAAGATATCACCAGGTTTCACTTCTGCGCCTACGTAGACAATGCCAGAGTCATCTAGCTTAGCCAGCAGACTTTCGCTGACATTTGGAATATCCGCTGTGATCTCTTCTGCACCTAATTTGGTATCACGTGCAACACTACTCATTTCTTCAATATGGATGGTAGTGAAACGATCTTCTTCAGCTACGCGCTCTGATAAGAGAATCGAATCCTCAAAGTTGTAACCATTCCATGGCATAAATGCGATCAGCATGTTTTGGCCTAAGGCCAGCTCACCCATATCAGTGGATGGACCATCAGCTAAAACATCATTCTTACTAATCTTGTCACCTGGTCGAACCAGTGGACGTTGATTAATACAGGTATTTTGATTAGAACGGGTGTACTTAGTCAGAGAATAAATATCAACACCTGACTCGCCACTTTGAGTTTCTTCATCACTCACACGAACCACAACACGGCCTGCATCGACGCTGTCAACAACACCGCCACGTTTGGCAATAACTGAAGCACCAGAGTCAATCGCTAGGGCACGTTCAATACCGGTTCCAACTAATGGCTTTTCTGCACGCAAGGTCGGTACAGCTTGACGTTGCATGTTAGAACCCATCAATGCGCGGTTCGCGTCATCATGCTCCAAGAATGGAATCAAGGCCGCTGCTACTGAAACAATCTGTTTCGGTGATACGTCCATGTACTCCACTTTATCTGGAGTAGATAAAGAGAATTCATTGAGGTGACGACAAGAAACCAATTCATCAACCAATGCGCCTTTTTCATTCAAACTGGCATTCGCCTGAGCAATCACGAACTGGCTTTCTTCGATAGCCGATAGGTAATCGATCTGATCGGTTACTTTACCCTTGTTAACCTTACGGTAAGGGGTTTCTAAGAAACCGTATTCGTTGGTTTGCGCATAGATCGCGAGTGAGTTAATCAGACCAATATTCGGGCCTTCAGGAGTCTCAATTGGGCAAACACGACCGTAGTGTGTCGGATGCACATCACGCACTTCAAAGCCTGCACGCTCACGGGTTAGACCGCCTGGGCCTAAAGCAGAGATACGACGCTTATGAGTTACTTCTGATAATGGATTGTTTTGATCCATAAACTGCGACAACTGACTAGAACCAAAGAATTCTTTGATTGCAGCAGCTACCGGCTTAGCATTGATCATTTCCTGCGGCATTAAGCCTTCAGATTCTGCCAATGTTAGA
>CAJQLY010000033.1 GCA_905479295.1 uncultured Gammaproteobacteria bacterium | reverse complement strand
TGCTCGTTTTACTCCATTCTACTTTTGTCGATTCTCTCAATTTCACATGGGTTTTTACGTATATCGTGCTCTATATCTTCATTTAATCTCTAATAAACAATAAATTATGATTAATATTAATTTTATTCACTATAGGTAGAATAGTATTTTGATATAATTTATTAATCATGGGGTTTGACCCTTGGCCACTATTTTTTGATGTTTAACTTTAAGTTATTAGGAGGGCGGACCTATGGAAAAAGAATCAAGATTATTATTTGGGAAGGTGTTGGGTGAGATATATCGGTTTCAACGCGCATCAGATGTAGTTGTATGTCCCGCTAGTCAAGGCCGTATCTACGCCTTACTCAACGGTTTCGAAGGAGCGCTGGAGCGAGAGTTAGAGGTTATGGGTACTATCTCAGATATCCAGATTAAAATAGTCACTGATATTCTCTTGACGATTTGGCAAGATAAAAACCGATTGGCTGATTTTAAAGGCTACTATGATCTAGAAGGAGAGCTCCAGAGATGCAATATCAGTCGCGAACAAGCCATCAAGATTTTCACTTACTTACAAGCTAATCATCAATTTGTAGACTTGATCAAAAGAATGAATAGCCCACATTCGCCATCAGAATGTAAAAGCTTTGATCTGGATGAACTATATTCATCGCATATCTAGAGGGTGCAGGGTGTGCGTATATGCTCCACCGTAATCGTTAGAGGATTATGTCTCTCTATTATGTCAGTCAGAAGGAATATGGGAGCTTTATAAGCTAATTATTGAAGAGTAATAATTGATCAAGCAAAAGTTGCCAAATCTAATATCAATCTACTATTACTGCGATACCTAATATCACTAGAAATGCAGCAGAGATAACCAGTAGTGCGTTAGAGATGAGGCGACTGTTGCCACGTATGATGTAGGCGGCGAGTAGCGCTAAGGCTGCAATGGCGAAATAGATTACGATAGCACGCATTATTTTTCTCCTGCGTTATTGTCTGCTTCACTTTCGCTAGTCAAACTATAAGGTAGTTTTAGCTGTTCGATTTTGCTTGAATAGTCTGTGTGTAATAAAGCATTGTTAGCGTGCTCGACGCGCAACACAGCGAGTGCACTATAGAGGCCCGGTTCTAATTCAACTACATTTACAATGTGACCGATGGCTTGTTCCGAGCCCTCGACAAATACTTCAGTATTAATTTCTAACCTCTCGCTTGCATTGATGGCTAAGCGATACATTCGGCGTTTGGCTGTGCCTAGGTAATGTAAGCGTGCCACAACTTCTTGTCCCGGGTAACAACCTTTACGAAAATTAACGCCATCAATTAATTCTAAGTTGGTCATTTGCGGTATAAAGCTTTCTTGCGTTTTGGCAAAGATATTGGGGATGCCTGCTTCAATATCGGCTAGCTGCCATCGATCATTACCAACTAACAGACTTTCGTTTTGTGTTAGCTCATTCGCTAAATCTTCATCTGCTAGCAGCAGTAAGCGAGAAGGTTGGCCTGCAATACGCATGCTGACGTTATTGCCCTGGCTAGCGATGGCGTAGGTATCGTCACTCGGTATTAATTCTTGGCTGAGCAAACTATCAGCTTGATGTAAGCCGAGTAAGGAGTAGTCATCGGCCAGGGGACTGATCTCGACTTTTGAACGCATGATAAACATCTGTAGGCGTTTAAATACGTTTTCAGCGATTTCGCTAGGCATGATAGCGATATAGCTAGACTCTGCCTTTATTAAGTAGAAAAGCGCGAGCATGCGACCCTTAGGTGTGCAATAACTAGTCAATTGGCCACGTTGGCTATCGCAGAGATGTTTTACATCATTGCTCAGTTGGCCTTGTAAAAAGGTCTCTGCATCGTCACCGCTGATGCGGTAAGCACTGTACTGGTCTAGTACAGATAATGCTGGCTCTGCTGCGTCAGCAGCAAATAAAGGCAATGTAGGGGCTAGGTTTCTAAGTTTTTCGAGCACGGTTTAATCCTTGTACATCTTGATGCGATGAATAGTCATCTATTCCATCTGTCAAGCTGGTTTTAGAGGCTAAACTAAGGTACTTTTACCTGCTTTGTTATACCTCCTCTGGGTGTGTTTTTGAAACACCCCGGCATCGCCAGTGTCATGACTTTAAGGCCTTGCGATGGTAAGATTTTCAAAAGCTTACATATAATAATCAACTATCGGAAGTGTAGTCTTAGTGACAGGCTGTTGCTAACTTACCGCTAGATTAGGAGAACATGCTGAATGAGCGTTTCACAACGACCTCTTTCACCCCACTTGCAAGTTTATAGCTGGCACCTAACCATGGCGCTATCTATTTTGCACCGTATGACTGGGGTATTTTTAAGTTTTGGTGCGGTCGCACTTGTTATTGTTTTAGTCAGTATGGCATCAGGAGCTGATGCTTATAGCTGTATTCACGATGCATTGACTCACCCAATCGGCTTGCTATTTTTGTTTGCCTGGACTTTTGCGCTTTACTTCCACATGGCCAACGGCGTGCGTCACCTAGTATGGGATGCAGGGCTGGGTCTAGGTAAGAAGGTCGCTTCATCGTCTGGTTGGTATGTATTAGCATTCGCTGTATTAGCCACCGCTGCTAGTTGGCTATCGATGGTCATGGGAGTACTAGTATGAGTTTACGTACCCCTCTTTCTGCTGCAAAAGGTTTAGGTTCAGCACGCGAAGGTGCACACCATTGGTGGATGCAGCGTTTAACATCGCTGGCGCTACTACCTTTAACTTTATGGCTAGCGATCTCTATCGTTATGTTTCCCGAGATGGATTATGCAAGCGCAGTAGCGTGGATGCAGACGCCAGTTGCAGCTATTGCTATGAGTCTGCTGGTGATTAGTTTGTTCTATCACGTGCAACTCGGCTTACAAGTTATTATTGAAGACTACGTCGGTGGTGCTTTGAAAATCGCATCACTGATTGCACTTAACTTTACGTGCATCGTGATGGTCTTCGTTGGTTTATATTCAATTATTAAGGTTTCTTTCTAACGTTATGGCGAACAGTTACGAGATTACCGATCATACCTACGACGTATTAGTAGTTGGCGCTGGTGGCGCTGGGCTGCGTGCGACCCTAGGTATGGCCGCGAGCGGTCTATCTACCGCATGTATTACTAAAGTTTTTCCAACCAGAAGTCATACCGTAGCCGCTCAAGGTGGCATGAGTGCATCACTTGGTAATATGGGCGATGACGACTGGCGTTGGCATATGTATGACACGGTTAAAGGTTCTGATTGGTTAGGTGATCAAGATGCAATCGAATACATGTGTCGTGAAGCGGTTCCTGCAATTGTTGAGCTAGAGCACTACGGTGTTCCTTTCTCACGTACTGATGACGGTAAGATTTACCAACGCCCATTCGGTGGCATGACAACTCACTATGGTGAGGGTATTGCACAGCGTACCTGTGCTGCGGCTGACCGTACTGGTCACGCGATCTTGCATACACTATATCAGCAGTCTTTAAAGCATAATGCTGAGTTTTTTATTGAGTATTTTGCGTTAGATTTATTGATGGCTGAAGACGGCACTTGCTGTGGTGTTATGGCTATTGATCTAGCAACCGGCAAATTACACCGTTTCCGTGGACATGAAGTATTGTTGGCAACCGGTGGTTATGGTCGTACTTATTTCTCTTGTACTTCAGCACATACTTGTACTGGTGACGGTAATGCAATGGCATTACGTGCAGGCTTACCACTACAAGATATGGAGTTCGTACAGTTCCACCCGACTGGTATTTACGGTTCAGGTTGTTTGATTACTGAAGGCTCACGAGGTGAGGGTGGTTATCTAACTAACGCTAATGGTGAGCGTTTCATGGAACGCTATGCACCTAATGCAAAAGATTTAGCTTCACGTGATGTCGTTAGTCGTTCTATGACTATGGAAATCAATGAAGGTCGTGGTGTCGGTGCTGAGGGTGATCATATTCATCTTCACCTAGAGCATTTAGGCGCTGATGTAATCGCCGAACGTCTGCCAGGTATCGCTGAGAGTGCGCGTATCTTTGCTGACATTGATGTGAATAAAGATCCAATCCCTGTATTACCTACAGTGCATTACAACATGGGCGGTGTGCCAACTAATTACCACGGTGAAGTGGTTAATTTAGTTGATGGCAATCCAGATCATGTAGTGCCTGGCTTGATGGCGATTGGTGAAGCAGCCTGTGTTTCAGTACATGGTGCTAACCGTTTGGGTTCAAACTCACTATTGGATTTAATTGTATTTGGTAGAGCTGCAGCTAAACGTGCTGCTGAGCTCGTTAAGGCAGATACACCTCATCGTTCATTGCCTGATCACGTTACTGATAAAGTTTTGGATCGTTTCGATGGTATTCGTTTTGCTGAAGGTGATACCAGCACGGCAGAGATTCGTTTAGATCTACAAAAGACTATGCAATCACATGCTGCTGTCTTCCGTACGGGTGAATCTTTAACAACGGGTATGGAAAAAGTGAACGGCCTTAATGCTAGCTTCTCTAATGTTAGTGTGGCGGACAAATCAATGATCTGGAACACCGATCTAATTGAAACTCTAGAGCTCTCTAACTTACTACCACAAGCGGTTGCAACAGTGGCTTCGGCGCTAAACCGTGAAGAGAGCCGTGGTGCACACGCACGTGATGACTTTAAAGATCGCGATGATGAGAAATGGATGAAGCACTCGCTAGCTAATGTTTCAGCTACAGGTGAAGTGAGGATGGAATACCGCCCCGTGCACATGACTACCATGAGCGATGAGGTTGAAGTGTTCCCACCTAAAGCTCGCGTTTACTAGTCGCGTAAGGATTTTAAGGAGTTATTGAATGGCACAGTTTAATCTTCCAGCAAACTCGATAGTTAAAAAGGGTAAGGAATTCCCGGCCCCGGCTGGCGCAACCAATGTGAAGCGCTTTAAGGTCTATCGTTATGACCCAGATAGTGGCAGTAATCCACGTGTAGACACCTATGATGTCGATCTGGATACCTGCGGACCTATGGTGTTAGATGCGCTGATTAAAATTAAAAATGAAATCGATCCAACCCTAACTTTTAGACGTTCATGTCGTGAAGGGATTTGTGGTTCGTGCTCTATGAACATCGATGGCGGTAATACATTAGCTTGTATTAAAGCGATCTCTGATGTGAAAGGTGACGTTAAGGTTTATCCACTGCCGCATATGGAAGTGGTTAAAGACTTAGTCCCTGATTTGACTAATTTTTACGCACAATACGCATCAGTTAAGCCTTGGATGCAATCAGATACACCACCACCACCCGACCGTGAGCGTTTGCAATCGAAAGAAGATCGTGAGCAGCTTGAAGGTTTAGAAGAATGTATTTTATGTGCTTGCTGTTCAACCAGTTGCCCATCATATTGGTGGAATAGTGATCGTTACTTGGGTCCAGCAGCACTCTTAAGTGCCTACCGTTGGATTGCAGATAGTCGTGATGAAGCTACCGGTGAACGATTGGATGAACTAGAAGATCCGTTCAAACTGTATCGTTGTCATACTATTATGAACTGTACCAATTCATGTCCTAAAGGCCTGAATCCAGCAAAAGCGATTACTGAAATTAAGAAATTGATCGTTAAGCGAAAGAACTAAATGTCTATCGACAGCACGCCAGCCCTTGCGAAATTACGCTGGCGTTGCCGCCGAGGCACGAAAGAATTAGATGTTTTAACCACACGTTATTTGGACTCGTTTTATCCAGATGCATCGAAAGTAGAGCAGCAGGCCTTTGAGCATATGCTGACCTTACAAGATCCTATCTTGTACGACATCCTAACCGTCTACACTGAATTTGATGATCCAGTGATAGAAGCTATCGTCCTCAAGCTAAAACCCTAATATGTCCTATCAGTTGCAACATTCAAATTATTTTCGGTTGATGTTGTTAGCTTATATTGCACTATTCCTTCTTTGTATTTTTCACTTTGATATTGCTAACGGCTTGAAACTAAGTCTGCTAGCTGTGCTAACTGCTGTATTAGTTTATGAGCTCCGGCAACAGCAGAAACCTCTAAATAAACTAATGCTTGGACAACAGTCGTTCGCTATTAGTGACCTTGAAGGGCGATGGATTCAGCTCGACAGTATCAGTGTACGGCCACTAGCTGCTGGAATAGTGCTCTTGCGTGGTCGCTATCAATCCAACAATAGTCGTTTTTGGCAGACGTCAACTTGGGGTTTGTTGCTTGCTAGTGATAGCCTCAGTCAACATGAACGCCTATCATTTATACGTCATTGCATCACACTACAAGAACAAGACTTAGTCGCAATGGAACTGCCTGGAGGTGCTCATGCGTGAACCTATTCAGGGTGCAATAATTCCGCCACCATTACCCAACACCTTTGCTGGTTTGATGGAGGTTTATGAAGATAATTATATAAAACTTAGAAAGTTGTGCGATAACATCAACCCCAATATTGGGCAGTACTTATCGGTTTCAACAGCTGATTTAGATCTACATATGCAGATAATAGAGCGCAGTCGTTACACCTACACACTGATTTTGAGCTACCATTTCAATAGTGATAAAACGATGGCGCCAGTAGATTATCCACAACTCACAGTACGTGTTTACCATGATGCAATGCAGGCTGAAGTATTACCAGAGGTTATAGAAGGTAGTAACAGTTCATCGCAATATGAAAATAAACGTTTGCTACAACGGTGGCGAGACAATCGCTTTTTATCAAAATGGTTAAGCTTCTTACTTCGGCGGGGGCATAGCTTTTATTGATTTACAGAATAAGATGTAAAGACTAGGCTTTACTTCTACACTTATGTGAGATAAACGTAAATTCGATCGATCTACCATAGAGTAGAAGATTAATTACTAGGAGGGTATGACAATGAAACAACTAATAAAAGTAGGTGAGCAAGAACTTACTATTAATATCGAAGCAGTAGGTACTGGTAAGACGACCTTACTTATGGTGCATGGTATTCCTACCAATGCCCGGTTATGGCGACACGTGCAAGAGCATCTAAAAGATGATTACACCTGTTTGGCGATGGATATGGTTGGCTATGGTCAATCAGATATGCCTCTAGATAGCTTTAAACACACTCTAACTAACCAAGCAGAAGCTATTCGTGGTGTCATCGAAGCACTCGATCTAAAAGGCAAGGTGATCTTAGTTGGGCATGATCATGGTGGTGGTGCATGTCAGATTTTCGCTAGCAAATATTGTGACTATATTTCACGTCTGATCTTAATCAACCCAGTTGCCTTTGATTACTGGCCAGTACTAGAAGTAGAAGCTTTTAATGCCTTGGTCGATGCTGATGAGGCAACTTTGCAAATAGGTCTAGGTCAGGCTGCAGCATCCTTCCCAGGTTTATTACGTACTGGTAGCTATGACAAGATGGCTTTCACAGACCAAAATGTAAAACAAAATTATCTACAATTTTGGGGGCGTGGCCCTGATTTATTAGGGTTTAAGAGCTTAGTCAAGATTTGTGCTGAGCCGAGTAATGAAGAGACAATGAATGTTGACCACTCAAAAATTACCTGTCCAACAATGGTCTGCTGGGCACGACATGATGCGTGGATGCCGGTGGAGTCAGGTCGTCGCTTGAAGCAGGCGATTGCTGGGCCTGTTCGTTTCCAAGTAATTGAGCGTGCAGGGCATTATGTACAAGAAGATCGCCCAGATGTTGTTGCAGAATATATCGATGATTTTGTAACAGAGTGGGCTGGGGTCTCGATTACTTAAGGCTCTACCTGAAATGCAGTTTTAATAAAGACTGGATTTCGTAGTAATAAGAAACGGGTGGTCTAATTGATTTAGTCTGCCCGTTTTTAGTTTTATGAGGTGTTTATTACTCAGATTTAACGCAGTAGATCAAGAACCATATCGCGCTCTTTGATTAGTTCTTTTTCTGAGGCTCGAATCATGCCCATCGAATAGTCATCCAAGCTAAGGTCAGCAACAATTTCAAAACTATGATCCTTACAATGAACAGGGAAAGAGAAGATCAAATCCTTACCTACATCATAGTAACTACCATCAGTCATAACACCCATGCTAACCCAGCTTGATGCTTCTGTGCCTAAGGCCCAGTTACGCATATGATCGATTGCAGCAGAGGCGGCAGAAGCAGCAGAAGAGGCGCCGCGTGCTTCAATAATTTGTGCGCCACGATGTTGAATTTTATAAATGTATTCACCGCGATACCAGTCTTGATCGACTAGCTCGGCTGAGGGTTTGCCATCTACTGTGCAGTGTTGCAGGTCAGGGAATTGAGTTGTCGAGTGATTGCCCCAGACAGTCATGTTTTTAATGACATTAGGCTGGACGTTCAGTCGCCTAGATAATTTATTGATTGCGCGATTGTGGTCTAAGCGCATCATTGATGAAACCTGTGTAGGTGCTAAATTTGGTGCGTTATGTAAAGCAATTAAGGCATTAGTGTTAGCAGGGTTACCAACCACTAGGACGCGGACATCTTTACTGGCACTTCGATTTATTGCTGCACCCTGTGGCTTAAAAATAGAACCATTGGCGAGTAATAAGTCTTGTCGCTCCATACCTTTTGAACGTGGTCTTGAACCAATAAGGAAGACGTAATCAGCATCTGCAAAACCGCTATCTAAATCAGCGGTTGCGACGACATTATTCAGAGTAGGGAAGGCACAGTCATGCAGTTCCATAACAACACCCTCAAGCGCTCCTAGAGCAGGCTCGATTTCAATCAGGTGTAGATTTACTGGTTGCTCAGGGCCGAATAAGCCGCCGGATGCAATGCGAAATGCAATGGCATAACCGATGTTTCCAGCGGTGCCAGTTATCGCAACTGTTACTGGTTTTTTCATACTTCTCTAAGGTGAAAATACTAGACTAATCATAGCGAATTAGCGCAGTTATGTCACAGGGATTTGTGTTCTTTTGCTAAGTATTCTTTTGAACGCATTTCAATCAAACGACTGACCGTTCGTTGAAACTCAAAAGCGAGTTTCTTGCCTTGATAGAGCTGATCGACTTCTGCTGAAGCAGAAATAACTAACTTTACAGAACGATCATAGAATTCATCGATGGCGGTGATAAAGCGTCTGGCAATATCATTGTTATGGGTTAAGTCAGGTAGGTTAGAAATTAATACAGTATTAAAGCAGCGTGCTATCTCAATGTAGTCTGCAGCACTACGAGGACCATTGCATAGCTCATCAAATTCAAACCAGACAACACCATCGGCACTGCGCTTGGTTTGAATACTGCGCTCTTCAATCTCAAGCAACTCATTTTCTTTACCTGCATCTGGTGCAATATGATGGAAGTTATCTAGCATCACCTGCTCAGCACTCTCGTCTAATGGATAGTGATAGATGTCGGCCTGCTGTAAAAACTGTAAGCGATGATCGATATCCCCGCCAAGCTCAACTACGTTAGTATTGTTCTTGAGTAATTCAATCGCAGGTAGAAAGCGGGCGCGTTGTAAGCCCTCTTTATATAAGTCGTCAGGAGTGCAGTTACTGGTTGTAACTAAGGTTATGCCACTTTCAAACATGGCGCTTAATAAGCCAGAGAGCAGCATGGCATCGCCTATATCTGCGACAAATAATTCATCCAGACAAAGTATGCGTGTACGTTTTCGAAAATGATCAGCGACTAACTTGAGTGGTTCTTTCTCATTTTTGACTTGGTTTAATCGATGATGGATTTCATGCATGAAGCGATGAAAATGCATGCGCATTTTTTCTTCAGGAGGTAAGCAGTCATAAAACAGATCCATTAGATAAGTCTTGCCACGACCCACTGTGCCATAGATATAGAGCCCACGAATTGCATGAGCAGGGGGCTCTTTTTTACCAAACAGAGTTTTTATACGTTGAGTAATGCCATTCTTATTTGTTGGCTTACTTAATAACGCTTGTTCCAGGGCATGCAAATGATCGACCACTAGCAGTTGTGCTAGATCGGGGTTGAATTCTTCCGACTGTAGGTCTTTTTGGTAACGGATCTTTGGCATAGGTATTTTAAAAATTAGTTGGCTGCTGCTTTAAGACAACGCTTATTGCGTCCAAGAATAAGGCTTTAACCACTGTACTAACTTATATCAATTGTGCTGATAGGTAACAGTTATGACAGATTAAACGCCTCTAATACGACTGTTATTTTATAAGCTATTGTTTTTTATAGTTATATTTATTTGGCATTAAATCTGCTCCTAATAAGCTGAACAACAGGCATTGTAATCAATTTAGTTCCTGTGTGTTGTTATTCTCCACCTATTCTTAGGCTTTTGGGGCATTTGCTAATGCCCTTTTTTAATTCCATTGGCTTAAAGCCCGCCCTAAACGCAATAAACTAATACAAAACTGCCTTCTGTTGTAGCATTATTGGAGTTAAATAAAGCTAGCTATTCTATTTGGATTGCGACAGCCACCTTGACTTAATTACACCACTTTTGAGTGAATACTATGACTATCGGCCCGTTAATGATTGATTTAGCAGGAACTGAAATTAGCCCTCAGGAACGAGCTTGGCTGGAGCATTCTGCTGTTGGTGGTGTTATTTTATTTACGCGTAATTACACTGATAAGAGCCAGTTTAAAGATTTAATCGCAGAGATACATGCGATTAAGGCGCCACGCTTATTAGTTGCCATCGATCAAGAGGGTGGCCGTGTTCAGCGGTTACGTGAAGGATTTACTGCATTCCCTCCACTGCGTAACTTAGGCCATGCCTTTGATCAAGATGCGGCGACTGCAGTGCATTTAAGTCATCTATTCGCACAGCAATTAGCCTGTGAGCTGCGTGAGATTGGTATCGACTTGAGCTTTGCGCCAGTGGTAGATATTGATTATGGCTTGAGTGCAGTGATTGGCGATCGTGCATTCCATAGTGATATTGATGCCTTGTCACGTTTGGCTATTAGCTTTCAATCAGGGTTACGTGAAGGTGGTATGGAAAGTGTGGCTAAACACTTCCCAGGTCATGGTGGTGTTCAGGCGGATACCCATACCGAAGTGTCGATCGATACGCGCTTAGAAGCTGAAATTTGGAATGCTGATATTGTGCCTTTTCAGCGTCTCATCGCAAATGAATTAGCTGGCGTCATGAGTAGTCATGTGATCTATCAAGCAGTGGATAGTAAACCTGCAAGCCTTTCACCCATTTGGTTGAAAAAAATTCTACGGCAACAACTATCATTTCAAGGTGTTATCTTTAGCGATGACCTGAGTATGCAAGGTGCCCTCGCACAGGGATCGATAGAATTTCGCTTAGAGCAGGCTTTAGAGGCGGGTAGTGACATGCTACTGATTTGTAGCAGACCACAAGATGTACCTGCTGCGTTAGACTATTTGAATGATTACAATATGCCAGCTTCGCAATTACGTTTGGCGCGATACCACGGGCGTACTGCTAAACCATTAACAGTAGAAGCACGATTAATTTTAGACACATGGATAGATGACCTAGGGAAGAATGAAAGTTTATCTCTTAATTTGGAGCCTTAAGTAATGAAAGAACTATTAATAGATCCGTTGATTAACCTCTTTGAATTTGGAGGTGTCAGCTTATGGGTTTATGAAGTCTTCATCATCGTCTTACTGGTGTTAACAGCATCACTGATTGCACGTTATCTAATAGCGAAGTTAGCCCTAAGTGCGGCCAAAACGAGTAATCTATGGGACGATGCTTTAGTCGATGCCTTGCATACCCGTGTTAATTATCTGATTTTGATTGCTGGAATCTCATTTGCAGTTGAGATTGCCAATCAGGGTAATGTTAGTGGGTTGATCGACTTAATAGGCACAGTGCGCCATGTCTTGATTATCATCACTTTAGCTTGGGGTTTGATGGTCTTTATTACCGGCATACAGCAAGCCAGTATTCAAATGGCTAAAGAAAAGAGTACCGGTACTGATGTCACAGCTATTCGTGCTATCGGTAAATTATTGCGCACCGCAGTTATTATAACGACGGCACTTATTGTTATGCAGACACTTGGTTTTAGTGTCTCGGGTGTGCTGGCATTCGGTGGTATGGGGGGTATTGCAATTGGTTTTGCAGCGAAAGATCTATTAGCTAACTTCTTTGGTGCCCTGACCATTTACTTAGATCGTCCCTTTAGTGAAGGTGACTGGATACGTTCACCAGATCGTGAGATCGAAGGCATAGTTGAAAATATCGGTTGGCGTCTGACGGTTATCCGCTCGTTTGATAAACGACCTATCTATGTGCCGAATTCAGTGTTTGCTTCAATTGCTATTGAAAATGCATCACGTATGTCAAACCGTCGAATCTATGAAAGCATTGGATTGCGCTATGTGGACATTAAGCAGATGGATGCAATTGTTGCTGCGGTCACGCAGATGCTGCGTACTCATAAAGAAATTGATCAAACACAAACATTGATTGTGAACTTCACTGAATTTAATGCATCCTCAGTTGACTTCATGGTCTATACCTTTACCAAGACTACTGACTGGGTACGGTTCCATGAGATTAAGCAAGATGTCTTACTACAGATTGCTGACATCATCGAGCAACATGATGCAGAAATGGCCTTTCCATCGCGTTCACTCTATGTTGAAGACAGTGCAGCCATCAAAGGCTTAGCAATACAACCGTCAACACAAGCATAAATACGAGATATATTATAAATTATGACGGTACCAAAGCAGGAAGATTTGCAGCAGATTCTAAATAAATCTGATTTGATCTATACGCAAACAGAGATCGCAGCTGCAGTTATACAAATGGCTGCTGTAACAGATCAATTATTAGCTGGCACTCGACCTATTGTTATTGCAGTGATGAATGGTGGTATGCCACTGACGGCAGATTTAATCCGTGCACTTAAAATATACAGTCGTTTGGATTATCTTCAAGTTGCGCGTTACCAAGATAAAACTGTGGGTGGGCAGTTACATTGGCATAAGCAGCCGCAACATGCCTTAGCTGGTGAAACGGTCTTATTGGTAGATGATATCTTTGATGAAGGAGACACACTGCAGGAACTGGTCTCGTATTGTAAAGTGCAGGGGGCCAAGCAGATCTTCAGTGCGGTGCTACTGTATAAAAATAAACAGCAACGTAAACACACCTTGATGCCTGATGTGATCGGTTTAGAAGTGGCCGATCGTTATGTCTATGGCTATGGTATGGATTATCAAGGGTACTTTAGAGACTTAGCCGATATCTACGCATTGAGAGAAGTATGAGCGCAAAGATCGCAATTATTGGTGGCACTGGATTAAAATCATTTCCTGGGCTTAAAATTATTAAACAAGAGGTGATGCGAACACCTTATGGCACACCTTCAGGCCCCATTAGTCATGGTGAATACGCTGACTGCGAAGTGATTTTCATTCCCCGTCACGGTTCAGCGCACACCATCCCACCGCATATGATTAATTACCGTGCAAATCTTTGGGCATTACGAGAGAAGAATATTAAATCCATCGTTGCAGTGGCTGCAGTAGGATCGATTCATGCTGATATCTATCCCACCCGCTTAGTTATTCCAAAACAGATCATCGATTACACCTATGATCGCCCACATACCTTTTTTGAGCAGGATCTGCAGCAGGTAAAGCATATTGATTTTTCACGGCCCTATGATGAAACGCTTCGGCAACACCTATTGGCTGCTAGCATCAACATGGACTTGGATTGCTATGATGGTGGCTGCTATGCCGCAACACAGGGACCAAGGCTAGAAACTACAGCTGAGATCGATCGTCTAGAGCGTGATGGCTGCGATATTGTAGGTATGACAGGAATGCCTGAGGCGGCGTTAGCACGTGAGTTAGAAATGGCTTATGCGCATTGTGCCATGTCGGTCAATTGGGCGGCTGGTCGCAGTCAAGAAGAGATTACAATGGAGCTGATTACTCAGTGTACGCAGATAGCAACAAAGAAAGTGCAGGCATTGATTAGTGGCTTGTTGCAGGTGAGTTAAACCCTAAACCACTGCTGATAACTCAAGTAATAACTGGATGGACTATTTAATTACTTGGCTCTTGTTATAACTTCTCTGGCTTGGGTTCACTGATTGGAGTTGCTTGGACTAAAATTCCTAGCATCGGATGATCTATATAATAGATTTGGCGACTGCGCATGCGATGGTGGTTTTTAATGCGAAAATTGTCCATAGCTGGTGTGTAATGAAGGTCTTGCTGCTCATTATTGTCTTCTAACTGCTCGATCCTGAGCACCAGGTCGGTATATAAATGTAGGTAACGTCCTACTTCAACTTTTAAGCTACCTTCTAACTCATGTATGACATCAGGGTCTATAGTTATGGTTGCCTGCTCACTCAGTTCATTGAAGCTTTTCTGTAATAGACCTGTGTGCTCTACAGCATCAAAATCGATTGTTTGAGTTTCTTCTAAGGCAATACTGACGACCTCAGAGGCCTTGGCTATATCAGTTGTTTGCGCCTCTAAAATAGCCTCTGATGGAGGTGCAACCTTATTTTGGTAACTAAAACCTGCATATACGGCGATAGCTTTACTATTACTGGCATTGCTTGCAGGCTGCCGCCAAGCCATGTGATGCAAGACACGATAGCCAGCTTTCTTTTCTAACTTGGTTATCAAATCACTTAACTGTAAATCATTACTACCTAGTGGTAACCATTGAGTAAAAGCCTCAATTGCTTCTAATTTGGGTAAAGTGACCTCAAAGTTCTCAGCTAGGTCTATTGGTAGTGGTTCGACAATGGCGCTGGGAATGTCTGATGTTGAGGCCAGCTCTGGCTCGATCAAAGCACGGATTATAAGATTCTGTCTAGAATGAGTATTGGTAGGCGTTAGGCTGTTTATAGGGATGTTATGTAGTAAAGGCGTATTGTTACTGAATCGTATTGACGTAGGGCTAGCATCGGTAAATTCATCGATTTCTGCATCAGGTCCTTCTATATTGCTAGGTTGCTGATGTATTTCGCTGATATCTTTAAATAGTTGCTGTTCTGATCTTTTAAGTAGTAGGGCACGTAATTCATCTAAGTCGATACCCTGTGCCAGGGCAGGTACAGGCTCTAGGCTGGGAAGTTCTTCATATGGGCGTTGGATTTCACTAGGTGTGAAAAAAATAATCTCAAAGGCATAGTCTTTTTGCGCGCTGGCATACTCGCTAAAAGTAAGTAGGGCTATGCTTATGAAAAAGAATGCTCTATTCACGCGGCCTCTCGAATGGCGATGTTATTGATCAATTGCAAAATATAATCAATGCGTTTATCAACGGTATCTAATTCTAATGTGAAGTATAACTTCTCGTTTCCGACTAGTCTGAATACAGATGGTTCGTTTTGCAACAAGCCAAGCAGTGCTGTTACATTAATTTTTGGTTCTTTGTCAAAGACGATACGACCGCCATCCTCATGTACTGCAATCTTAATAATCCCTAGGCCAGCACAGTAAAGCTTCAGTTCTGTGCTGGCAAACAGATGCTTAGCAGCGTCAGGTAAGAGGCCGAAGCGATCAATCAGTTCAATTTGTAGGTCTTTTAACTGTTCTACCGAAGTGGCGCTAGCGATACGTTTATACAATACCAAACGCATATGAACATCTGGTACATAGGTGTTTGGTAGTAAGGCTGCTTCACCTAGCTCGACTTCTGAGCCGTGGTCTAATGGCCGATCAGTTTCTGGCAATTGGCCTGAGCGTAAGGCTTGTACTGCTCTGGCGAGTAGTTCGTTATACATGGTATAGCCGACTTCTTGTATCTGACCACTTTGTTCTTCACCTAATAATTCACCAGCACCACGTATCTCAAGGTCATGTGTGGCGAGGGTAAAGCCAACACCAAGCTCTTCTAAGGACTCAATTGCATCTAAGCGTTTAACCGCATCTGGTGTCATCAATTTACGTGGTGGTGCCAATAGATAGGCATAGGCTCTATGATGTGAGCGACCAACACGACCTCGCAGCTGGTGTAATTGGCTGAGACCAAGTTTGTCAGCACGATTGATAATAATGGTGTTAGCCGTAGAAACATCAATACCACTCTCGACAATAGTGGTGCAGACGAGGATATTGAAGCGAGCATGATAAAAATCGAGCATCACTTCTTCCAGCTCGCGCTCCGCTAATTGGCCATGTGCAGCACGTACCTTGGCATGTGGTATCAGATCCTCTAACTGTTTTGCAATCTTCTCAATGGTCTTTACTTCATTATGTAAGAAGTAGATCTGTCCGCCACGTTTCAGTTCGCGTACACAGGCTTCAGTGATGGCGGCATCATTCCATTCCGAGACAAAAGTCTTGATGGCATGACGATGACTTGGTGGAGTTGCAATAATCGAGAGGTCACGTAGGCCACTGAGTGACATGTTTAATGTGCGTGGGATAGGGGTTGCTGTCAGCGTCAACATATCAACCTCTGCTCGCAGTGCCTTGAGCTTTTCTTTATGTCGCACACCAAAGCGTTGCTCTTCATCGACTACGATTAACCCTAGATCTCTCCACTCGATATCGGCAGAGAATAGCTTATGGGTGCCAATGACGATATCGACTTTGCCGGCTTTCAAGTCAGCCAATATTTCTTTTTGTTTTTTGGCTGAATTGAATCGAGAGAGGGCCTCTATACGAAATGGCCACTCAGCGAATCGATCACAAAAGCTTTGGTAATGTTGCTGTGTTAGTAGAGTAGTGGGTGCTAGTACCGCTGCCTGTTTACCATTACTAGCAGCGATAAAGACAGCGCGCATTGCGACTTCAGTCTTGCCGAAGCCAACATCGCCACAGACCACACGATCCATAGGCTTACTGGAGCCCATATCAGATAATACATCGTCGATGGCGGATTGCTGGTCGGGTGTTTCTTCGTAAGCAAAGCTACCGGCAAAGGTGTTGTATTCTAGTAAATCGGTGTCGAAGAAAATACCTTTCTTTGCTTCTCGTCTAGCATAGACGTCTAATAATTCAGCGGCGACATCCCGAGCACGTTCAGCAGCCTTTTGGCGTGCACGTGACCATTGGTCATTCCCCAATTTGTGCCAAGGCGCATTTTCTGCACCACTACCGGTATAGCGACTAACTAGATGGAGGTTAGCAACAGGTACATAGAGCTTGTCACCACCATAGTACTCAATCGTAAGAAATTCAGTACCGTCACCATCTATATCTAATGATTGGAGACCAATATAACGGCCTACACCATGTTCTTCATGCACTATAGGCGCACCTGGAGTCAGTTCACTCAGATTCTGAAAAACGGCATCTGCGTCACGTGTGCGACGCTTACGGGTGCGCTGACGTGCCTTATTACCAAATAAGGCGCTCTCACAAATAATTGCAATACGTTCGTTCTGCAGATAGATGGATTCTTCAAAAGGTGCAACTAACAGATGGGTGGATTCTGAGCTTTCGCTAAAGCTAAACCAATCACTATCGACGGTAGGTTTGATACCGAAGCTGCGTAGGGTTTCATTCAGAAATTCACGTCGACCGAGTGATTCAGCTATAAATACAGTCTTATCTACTCGTTGCTCTAAGAAGGCTTTTAATAAGCCTGCAGGATCTTCTTGCCGCGTATCGATTTGAATCGCTGGTAATGTTGAAATCGGAAAGTTAGTATTTGGCTTAAGATGCTCGTCAATCTTATGCCCATGGACCTGAATACAGAGAGCTTTTCCAAATTCATTTAAGGTATCGGCAGCGCTGAGATAGAGTTCCGCAGGTGGCAGCACAGGGCGCTCAATATCATGTCGGCGTTGTTCGTAACGATGGAATAATTCTTGCTCAAATTCTTCTGCTACCTGTGCAATTTCATCGACCATAACAAATAGTGTATTTTCAGGAAAATAGTCAAATAGCCGAATGGTTTGATCAAAAAACAGGGGCTGGTAATACTCAATACCAGCAGGGAAGTGGCCATTACTGACCTCTTGGTAGATTAAGCTCTTGTTCGGATCACCGGCTAACTTGGCGCGATAGCGTTGACGGAAAGCTTTAATCGCTTCCTCATTGGTCGGTATCTCACGCGCTGGCAAGATTTCAATACGCTGAACCTTTTCTAGAGAAACCTGTTTTTCGATATCAAAGGTACGAATAGTATCGATTTCATCATCAAAAAATTCTACTCGATAAGGTAATGATGAACCCATAGGGAAGAAATCAATAATCGAAGCGCGACTGGTGAATTCACCGCGTGTCATTACCTGTGAGACAGGGTTATATCCAGCGCTTACTAGAGTGCGTTTTAATTTTTCGGGTTGAATGTTCTGGCCGACTTCAAGGCTGACTGAAAAGCTAGCAACAAATTCTTTGGGAGGCACGCGTTGCATGCAGGTTGAGATAGGTAAGACGATAACGCCCTGTTCGATCTTGGGTAGCTTCTGTAGCGTGGCCACTCGCTCTGAGACAATATCTTCATGTGGTGAGAATACGTCGTAGGGTAGAGTTTCCCATTCTGGAAAGCTTAAGAAGTTTTCCATAGTGGCGTGAATAAAACGTAATTCAGTATGTAATTGATGGCTACTAGAAGAGTCTTCAGTAACCACCACAACTAAACCTTGATGCTGTTTGATCGCATTACTGATCGCAAGACTTTTTGAGCAGCCATAGAGCTGGCCCCAAGATTTTTTACTTTTGGTTGCGCTGGGCAATTTAGTGTCTAAATAATGCATTCTTTCAATTTGGGGTGATAGTTGTTCTTATGCAGGCGTACTGATTATTTCATCATGCTTGGCTTGCTGAAGTTGCTTGGATAGTAGTGTCTAGTATATTAAATAATCAATCAGAGAGTTATGTTGATATGTAATATTTAGCGCTTATTTATAGGGATTACTAGTTGTTTTCTGGGATTAAAACTAAAGCAAAAAAAACGGGGCCTAAGCCCCGCTTTTTTCACCTAAAACAGCGATTATTTAGGTAAACATATCGGCAACGATATTATCGTACCAACTGTAGGCATATTGCACTTCACGTTGTAACGCTTCCTTACTCGCATCACCAGGGGTTAGACCACCAGCAACCTTTGCAATCTTTGAATGATCTTCAGCTAAACGGTAAACCGCTGCGACTGAAATACCATAATCAGGTGCAATCAAGCTATAGCAAGTATTAACATATGAAGGAGCAGTCATCTCAATATCATTTAATGAAGCAACGATCGCAGTAGCACATACTTTACCCTGTGAGTTTGCTGCATAACCTGACTTAGGCATGCCTTTTGCTGCACTAGCATCACCAATAACATAAACACCGGCATGAATCTTAGATTCAAAAGTACCTAGATTAACAGGGCACCAACCAGAGTCATCAGTTACACCAGCAACATGTGCGATATGGCCAGCATGTTGAGGTGGGATAATATTGATTACATCACCTTGAATATCATCAAAGTCGGTTGAGACTGTCATTTCAGCCGCATTAACTGAGGTTACACCACCACCGGTATCAGCTGCAGGTACCCAATCAATCATGCCGTCATAACATGCTTTCCAGCCTTGCATAAATAAGCCTTGCTTGGAAAACTTGTCTTTTGCATCGATGACTAAAATCTTCGACTTGGGCTTGTTATGCTTGAGATAGTGCGCAATTTGGCAGGCACGCTCATAAGGTCCTGGAGGACAGCGGAATGGGTTGCCTGGAGGTGCGATAATGACTGTGCCACCATCTTTCATTTCAACCAGTTGCTTACGTAGTAAGCCAGTCTGTGGGCCTGCTTTCCAAGCATGTGGCATGGCTTCAGCAGCAGCTTCGTCATAACCCTCGATTACACCGTACTTAAGAGAAACACCTGGTGAAAGTACAAGGCGATCATAGCCAAAGCTATCACCGGCATCGGTAACAACTTTCTTACTGTCATGATCAACGCCAGTAGCCTTAGCATGTACTACATTAATGCCATGTTTCTTCAAGCCCTCATAACCATGACGAATGGTACTAATGTCTCGGTCACCACCTAGTACTTCATTGCTCATGAAGCAGGTGTAATATTCTTTATTGGTTTCGATCAGCGTCACATCAATTGAGCTATCTGCTCTCTTGATATATTTGGCAGCAATCGCGCCACCGGCACCACCACCGACAACGACAACTTTTTTAGTCGAGCCTAGTGCAATATTAGGAGCACCTAGAGTGACCGCTCCAGCAGCTACTGTGCCACTACCGTATTTAATAAAATCTCTACGATTTAATTTTTTCATTGTTTGTGTCCTCGACTAGTCAGTGATACTTGCGTAGTAATGCGCAAGTTGTTCAAAGCCAGCGTGACCTACACTGTCTTGGATTTCCTTAAGCTTGATCTTCATTTTTTTAGGCATATCACGATCGCCGTTGTTGAAGTCTGCCATGCTATATAGGAAGTAAGGTGCCCATTGGCCTGCGAGTACACCGGTATCATCATCAGCTACACGGCCTTCATCTTCATGGCACTTTTCACAGTACTTGGTATGAAGTTTCTTACCTTTTTTGGCTTGTGCGCTATCAAAGTCTTGCGTTGCTCGCTGCATTTCTTGGTCACTGAAGTAAGCAGCGATCATTTTAATTTCTTCTTCTGTGTAGCCGCTAGCAAGGCGATTCATGATCGTGCCATAACGGTTGAATGCTTCGACATCCTCGAATGCTGGGTCAGCATCTATAACAGCTTCTAATTCGTCAGCATCAGGATATTTATAGGCCAACATCGCACCCATTAAATAATTAGGTGATAGACCAGCAAGGGTTGGGATAGCTGGGCCAACACTATTTCCAGCCTCACCATGGCAGGCAACACAGGTATTCACCAACATTGCTTGGCGAGCAGGATCCGCGCTAGCGGTCGTACCCATCAGCGAGGCCATGCAAAGCAGGGCCGTTGCAGTAGCTTTTATTCTCATTATTAGAACTCCTCAGATTAAGACAGTAGTATGCTGTAGATAGGCGCCTATGAGCAACACTTTAGGCGCCTAATTCAATGATTCTCTATAAGCATATTGGGCTTAGGTAGCATTGATTTTTTAAAACTGATTAGCCTTCATCCGTATCGGGCTCAGTTGGTTCTTCATGGGCGACACCTTTGTGACATTCGATACAGGTCTGTCCACGTTTTTGTGCCTTCCTATGCTTCTTGCGAGATGTTTTTTCTTGCTCACTTGGATCCATCGCGTCAAAGCTGTGACAGCTGCGACATTCACGTGAATCAGTGGCTTCCATTGTCGCCCAGACACGATTAGCCATTTCCCAGCGATGCGCTTCAAATTTTTCTTCGGTATCGATGGTGCCCATGATCTCGCCCCAGACATCTTTTGCTGCCATCACCTTGGCCATCAACTTAGGCCCCAAGGAGTGAGGGACGTGACAGTCTGGGCAGCCAGCGCGGACGCCGGAGGCATTCTTATAGTGAACCGACTCCATCCATTCTTCTTTGACCCATTGCATCGAGTGGCAGGAAGTACAAAATTCGACCGTATTAGTTTTTTCTAGTGCCACCGAGGAGCCGAGGGCAGAAAAGAAGCCAAGGCCGATAAGGGCAATGAAACCGAAAACGGAGATGAAACCTAAAGTGTATTTTTTGCGATCTGACATTATTTTTTATTGGGTGCTAGTATGCGAATAATTAAGCAGCATTTTATGTAATATTAGGCCGCGTAACAACGTGAATTCGTGATCTCAAGAATGTGAACAAGAAGCATACAGGGCTTGATTCACTGTGTATGCATTAAAGCACTAATGTCCAAGTACAAAAAATCCAATTCCTTGCAAAGCACCGCACTTCAATGTGAGCGTGGTGGCCGTGTGCTATTTGATAATCTTACCTTTGAATTACATGCGGGTGAGGCCTTATTAGTACAGGGGGCTAATGGTAGCGGTAAAACCAGCTTATTAAGGATTATTACAGGTCTAACGACGGCCATAGAGGGTGACGTACTCTGGAATGGCCGCCCGATTACGGCAGATGAACAGGCCTATCAGCGAGAACTGTTATTTATTGGGCATCAGTCAGCGATTAAACAAGAGTTAAGTGTGCGTGAAAATTTGCGCTTACATTATGCGCTAAATGGCTGTGGAGCAGACTCAATGGTTGAATTAGCGGAAAAGGTAGGGCTACGCCAACGGTTAGGTGTTATTTGTTCGCGCTTATCAGCAGGACAGCAGCGTCGCGTCGCTCTGGCACGATTGTTTTTGTCTGAACAGCCGTTATGGGTACTCGATGAACCATTGACTGCGTTAGATGTCGATTTCATTGCAGCCATCGAAGCGTGCTTACAAGCACACTTAGCGAATGGTGGCATGTTAATTCTAACAACCCATAGAGGGTTGGATTTGGGAACAGCAACAATTCGAAATTTAGACCTTAACGAGAGTGCAAAAAAGTAGACTATGCGTCTGTTTTTATTCATATTTAAACGAGATATGCTATTGGCAATAAGGCGTCGACGTGAATTAGCTAACCCATTAGTCTTTTTCATTATGGTCGTGAGTATGTTCCCACTAGGGGTAACACCCGATCACGCCTTTCTCGCCGAATTGTCAGCAGGTGTCATCTGGGTTACCGCCTTGCTGGCCGCGCTGATATCAATGGATAGTATGTTTCGCTCTGACTACGGTGATGGCTCACTTGAGCAATTGCTACTGATGCCGGGTTCTAAAGTGGTCTTGATTAGCGCAAAGATCGCCGCTCACTGGGTCAGTATCGGTCTACCCTTGGTTATTATTGCGCCGCTGATGTCATTTTTGTTGTTTTTACCGCCGCAAGCACTGCCTAGTCTGATTATCACACTATTAATTAGCACGCCCATTTTGAGTCTGTTAGGTGCGGTTGGAGTGGCATTAACCTTGAGTCTTAGGGGCGGTGGCGTTTTATCTTCTTTACTAACGTTACCTTTCTATGTCCCTGTACTGATTTTTTCCACCATGGCAATTAATGCTGCAGCTGTAAATCAACCGGTCAGCGGTTATTATGCGTTACTTGCAGCGTTCTTAATTGTTTCAATCTTATTAGTGCCGTTTGCTGTTGTGGCGGCCTTACGAGTTTCATATAACTAAGATGTTTACCTTTTTACATAAATACGCCTCACCTCAATACTTTTATTCATGGTCTGCCAGTTGGCAGAAATGGGCGAGTATTATTGCAGCATTATTGATGAGTGTCGGGCTCTACTATTCCTTACTGAATTCTCCTGCCGATTATCAACAGGGTGAGACTGTACGCATTATGTATGTGCACGTACCGGCTGCCTGGCTATCGATGTTTGGCTACATGGTGATGGCATCTGCTGCCATAGTTACTTTGATTTGGCGCATTAAAGTCGCTGAAATTATGATCGCACAATGTGCAGTTATTGGTGCCTCGTTTACGGCATTAGCACTAATCACAGGCATGCTATGGGGCAAGCCAATGTGGGGTGCCTATTGGGTCTGGGATGCACGCTTAACCTCAGAGCTGGTTTTACTATTCCTCTATTTTGGTGTGATTGCTCTTTCTGGCGCTTTTGATGATGAGCGTGCAGGTGCTAGGGCTGCCGCTATCTTGACCTTAGTCGGGATTGTTAATATTCCGATTATTCATTACTCAGTAGAGTGGTGGAACACCTTACATCAAGGGCCAACAGTCAGTAAATTTGACTCGCCATCGGCACATCCGAGTATGTTGATACCATTATTGGTAATGGCTTTAGCCTTTAAAGCTTATTTTTTCGCAGTACTATTTAAACGTGCACGTACTGAGTTGTTATTACGAGAACGTAATACCAGTTGGGTTAAAGCTCTGTTGAAGGAGGCGGTATGAGTGAATTCTTCCATATGGGTGGCTATGCCTTCTACGTTTGGGGTTCTTATGGGCTCACTGCTGGGGTATTACTTGCAAACCTAGTTTTCGCGACAATGCGTCGTAAACAAATTTTGCAACAGATACAAGAGTTAAGTGAAGAGGACTAACTAATGGCGACTAAACGTAAGCAACGAATGATTTTTGTGATTGTTTTGATCAGTGGCTTTGCCGCAGCGACCGCCTTGGCCTTATTCGCATTCCAAAAAAATCTACTCTATTTTTACAGCCCATCCCAACTGAGTGAGGCTGAGGTAACTGAAGATCAGTTATTTCGTCTCGGTGGTTTAGTAGTGGAGGGTAGTGTTGTGCGTATGCCTGACGGTATTACCACACAGTTCTCTCTAACTGATATGCAAGGTCAAGTGCAGGTGGAATATACCGGTTTGCTACCTGATTTATTTCGTGAGGGTCAAGGGATTGTTGCGCAGGGTAAACTCAATGCAAGCGGTCTATTTGTCGCTCAAGAAGTGTTAGCAAAACATGATGAAAACTATATGCCACCAGAAGTTGCTGAGGCATTGAAGGCCGCAGGCGGCGAACACCCAGTATCTATCCCTAAGACAACAGTAGAATAAACATGATTCCAGAGATTGGCCATTTTGCCTTGGTTATGGCGCTTTGCTTGGCGATTGCGCAGGCGAGTATTCCATTGATTGGAGCCAGTACGAATAACGCTAATTGGATGGCAGTGGGACGTAGTACTGCTATCGGACAATTTCTATTTTTATTGCTGGCCTTCATCTGCTTAGCCTATAGCTTTGTTGTTAATGATTTCTCAGTGCTTTATATCGCTAATAACTCAAATACTGAGTTACCCATTTACTATCGAATTTCAGCCGTCTGGGGCGCACATGAAGGTTCTTTATTGCTTTGGGTATTAGCGTTATCGGGTTGGGGCTTTGCCGTTGCTATTTTCAGTCGTAGTTTGCCGCAAGATCTATTGGCTCGTGTGCTCAGTGTTATGGGTATGATCAGTATTGGCTTTCTATTATTTACTCTGGCCACTTCGAATCCATTTGATCGCCTGTTTCCAGCTGCATTACAAGGGAAAGACCTAAATCCTTTACTACAAGACCCCGGGTTAGTGATTCACCCGCCGATGCTTTATATGGGCTATGTTGGCTTTTCTGTCGCCTTTGCTTTTGCTATCGCTGCCTTAATAAGCGGTGAGATGGACTCAGCCTGGGTACGCTGGTCACGACCTTGGGCTAATCTTGCTTGGGTATTCTTAACGGTGGGTATTGCACTAGGTAGCTGGTGGGCCTATCAGGAATTAGGTTGGGGCGGTTGGTGGTTCTGGGATCCAGTTGAGAATGCATCATTCATGCCTTGGCTAGCGGGTACGGCATTAATCCATTCGCTAGCCGTGACAGAAAAACGTTCAACCTTTAAGAGCTGGACGATACTACTGTCGATTATTGTTTTTTCCTTAAGCTTACTAGGTACTTTTTTAGTCCGGTCTGGTGTCTTGGTGTCGGTGCATTCATTTGCTAGTGACCCTGCACGTGGTGTTTATATCTTAGGCTTCCTTGCGCTGGTCGTGGGAGGTTCACTAACACTCTATGCCTGGCGGGCGATGCGTTTTTCTTCAACGAGTCAATATGAGATTGTCTCAAAAGAAACCATGTTGCTAGTGAATAATGTGCTCTTGATCGTGGCCATGTTGACTATTTTAATCGGGACCTTGTATCCCTTGTTTGAAGATGCCTTGGGCATGCCAAAATCGTCAGTAGGTGCGCCTTATTTTGAAGCAGTTTTTGTGCCACTGATGTTGCCATTAATCTTCATGATGGCTCTAGGGCCAGTGGCTAAATGGCGGCGTGAGAAGCTAGGTGAGTTACTTAATCGACTTAAAGTACTAGCAATCTTAGCAATCGTTGTTGGGCTGGTGTTGCCGCTAGCTATCTACGGTAACAATACAGTGATGACTGGCATCGGTATTGCAGCAGCAGCCTGGGTGATTCTAAGTTCGGTCTATGCCGTTGTACGTTTGGTCAATAAACGGGATGCGCAAACACCATTGTTAAAGGCTTATGCCAAGGTGCCTAAGGCTATGTATGGCATGCTCTTGGCTCACTTTGGTATGGGTATTTTTATTATCGGCGTAGTCTTCACTAGCTCTTTTAGTGATCAAGTAGAACAAGCAGTCAAAGTAGGTGAGAAGGTTAGCGTTTCAGGTTATGACTTTATTTTGGAAGGAGTAGGCCCAGTGAAAGGCCCTAACTATGACGCTATGCGTGGCTCGGTGCGGGTAGAGAAAAGTGAACAACTGCTAACAACATTATTACCTGAAAAGCGTATTTATAACGTCCAGCGTAATGCAATGACAGAGGCAAGCATTTACACCGGTATTTTTGCTGATTTGTATGTCGCTCTGGGAGAACCTGTAACACGCGATGAATGGGGTCTACGCGTGTACTACCGGCCCTTTATTCAATGGATCTGGATGGGTTGTTTATTGATGGCCTTAGGTGGCATTGTTGGTGCATTAGATCGACGTTATCGCGCACAACGAAAGACAACGTCTGCTAACGCATGAAGTCTCTAATTCCTGCTTTATTCTTCTTTGTTATTAGTGGTTTTCTGTTTGTTGGATTGTATAAAGACCCATCATTAGTCTCATCACCCTTAGTTGGAAAATCAATCCCTAGTTTTAATGCGTCGACACTATTTTATCCTGATAAAACAGTGACCCAAGCAGACTTAATTGGTGAGATTGCCTTAGTCAATGTCTGGGCTACTTGGTGTCCTGCTTGTAAGCATGAACATCCAGATCTGGTTGCTTTGGCAGCGAAGACTGATATCCCAATCTATGGCCTGAACTATAAAGAAACTGATAAGGCCGAAGCACGAGCTTGGTTACGTGATGAAGGTAATCCCTACGCTTTCTCGATTGCTGATGATGACGGGCGTATCGGTATTGATTTTGGTGTCTATGGTGCGCCAGAGACTTTTTTAATCGATGCTCAGGGCGTGATTCAGCATAAACGTGTTGGTGTCATGAACGATAAGATTTGGCAGCGTGATTTTTTACCAATCATTCAACGTTTACGTAGAGAAGCACTATGATACGCACTTTAATCTTATTGCTCAGCTTATGGATCGGAGTTGCACAAGCACAGATCATCAGCGTGGAGCCTGAATATCAAGGACGCTATAACAATCTGCTACATGAACTGCGTTGTTTGGTGTGCCAAAATCAGACATTAGCAGACTCTGGTTCTGGTTTGGCCGATGACCTCAGACTGGAGGTCAAACGAATGTTGGAAGAGGGGCTGAGTGATCAGCAAATATTTACTTTCATGTCTGATCGCTATGGTGATTTTGTTTTATATAACCCACCTGTTAAACCACGAACCTGGTTGCTTTGGTTTGGACCTTTTGTACTCTTGATTGGTGGTCTTATAGGTATACGACAAGTAGTGCGAGCAAATAATAAGACGGCTAAAAGTAATATGCTAACAGAGGCCGAAAAGAAACATGTAAACGCTGTAATACAAGATAGAGATGATTAAACGATGACATTGTTCTGGTTGGCTGCAGCCGCGATTACCCTAATCGGTTTAGGTTTTATTATTCTGCCGTTAATACGACAGACGGCATCTGCGCAGGTCTCACGCATGCAGGTAAATAAAGCCTTGTATGAAAGTAAATTAGAAGAGCTGCAAGCAGATCTTGAGCAGGGTTTATTAGACCCCTCTGAGTACCAACAGAGTGAGCAAGAATTACAACGAAGTTTGCTCTCTGATGTAACGGTTAGTCAGCGCTCTAGTGTGACTCAACAACGTAGTAATCTAAGCATGGTCATATTGCTGACTATTGCCTTGCCACTATCCGCTATCTTGCTTTATCAGCAATTCACTAGTTACGTTGCGAACGATGAATATAATGAGCAACAAAAATTAGCGCAGCAGGCGCAGACTATTCAACAATCGATAGTTGATTTAGAGCAACGTTTGCAAGATCAGCCCGATGATCTGGATGGCTGGAAAATACTAGGCCAGTCCTATGTCGTGATGCAGCAATTTGATAAGGCTGTAGAAGCCTATTCACAGGCAGCTGCATTAAGTGATTACTCTGATCCAGATCTACTAGTTTTGCTTGCAGAAACCTCATCGTTTGCCAATGATGGTGTTTTTGGCACTATTGAGAATGCTTTATTAGAGCAGGCACTTGCGGTTAATCCTAGGCATGAGCGTGCGCTTTGGTATGCTGGTTATGCCGCCTATAGTGTAGATGATTATCAAACTGCGGTAGTGCATTGGCAGACATTATTAAGTCTGGTGCCTGCGGATAGAAATGATGTGCGTGATTCGCTAAATAAGTTTGTTGATGATGCGCGAGAAAAAGCTGGTTTAGAGGTGGCACCTAAAGAACAAGCAGTATTGCCTCGTATACTTGATGTGCAGGTGAGTGTTGCGCAAGGACTGGCTAAAAATTATCAAGCCAGCGATACCGTATTTATTTATGCCCGCGCAAAGAATGGACCTAAAATGCCATTGTCATTAGTTCGTGTGCCGCTGTCGGCTCTACCAATTAAAGTTGAGCTGACGGAAGCGACCTCTATGTTGCCGAATATGAATCTCCGCAGTTTTGAACAGATTGAAGTATTGGCAAGGATCTCTCCTAGCGGTCAAGCTATAAGCCAAGCTGGTGATTTAATCTCTGCAGCTGTTAGTGTTGATTTCAGCCAGCATAGTCAACACGAGCTTGAAGTATTGATTCAACGCGTAGTCGAGTAAGAGTAATTTAATTCGATGAAATCTCAAATGAAGTTTATCTATTTACGCGTATCAATTTGTCTGCTCAGTCTCCTGTATTGCAGTGGATTATTTGCTGAAGATAACTTTATCTTATTGCAATCGACCACCTCGACTAAGAACTCAGGTCTGTATGATTATTTAATCCCCTTGTTTACCGCAGATACCGGTATTGATGTGCGTGTGGTTGCTGTTGGCACAGGGCAGGCATTACGTAATGCGCAGAATGGTGATGCCGATGTACTTATTGTTCATGCCAAGTCGCGTGAAGAGAAATTCATTACTGAAGGCTATGGCCTGCAACGGCACCAATTCATGTATAACGATTTTGTTATTGTTGGGCCAACATCAGATCCAGCTGAAGTGGCTAAATCTGAGACGGTAAAAGAATCACTGCAACGAATTGTTGAAGCCGGCAGTGGTTTTGTCTCACGCGGTGATGATAGTGGCACACATACTAAAGAATTAGAGTTATGGCGCTCGGCAGGCTTAACAGTTAGTGGTGCTAGCGGTGGATGGTATAAAGAAGTTGGTGCTGGGATGGGGGCAACCTTGAATGCTTCAGTGGCATTACAGGCCTATACCCTAAGTGATCGAGCTACCTGGCTGAATTTTGGTAATAAGAAGGACTATCGCTTACTATTTGAAGGTGATCCACCCTTACATAATCAATATAGTGTGATTGTAGTTAACCCAGCACGCCATGCTCACGTTAAGTTGAAACTAGCACAGACCTTTGCTGATTGGTTACTGGCTGCACGTGGTCAACAGGCTATTGCAGACTATCGTGTGGCCGGTGATCAACTATTTTTCCCAAACGCTAAGCAGTAATAAAGCGCTTATTCTTCCTTACCATGCGTGACTAGTGCGCTATAGGCATCGATACGACGATCTCGCATAAATGGCCAAACACGACGTGTTGTCTCTGATTCAGCAAGGTCGATATCAATAACTTCACTCTGTTCTTGATCCTGTGAACAACGCAGTATAATTTGCCCCATGGTATCGCAGGCAAAACTGTTTCCCCAAAAATCGATGGCAGTAGTCTTGTTATCAGCGCTAGCTAGCTCATGTCCAACACGATTAACACTAAGTAGCGGCAGACCATTAGCAATGGCATGACCACGCTGTACCGTTTCCCAAGCATCACACTGGCGTATCTTTTCAGCTTGTTTATCATTGGGATCCCAACCGATAGCAGTTGGATATATGAGTAATTCTGCACCCGCTAACGCCATCAATCTTGCAGCCTCAGGAAACCATTGATCCCAGCAGACTAAGACGCCTAGACGCCCAATACTGGTCTCTATCGGCTTAAATCCGGTGTCACCAGGAGTGAAATAGTATTTCTCATAAAAGCCAGGATCATCTGGTATATGCATCTTGCGATAATGGCCTGCCAAAGTGCCATCAGATTCAATGACTAAGGCAGTATTGTGATAAACACCACTTTGACGACGTTCAAAGATGGAGGCGAGTATGAGTACTTTATGCTGTTTAGCGACCTGCGCTAGGGTATTGAAAGTAGGTCCCTGTAAGGCTTCTGCAAGATCAAAGTGCTGCGTTTGCTCGCTCTGACAAAAATACAGTGAGGTATGTAGTTCTGGCAGGACAATTAATTCAGCACCTAAGTCTGCAAGCTTTGCTATCTGGCTAATCGAATGCTGTAGATTTTGCTCACGCTCAGCCTGATTGGCCTGCTGAATGAATCCAATTTTCATGTGCCTTCCATTTTAAAGATGTCTGCTGCCAGATGTAGTGTTGCGCAATGAATGCTACCAAATTGCTCAATGAGTGCGCTCGCATCTATACCAATAATCTTATGCCGTGGTAGTAACTGTTGAAACTGCGCCAGTACTGCGGCATCACTGCCTAGATTATACAATGGTAATAGTAGGGCATTGTTTATAAATAAAAAATTAAGATAACTAGCTGGTACGATGTTATTCGTCGCATTATAAAGCGATGTTACCGTCGTATTCACTGCAGTTAATTGTAAGTCATGTATTGCAGCTAACTCTTTTAAATCCTGTTCCAGCTTGTCTAAAGTGATAGCATCGGCATGTTCGCTCTGATGCATCTTCGCATAAACAATATGCTTTTCATCAATAAAGCGGGCTAGGGTATCGATGTGGCCACCAGTATCGTCACCAGCTAAGGCAGGGACATCAACTGACAGTGCTCGTTGTAATGAAAACTGCTGACAGAGCTGCTGGCTTACCTGTTCTTCAGATAAGTTTAACTGAGGATTATTGCGTAACACGCAATGATAGTTAAAGAGCACCATACCCGCACCATTGAATTCTAAATTACCACCCTCTAATGTCCACCGGCTAGGTGTTAGAGTTTCTGCTGTGATATTCATATATGGCGCTGTATTGGTCGCACATAACTGCTGGTGAAAGTTTTCAGCAAAGGCGGTATCTAGGCTGCAGGGATACTGATTGCCCCAGGCATTGAATTGTAGATCGAGGCCTTGTTTAGCAAAATACTGGGGGCCAAAGTCACGTACCCAGGTGTCATTTGTTTTAATTATAAAGATCGTTAGTCTATCTTCGGCTATAGCGCGACACTGACTGCGAATATGCTGCTGATGTGTTGCATCATAAGCGATGACAATAACTTGTTGATAAATCGCTATCTGTTCACAGAGATGGCGATAGAGTTGTTCAATAGCATTGTCCTGGCTATTGCTTAAATAAGGTGCCCAATCTGATTGCGGATGAGGCCAAACAACGACAGTTGCACTTTGTAGCGCCCATTCAGCACTTGGATATAGAGGCATCTTGATATCAGCTTAGCTTAGATGGGCTTTATTATTAGGCTTATGCTCTGAAACGCAAGTCTTGCGAATAGTTCATTAGGTTAGAGTCGTTAGTAAACCTTAAAGTATAAACTTTTGTTATCTAGATCTGGCTTAGGCGATCACGCCTGCGGTACACTAATAGGCAGTTATGATACCTACTATCCTAATATCATCTTGCCATTGCTGTCAGCAGCTTATGGCTTCTATCTGCGACCGAGACTAGCCTGCGACCATGTTTAAACCACTAGAATTATTTATTGGTCTGCGCTATCTGCGTGCAAAGCGACGAAATCATTTCATCTCATTCATTTCGATGAGCTCAGTGATTGGAATCAGTCTTGGTATTATTGTCATAATTACCGTGCTTTCGGTTATGAATGGTTTTCAAAGTGAGATTCGAGATCGCATGTTGCAGATGACGGCACATGCGACCTTATTAGAGCTAGATGGCTCATTGGCTAATTGGCAAGGTATTGCTGAGGAGTTAAAAGGGCATGAGGATATTATTGCACAAGCACCTTTTGTCGAAGGCCAGGTGATGCTGGTCAAAGGTAAGCAAGTTACCGGTGTTATGTTACGTGGAATTGATCCCACCTTAGAAGCGAACGTTTCAAGCCTTGAGGATTTTATTGTCGAGGGTGATATTAATAGCCTACAAGATAGGCAATTTAATATTTTCATGGGAGCTGAGTTAGCTGACTATCTGAGTGTCTCTGTTGGCGAGCGTATTACCTTGATTACACCAGAGGCTTCAGTTACTCCTGCCGGCATCATGCCTAAGCTCAAACGCTTACAGGTAGCTGGTATTTATCAAGTCGGTATGAATCAAGTTGATCGTAATACGGCAGTGGCGCATATCGCAGATGCACAACGATTATTCCGTATGAAAGATGAGGTCAGTGGGATTAGGCTGAAACTTAATGATCTATTTCAAGCGCCACTGTTGGCTAGGAGCTTAAATCAATCGTTTGAAGGCAAGTACTGGGTGACTGATTGGACTCGTAGTAATCGTAATTTCTTCCGTGCGATTAAAATGGAAAAAACGATGATGTTTATCATCATGATTTTAATCGTTGCTGTTGCAGTATTTAATGTTGTATCCATGCTGGTTATGGTGGTGACGGATAAACAATCTGATATCGCTATATTGCGTACCATGGGATTCTCTCCTCGTAGTGTGATGTGGGTCTTTATCATCCAGGGCAGCATGATCGGGTTAGTGGGTACAGTGATAGGTGTGCTGGGTGGTCTTGTATTGGCCTCTAATCTACAGGTTGTGGTAGCAGGCATAGAGAGTCTGCTACAAATTAAATTCTTAGATGCCAGTGTCTACTACATTAGTGATCTACCATCCAAAATTATTGCTAGTGACGTACTGATTGTTGCAGGTTTGTCTTTCTGCCTGACTGTTATTGCCACCTTATACCCCGCGCTACGTGCTGCAAAAACCCAACCGGCCGCTGCCTTGAGGTATGAATGAGTTTGGATTCTATAAGCACAACAGCCAAACCTTTACTTATCGTCGAGGGTGTTAGTAAGCGTTTCAATGATGGCCCATTAAGTGTCAACGTATTGTCTGATATCTCACTGCAGGTACATCATAAGCAGCGGCTTGCGATAGTCGGTGCCAGCGGCAGTGGCAAAAGTACTCTATTACAAATTATGGGAGGCTTGGATGATGCTAGCAGTGGTCGTGTACTCTTTGATGGGAATGATTTCGCGCTGTTAAATGCAACACAGGCAGGTGAGTTGAGGAATCGTAGCCTTGGTTTCGTTTACCAGTTCCATCATTTGTTACCAGAATTTAGTGCCTTAGAAAATATCTGTATGCCATTGCTTATGAGTGGCTATTCCTGTCGTGAAGCTAAACAACGGGCCTCAGATATCTTACAACAAGTGAATCTATCAAAGCGTAGCAAACACAAGCCGCATGAGTTATCTGGTGGTGAGCGTCAACGTGTAGCGATTGCACGTGCGATGGTAATGCGACCTCAGTTACTATTGGCGGATGAACCTACAGGCAACCTTGATCGAAAAAGTGCAGAGCAGATAGCTGTATTAATGGATGAGCTACAGCAAGAATGTGCGACAGCGATTGTTTTAGTGACTCATGATATTGAGCTCGCACAGAGTATGGATCAGGTAATTACTCTGAGTGATGGCGAGATCGTCTAAGCCGATTTTTTGCCTTTAACTTATGTAAGATTGAGCGTTTCTTCCATGCCTTCGAAACATGGTAACGCCAGTATATATTGACCAAGCCAGCACCAATCCCCCCAACCAATGCACCGGCACACAAACAGCCTACTAAAAACGGTTGCCAGCGATGTAGTAGCTGTGTGAACAGCCAATTAAAGCTCATTTCAACCTGTATCGGCTCGGCTTGCACATCCAATAAATATGCACCCAAATGATAAGCCCAGTAAAAAAATACTGGCATGGTTATTGGGTTGGTGATCCAAACTAAAACTACAGCGATGGGTAAATAAGCAGCAAAGATAACAGCTAGGGCTGCAGCTACAAGCATTTGTACCGGTACTGGCATAAAAGCCGTAAACAGGCCGATCGCAATAGCGCGCACAACAGAACGTCGATTGATATGCCATAAGTTGGGATCATGGGAGAAATCGCCAAAATAGCTGGCAGCTTTCTTAAATTGGCCATGATCAGAATTACTGAGCCATTGTTGGAATAATTTTTTTGGCACTACAGTTATTTTTTGGGTTAAGTATGTGACTTATTATCCCACGACTATTAATACAACGGCAGGACTGATTTTTATTGGTGGTTGCATTTTTCAGTGTAGTCGAGAACTGTTGGCCATTGAATATACCTTTTTGCTGGTTCCACTGCTGCTGATATACCTCTCTTTGCCTCGATTAAGAGTGTTGTGCTGTTTGTCGTTTGGTTTCCTGTGGAGTCTGTTACTAGTTCATAGCGTATTTAACGCCGATCTAAATACAGACTGGCCCAAAACAGATCTAACCTTAAATGGTGTTATTCAGCAGTTACAGGTTAATACACCAGCTTATAGTCGATTTATTTTTGTATTGAGTAAAGATTCTGATGATGACAAGGCTAAAATTCAGCGAGGGTTACCCAGTAAACTATTAGTTAGTTGGTATAATCTACCAGATGAGTTGCTACTAGAGAGCCAATGTCAATTACAACTCCACTTGCGTCAGCTCTGGCGTTTAGCTAATCCAGGTAGCAGTGACTATCAACGCTTTCTATTTTCACAGGGCATAATAGCTAGGGCTTCTGTACGCAAAGGTAGCTGTCAAAGACCCAACTCGATAGGGCTAAGACAAACGCTACTACAAAAGTTCAGCAGATTGCCTTATTCTCTTATGCTCAAGATAACCGTTATCATTTTCCCCATGCTACTATCCTAAAACGCTATAAAGACCTCGGTATTGATTGCATTACAACGGCTGATGCAGGTGTTATTAGCTTGCTCCTAGATGTAAACAAGCCTGACAGCATTGTTATAGATGAAAATTATCGAGAACGTAGCCGCCGTTATTGGCATCAAACAGATATGTTAGCTAAGTGTAGATAAACAAATACCTTGAGAGGTCAGATGTTAGAGATTATTCAATCTGGTGGCTGGATGATTTGGCCGATATTAATTTCTTCTGTGATTGCACTTGGCATTATATTCGAGCGCTTTTGGGCTTTGCGACAAGAGCGCATTATGCCATCAGAATTAGTTAAGAAGATGAGTCTGCTACAGCAAAAATCAGCTGCACTAGATAATGATATTAGTGACATTCATGGTGATTCAGCCTTTGCCACCATAGTCAGAGTCGCGATACAGCAGCGTATGGCTAGCAAGGCAGTACAACGTGAACGTCTAGAAGAAGTAGGGCGTCAGATCGTACATGAATTGCAGTTTTTTCTGACGACTTTGGGAACGATCGCAGTGATAACACCTCTGCTTGGTTTGCTCGGTACGGTGCTTGGCATGATTGATGTGTTTATGGCTATGAGTAGCACCAATGTAACGGAACCTGAAGCCTTGGCTGGAGGTATCGCCCAGGCCTTGATTACCACAGCCGCTGGTATTTCAGTTGCTATACCCAGCCTGATTTTTTTACGCTATTTTCGTAGGAAGGTAGCAGACCTAGTGTTGCAAATGGAAACTCAGGCGATCTTATTAATTGACCGTCTGGCAAGCTAGTTAATGAGTAATAAGGCATGAAATTCTCTACAGCAGAGGAAGAAAATGATGAGATCAATTTAACCCCACTAATTGATGTGGTGTTTTTGCTGCTAATTTTTTTCATGTTAACCACAACATTCAAGCAAGAAGCAGCACTATCTATTGATTTGCCAGAGGCCAATGCGTTAGAACAACAAGACATGCCTATCAGTATTGTCGTGTTGATTGATAAAGAAGGGCGTTATGCTTTAAATGGTAACGTATTACAACACTACTCGCCAATAGATTTACGTCAAAGCTTGCAACAGTTACGTTCTGAAAAAGGTGATCTGAAATTACTTATTCGTGCGGATGGCGAGAGTACACATCAATCAGTAGTTTGGCTGCTGGATGCAGCAGCTGCAGTTGGACTGTTACAGATCTCGATAGCAGCTGATTCCAAGTCATTAGAAGACCTTAAATAGCGCGCAAGCTAATCCATGTTCAGCTACACTAAGCACTTCTTAAACTGAACTCCTTAAATACTAAGATGGATACTAAAATTCTCGAAATCCTAGCCTGCCCTGTAACTAAAGGGCCGCTGATCTTTGACAAAGAAAAGTCTGAGTTGATCTCGTTAAGTGCAAGATTAGCCTATGCCGTGAAGGATGATATCCCAGTGATGATTGAAGATCAGGCGCGTGAATTGAGTAATGCTGAATATGAGGAATACCAAAAGCAACGATGATGGCTAATTTTCATGTTGTTATTCCCGCACGTTTTAATTCGAGTCGATTGCCGGGTAAGCCCCTATTAGAGTTTCAAGGCGTCAGTCTGATTGAACACGTCTATCGTCGTGCCTTGGCTGCAAAGCCTCAATCCATTTTGATTGCCACTGATGATGAGCGTATTGCCACTGTAGCAGAGGGATTTAGTGCTGCTGTCTGTATGACTTCTGTTGAACATAACTCAGGCACAGACCGCATTGCCGAAGCTGTCGCCAAGCAAGCTTGGGATGATAATGCCATTATTGTCAATCTGCAGGGCGATGAACCTAAGATGCCATCGGCCAATATTCAGCAGGTTGCACAGTTACTGCAGGATATGCCCAACGCTCAGATTGCAACGTTATGTGAGCCGATCACTGAGTTACGTGATTATCAAGATCCGAATGTAGTTAAAGTAACTAAAACAGACCAAGGCCTAGCACTTTATTTTAGTCGCTCTAGCTTACCGCATATGTCGAAAGATCAATTGGCTGACTTAGCTAAATTAGCGGTCTACAGGCATGTAGGACTGTATGCCTATCGTGCTGACTATTTGCAAAGCTTTGTTAAAAAACCAGTGTCATTCCTAGAAAGTAGCGAGCGTTTAGAACAGTTGCGTGCGTTACAAGCGGGTGATGCTATCGCAATCGCTGTTGCACAGGAAGACAGTGGCCATGGCATTGATACAGCAGAAGACTTTCAACGGCTAAGTGTTGGTAATTAATCTCTTAAGGTTTGCTCTAGCCCTAACGAAAAGAATCAAATGGCCAAATTTCAACCATCGCACCAGCGGCAACACCTTCACTTTCCATTGGTAGAAAAATAAAGCAATTCGCGTCCGACATCGAGCGTAAAATCCCTGAGCCTTGGGCGCCAGTTTTAGTTACGCTGTAACTACCGTCGGCATTTACCTCAAACATACCTCGTTGATATTCAACGCGACCTGCACGTTTGCGTAATTGATTCTTACAGCTAGCCTGTAGTCTTAGGCGAGAACGTGGCGTGCCTCCCATCATCTTCTCTATAGCGGCTTGAACGAAGATGTAAAAAGTTACCATGACCGATACAGGATTGCCGGGTAGGCCAAAGAAATAGGCCTGTTCCACTTGGCCAAAGGCAAGTGGTCTACCAGGCTTCATTGCTACTTTCCAGAAATTAACCTGACCTAGGTTGGCCAGTGTCTCTTTTACAAAATCAGCCTCACCGACCGATACACCACCTGAAGTGATGATGACATCTGCTTGTGCAGCAGCATTTTTAAAGGCTTGCTCTACTAATTCGGGTGCATCACGTACAACACCTAGGTCGATGATCTCGACACCAATCTCACTAAGCATGCTCCAGAGGGTATAACGATTGCTATCATAAATTTGGCCACTGGCTAGTGGTTGGCCAATTGATGTTAATTCATCACCAGTAGAGAAGAAGGCGACTTTAAGCTTGCGTATAACACTGACCTTGGCGATGCCTAGTGAGGCTAATAGGCCTATATCTGCTGGACTGAGTCGACGACCAGGTTGAAATACAGAGTCACCTTTAGCAATGTCTTCACCAGCTAGGCGAACATTTTGCCCGGCCTGCTGTTGATCATCGATAATGATCTCATCGGCTTCTAGTTGCACATGTTCTTGCATGATGACAGTGTCACAAGCTGTTGGCATGACTGCACCGGTCATGATGCGCACACATTCATGCTTGGTAACAGAATTAGCAAAAGGCCTGCCAGCAAATGCAGTGCCAATTACCTTTAAGCGTTGGGTAGCATCGCTAGGTAAGTCAGTACCACGCACAGCATAGCCATCCATGGCTGAATTGGTATGACCGGGGACATCTAAGTCAGAAGTAATAGGACTTGCCAAAATACGGCCTAAGGCATCACGAATGGCTAGTGTCTCGCTCTCTTGAACAGGATATACGCTGTCTAAGATATGCTGTTGTGCAACCTGTGCATCCATCGAGGAAGGGTCGTAATCATCCATGCAACTCGCCTGATACTGGATAGGTTCTTTACTCATGTCTTTTTGCCTTGGTCTTTTCTTGATCTAGCCAGCTCATAGGCTGATGATATCAAGGGGTGGAATTAGTTTTTAACCTTAGGTTGAAGCTTCTCTAGCAGAAATTCTAGTCGGGCTATAGCATCAACTTAACGCTTAGAGCGTAGTAATACATAGACTGCACCAGTGCCACCATCTACCGGTCTTGCTGAGCAGAAAGCAAGTATCTCCTCACGCCGCCGTAGCCAGCGATTAACTAGGGGCTTTATCACCGGGCCATTATTATTCGAACCGAGTCCTTTACCGTGAATAATACGTACACAACGGATATTTTCATTAAGTGCGTAGTCGATAAAGTCGATCAGTTCGATCTCTGATTCAGCACGCGTTAAACCATGTAAATCAAGTTCGGCAGTAATTGAGTATTGGCCACGTTTTAACTTGCGAAATACTTGTTTTTGGATGCCTGGCTGGCAATAACTCAATACATCACCAGCCTGCATATCCTCATCTTCTATCATTGGATGAGAGAGTTCTTGCAGTACGCGCTGTTCATCCAAGTCGCGCTGTCTGGGAGTAGGGTAAGGTTTAGGCTTGTTTGAGACTACACGATCACTGGTGATTAGTTTGATATCGCCCATCATGTCAGCAAAACTGGCTTCCTTATTCTTGTCATTATTTCCATTTGTCATAATTAAGCCTTTTCTTACACCTTTTGCTTATGCATATTCTGCATACTTTAAGCAGTAAGCTGATAGTATAATCTTTAGTAATTTGATGCCAAGTGTACAGCCTACGAGAACTAGAACGAATGCACCTTTTGTTGAGTAATGATGATGGCTATCAAGGCCAAGGATTGATTGAGCTGGCAGCAGCTTTAGAAAATTTAGCCACAATCACGATTGTGGCACCTAATCGAAACCGCAGCGCGGCCAGTAACTCCTTAACGCTAGAACGTCCCTTGCGAGCACAAACATATGCTGAACGTAGTTATGCAGTGGATGGCACACCAACTGATTGCGTCCATTTAGGGCTAACCGGTTTACTAGATGATGTCCCCGATATGGTGGTTTCTGGTATTAATGCGGGTGCTAATCTGGGTGACGATGTGATTTATTCAGGTACCGTGGCAGCAGCGATAGAAGGACGTTTTTTGGGTCTACCTGCAGTAGCCATCTCACAAACTTCATTTAAACCCAAGCATGTAAAGGCTGCAGCTAGCCTAAGTGCACGCTTGATTAGCAATCTGTTACAGAATCCAATCCAGGAAAATATGATTCTGAATGTAAATATTCCAGATCTGCCCCTAACAGAAATAAAAGGCTTTAAGACTACGCGTTTAGGCAATCGGCATAAGGCTGAGCCGGCAGTTAAGGCTCAGGACCCTAGAGGTAAGCCTATTTATTGGGTGGGTGCAGCAGGCCCAGAGCAGGATGCAGGCCCAGGTACTGACTTCCATGCAATTAATGATGGCTATGTTTCGATCAGTCCAATCCATGTTGATTTAACCCGTCATCGTAGTATCGATAGCTTACAGTCTTGGATAGAAGAATCAGGGCTTAGCACGTGAAAAATGCCAACGCTGGCATTGGTATGACCTCTCAGCGGACGCGAGATCGGCTGATTACACGGCTACGAGATAAAGGGATTAGAGACGACCGCGTATTACAGGCGATGCGTGTCCTACCTCGCCATTTATTTGTTGATGAGGCCTTGGCCTCTCGTGCCTATGAGGATGACGCCTTACCAATCGGCTACAAACAAACAATCTCTCAACCGTATACCGTTGCACGCATGACAGAGGCCTTGTTAGCCAATGATAAACCACAGAAAATATTAGAGATTGGTACTGGTTCAGGATATCAATCGGCCTTATTAGCGGCCTTGGTCAAAGATGTTTATACGGTAGAGCGTATCCCTGAATTATATCAACAGACACGCAAGTTACTGCACTCAATGAACCTGCATAATGTGCACTGCAAGTTATCAGATGGCACTTGGGGTTGGGAAAATTATGCACCCTATGACGCCATTATTGTAACGGCAGCCGCTAGTCAGATTCCAGATTCTTTGACCGAACAACTCGCTATAGGTGGACGTATGATTATCCCTGTAGGTGAGCAAAATGATAAACAACAATTATTGACCCTTACGCGTACAGTTGCAGGCTTTGAAAAAAATAAACTCGAAGATGTTGTTTTTGTGCCTTTTGTTAATGAAGGTAAGAACTAGGAATTCAGAATAGATGAATTTTTTCGGCAATCTTTATGAGCGTGTTATGTCTTGGGCAGAGCATCGTAGAGCCACCTTTTATCTCAGTCTATTGAGTTTTTCAGAGTCTTCTTTTTTCCCGGTTCCTCCAGATGTGATGTTGGCTCCTATGGCATTGAGGCAGCCACATCGCGCGTTGTACTTTGCCCTTTTAACAACGTTATTTTCAGCCCTTGGAGGTATTGCAGGTTATTTCATTGGTTTTTTTGCCTTGGATTTTGCTGAGCAACTATTACAAGATAAAGGCTACTGGTCGATCTATCAGCAGGCGAGGGCATGGTTTGATCAATGGGGTGTATGGGTTGTCTTAATGGCTGGATTCTCACCAATTCCTTATAAGTTATTTACAATAACAGCAGGCGCTATGGGGCAGCCTTTAATCGCCTTCATCCTGGCATCGGTGCTAGGTAGAGGCAGTCGATTTTTCTTGCTCGCCTTACTACTTAAGTTTTTTGGACGTAAAATAGAACAACATGTCCTGCGTTATATTGAATATTTGGGTTGGTTATTGGTCGGTTTGATTCTGATCACTATTATTTGGGTTGGTTTAAAGTGAAGATGATTTTGCCAAAAATATTTTTTAGTTTGATCCTAGCTATCAGCTTGAGTCTAAGTGGTTGCTATACCGGTGCCGTCAAACCGAGCAAACAGACGCGTTATTACATCGTGCAAAAGGGCGATACCTTATACGCTATTGCCTGGCGCTATAGAGTTAACGCGAACAGCATTGCCCGATGGAATAACCTAAAAGACCCCTATGTGATTAAACCAGGGCAACGGTTGAAACTTGGCTACTCAGGTTCAAATAAAACTAAGAGAACGGCTAAAAAGTCATCTAATAATGCTGCATCAAGTAGCAAAAAGACTAGTCCATCTAGCACAAAGCTACCAATAGCCAAGGCACCAGGTTCATGGAGTTGGCCAGTCAAAGGTAAATTAATCAGTAAATATTCAGCTGACCGTAACGGCATTGATATTGCCGCAAATAATGGCACCGCAGTGAAAGCGGCTGCCTCAGGGCAGGTTGTTTATGCCGGTAATGGTCTACGTGGTTATGGCAATCTAGTTATCATCAAACATAACGCCACTTATTTTAGTGCCTATGCGCATAGTCGAAAGTTATTAGTGGCTGAAGGTCACAGGGTTAAGCGTGGACAGAAGATCGCTGAAGTAGGTAGCACAGGCACCAATCGCAATAAACTGCATTTTGAAATCCGTAAAAATGGTGATCCAGTCGATCCTCTGCGTTATCTGCCACGCTAAAGCGAATAATTTAGCGGTTAAAAGCCATTAAGGCCCTAAATTAACGCCTTTTACCGATCTAATACGCTATAGCAACCGTTTTATCTGTTGCTATGGCTCATAGCTTAGCGTTGAAATAGTGCTTATAACGTGACTAAAGCAGGAAATTTGAGTCGGAAGTTACTTATTTATACTGGCGGATTCGCGTATCATATCGCCTTTGTTTTAATGAACTGCTGACGCATGGACGATTTTCCAAGAATTAAGCTCCTACCACCCTACGTTTTCAATATTGTAAACGAGCGTAAAGCCGAATTTAGAGCGGCGGGTGAAGACATTATTGATTTTGGTATGGGTAACCCTGACCAAGGTGCGCCCGAGCATATTAAGAATAAATTAGCTGAAGCCGCGTTGCGTGATGACACTCATCGATATTCTTTATCGCGTGGTATTCCTCGCTTACGAAAATCAATCTGTGATTGGTATCAGCGCAAATTTAACGTCACATTAGACGCAGAAGAAGAAGCTATTGTAACTATTGGCTCTAAAGAAGGTTTAGCGCACTTGGCGTTGGCAGTCCTCGGTCCAGGTGATGCCGTCTTAGTACCAAATCCTGCTTATCCGATTCATCCTTATGGCTGTGTCATCGCTGGGGCTGAGGTGATCTATGTGCCAGCACGTGAGGACACTGATTTTTTTGCTGAATTGGAAAAGGCGATTAAAAACTCATGGCCTAAACCAAAGTTATTGATTCTCAATTTCCCTGGCAACCCAACGACAGAATGTGTCGAGCTAGAGTTTTTTGAACGTGTCATTGCAATAGCAAAAGAACATAAAATTTGGGTTGTTAATGATATTGCTTATGGCGAGATCACCTTTGATGGCTATGAGCCACCATCTATCTTGCAAGTCGAAGGTGCGCGCGATATCGCAGTAGAGTTTTACTCGTTATCGAAAACTTACAACATGCCTGGTTGGCGTGTTGGCTTCATGTGTGGCAATAAAACATTGGTTGCAGCTCTAGCGCGCCTCAAATCCTATTTGGATTATGGTATGTTCACGCCGATTCAGATTGCAGCGATTGCAGCACTCGACGGGCCACAAGACTGTGTTAATGAGATTCGTGATATGTATCAATCTCGCCGCGATGTTTTAGTCTCTGGCTTAAATGAACTCGGCTGGGCTGTTACACCGCCGAAAGCGACTATGTTCGTCTGGGCCAAGATTCCTGATGCGTTCGCCGATATGGGGTCGCTTGATTTTTCCATGCATATGATGGAAGTAGCTAAGGTTGCAGTGTCGCCAGGTATAGGTTTTGGGCACTATGGTGACGATCATGTGCGTTTTAGTTTAATTGAGAATGAACACCGCATTAGACAAGCCTTACGTGGTATTAAAAAAATGTTTAGACAAACGGATAATGAATGAATAAGCCAGATGAACAGATCAAGCCAGTAAACGTTGGCATACTGGGGTTAGGTACAGTTGGCGGTGGTACTGCTACAGTCTTACGCCGTAATGCTGAAGAAATTGCGCGTCGTGCCGGTAGAGAAATTAAACTTCTAGCAGCCAGTGTGCGTGATATTAATAAGTCACGTGATGTTAATTTAGACGGTATTTTATTAACTGAAGATTCTAATGAAATCGTTAATCATCCTGATATTGATATCGTACTTGAATTAATCGGTGGTACTGATCTGGCTCGAGATTTAGTGTTATGTGCTATCAGCAATGGTAAGCATGTAGTCACTGCGAATAAGGCCTTAATTGCCTTACATGGCAATGAGATATTTCTAGCTGCTCAACGTAAAGGCGTTACCGTGGCTTTTGAAGCTGCTGTTGCAGGTGGTATTCCTATCATTAAGGCGATCCGCGAAGGGCTCGCTGGTAATCAGATTGAATGGTTGGCTGGTATTATTAATGGTACCGGTAATTTTATTTTGACCGAGATGCGCGATAAAGGTCGTGACTTTGATGATGTCTTAAGCGAAGCGCAGGCACTGGGTTATGCCGAAGCTGACCCGACTTTTGATGTTGAAGGAATTGATGCAGCGCATAAGCTAACTATCTTAGCCTCGATTGCCTTTGGTCTGCCATTGCAGTTTGAAAAGGTTTATACCGAAGGGATTTCAGCGATTCAAAAAAGTGACGTTGAGTATGCTGCTGAGCTTGGGTATCGCATTAAACATCTAGGAATTGCACGTCGAGTTGAATCTGGTGTTGAATTGCGTGTACATCCAACGCTGATTCCAGAGCGACGCTTAATTGCTAATGTCGATGGTGTGATGAATGCAGTCTTGGTCAATGCTGATGCTGTTGGGCCAACGCTGTATTACGGTCCAGGTGCTGGAGCTGAGCCAACGGCATCTGCAGTAGTAGCTGATCTGGTTGATGTCTGTCGTGCATTTACTAGTGATCCAGGTAACCGGGTTCCACATCTTGCGTTCCAACCAGATGCGATCAAGGATCTGACGATATTACCAATGTCTGCGGTTAACACTGCTTTCTACTTACGCCTACAGGTTAGTAATGAAGCTGGTGTGTTGGCTAATATCACACGTTGTTTTGCCGACTGTAATATCAGCATAGAGGCCATCGTACAAAAAGATAAAGAAGACGAACAAGGTTGCGTATCCTTAGTAATGCTCAGCCATGAATGTTTAGAATCCAATATGCAAATTGCATTGGATGCCTTGCAAAAATTGGATGCGGTACATGCTGACATTGTCCGTATCCGCGTAGAATCTTTGGGTTAAATTATGACTACAAATGCAACTGAAAATCGTTATACCGGGCTTATTAATAATTACATCTCGCGTATGCCAATCGATCCTAATGGCCGAATTATTAGCCTAGGTGAGGGGAATACTCCTCTAATCGAATGCCATAATATTGAGCTATTAAAAAAGCACGATGTACGCTTACTGCTTAAATATGAAGGCCTTAATCCAACCGGCTCATTCAAAGACCGAGGGATGACGATGGCGGTAACCAAGGCGGTGCAAGATGGCAGTCGTGCCATTATTTGTGCTTCCACTGGTAACACTTCAGCATCAGCTGCAGCCTATGCTTCGCGTGCAGGCATCGCTGCCTTTGTGTTGATTCCTGAAGGTAAGATCGCTATGGGTAAGTTAGCACAAGCAATGATTCAAGGTGCGGTGGTGATTCAAGTCAAAGGTAACTTTGATGATGGTATGCGTTTGGTAAAAGAAGTCGCTACCGAAGCGCCAGTAGATATCGTTAACAGTATTAATCCCTATCGTTTGCAGGGGCAAAAGACAGCGGCCTTTGAGATTGTTGATGAACTTGGTGAGGCTCCAGATTTTCATTGTTTGCCAGTAGGTAATGCTGGCAATATCACAGCGCATTGGATCGGTTATTCAGAATATGCCAATGAATGCACTCAGTCGTGTAGCCTCTGTTCAGGCAACTGCCAATTTTTACAAGGTGTTAAGAGTGCTAAGCGACCTAAGATGATTGGTTACCAAGCGGCAGGCAGTGCTCCATTTATGCGTGGTGATATGGTTGATGCCCCTGAAACAATTGCAACTGCAATTCGTATCGGGCACCCACAGAGTTGGGATAATGCTTGGAAGGTAAATAAAGAATCAGGTGGCTGGTTTGATGAGTGCAGTGATGATGAAATTCTAGCTGCCCAACGTTTATTGGCAGGCTCTGAAGGTGTCTTTTGTGAACCTGCATCAGCAACTTCAGTTGCCGGTGCCTTGCGTGATATTGAAAGTGGTAAAATTCCTGCTGGCAGCACCGTGGTATGTACCTTGACTGGTCATGGCCTGAAAGATCCTGATACCGCTATTAAGCAAGCCACTAGTAAACTAATTACGATTGATGCAAAGCTTGCCGATGTGAAGGACGCCATTCTGTCGAATATGGGATAAGCCTAGTTCATCTCGATTAGACCTCAGCTTACAGTAGGCGGGTCTTTAACCAATGATTGATATCAATAGCTTGTCCAGGCTGCCAGGCCTGTGCTGTGACGCTTTCATGTGTCGCAGTCTGTAGCAAATCTAAATAGGCTTCACGTGACATAGTGCGTCCACCTAAACTGACTAAATGTTCACTCGGTAGTTGTGTATCAATCAAGGTATAATCCCAATTATCCAGATAAGCTGAAAGATATAGTAGAGCGATTTTAGAACCGCCTGATTGTCGTGAGAACATCGATTCACCAGCGAACAACTTGCCTAAGGCAATGCCATAGACACCACCAATCAGCTGTTTTTCATCCCAAACCTCAATAGAATGTGCTGGCCCTAATACATGTAACTCGCAATAGGCTTGAATCATGTCCTCTGTGATCCAGGTGCCCTGATCGTTGCCCCTAGGTTCTGCACAGGCGCGTATGACCGATTCGAAAGCTTGGTCATAGCTCACCCGCCAGCCTTTATTAATGATACGTTTTAAGCTGTTATGAGCGATAAATTCACGTGGCCAAAGCACACCTCGTGGATTAGGTGACCACCATAAAATCGGTTGCCCATCGGAATACCAAGGAAAGATACCCTGTTGATAGGCTTGTAAAATGCGGGTAGGTGATAGGTCACCGCCAGCCGCCAATAAACCTTCTGGGTCATTCAAGGCTTGTTTTGGGTGTGGGAAGGGTGTGGTGCTATCTTTTGGATCTAATAAAGTTAGATCATCGACACTCATGATGCTTCACGAAACGGCAACATGGTCGTGAGTTCATCGACTTGATGCTGCATGCCATGTTGCTCACGTTGACAGAAGTTTTCTAAGACTGGGCGAAACTGCTCATTTTCAATCCAATGTGCCGACCAGGTTTTAGTTGGAACAAAGCCTCGGGCAATCTTATGTTCACCCTGTGCACCCGGCTCAAAACGTTGCAACTGATGCTTAATACAATAATCGATACCCTGGTAGAAACAGGTCTCAAAGTGCAGGCTGTGGTACTGCTCATCACAACCCCAGAAACGACCATATAGTGTATCGTCACTACGTAAACAGATGGCACAGGCAATCGCCTGTTCTTGATGGTAAGCAAAGAAGAACACTACTTGTTGACCCATAGTGCGACAGATCTGTTGGAAAAATTCTAGTTGTAGAGTGGGGATACCAGATTTTCGATCGAAGGTGCTGACATAAAACTGATGTGCGCGAATAATCTGTTCGGCACTGGCCTCATTACCATGAATTACTTTAATCTCTATACCTTGCTCAGCCACCATGCGACGCTCGCGATTGACCTTTTTTCGTTTCCTAGAGACAAAGCTCGCAGTGAAGTCATCAAAGGATGCATAGTTATGATTAAACCAATGATATTGGCAGCCCATGCGTAACATTAATCCTTGTTGTTCACATAAAGTAGTATCTTCAGTGGTAGTGAATAGCCAGTGCATACCACTCATTTGCATCTTTTTGGCGATCGCAATGGCTTGTTGAATAACTAGGGTTTTTAGTGCTGGATCCTGACTCAAAATACGCATGCCAGTGGCAGGATTATATGGTACTGAACAGACCATCTTTGGGTAATATTGAAGTTTGGCCTGTTCGTAAGCCGAGGCCCAATTCCAATCAAAGACAAACTCACCATAGGAATTGGTTTTAATATAGATAGGGCAGGCGGCAACTAACTGCTGATCCGTATCGCGCACGGCGATATGATAGGGTAACCAACCATAATCAGGGCCAACGCAGTTGTTTTCTTCCAGTGCCTCTAGAAATTCATAACGCATGAATGGGTCAGCCGTACCGGCCAAACCATTCCAATCTTGCGCACCAATCTCATCAATTGCTCGGTGAAAACTAATTTCTAGAGGTTGTTTCTGTTGATCACTCACTGCTGTTTTAGTCTGGCTTAAGTTGGTCCAGATAACGCTCAGCGTCTAAAGCAGCCATACAGCCGGTACCGGCGGAGGTAATTGCTTGTCGATAGGTATGATCCATAACATCCCCAGCAGCAAAGACACCAGGAACAGTTGTTGCAGTAGCGTTACCCTTTAAACCACTTTGGACTGTGAGATAACCACCTTGCATGTCTAGTTGGTCAACAAATAAGTCGGTGTTTGGACGATGGCCGATAGCAATGAAGACGCCTTGGCAGTCGATGTCTTGGGTTGACTGATCCGCAGTACTTTTAATACGTACACCGGTAACACCAGAGTTATCGCCTAAGACTTCGTCTAATTGGTGATTCCACGCGATACTGACTTTGCCTTGAGCTTCTTTTTCAAATAATTTGTCTTGTAGGATCTTCTCAGAACGTAAGCTGTCACGACGATGGATCAAGGTCACATGCTCACACAGGTTAGAAAGATATAAGGCTTCTTCAACAGCGGTATTACCACCACCGACGACGACTACGCGTTGGTTCTTATAGAAGAAGCCATCACAGGTAGCACAGGCTGAAACCCCCTTACCCTTAAACGCCTCTTCTGAATCTAGGCCTAGATACATGGCCGATGCACCGGTTGAGATAATTAATGCATCACAGGTGTAATTGCCATTCATATCACCTTCCAACTTGAAGGGACGTGAGCTGAAATCAACTTTATTGATATGATCGAAAATCACTTCAGTGCCGTAACGCTCAACATGTTGCAACATACGTTGCATTAAATCAGGTCCTTGTAAGCCATCGACATCACCAGGCCAATTATCGACATCGGTTGTAGTCATTAGCTGACCACCCTGTTCCATGCCAGTGATAATTACAGGATTTAAGTTGGCACGTGCAGCATAAACACCTGCGGTATAACCGGCAGGGCCCGAGCCTAAAATGATTAATCGATGGTGTTGGCTTTCGCTCATAATTAGTCCTCCGAAGGAGTTAATTTTTAATTCGTAATATGGTGCTGTTTGAGGTGTCTACTAAGGTGTATATTTAGGGCACGACAGCGATTTTTTGACTGCAAAGAATAACATTCAATTAGTTTTAGGACGATAAGAATATTCTTGACAATAAACAGAAAAAAATCAATTATTTACGTTATATTTTGCATATACAGAATTAATAGTGGCTCAAGCAACCAGTAAAAAACCTAAGAGAACAACAAAGAGCTCCAAGACACACCTTGGTCGGGGTATCCGTGAGGCTATGCTGGTGATGTTGGTCGCTATTGGTGTGTACTTGTATTTAGCATTGATTAGTTACGATCGTGCTGACCCAGGCTTTACCTTGAGTAACACCGATGCCGTTGTGCATAACCTAGGTGGTTCTGCTGGCGCCTTTTTTGCGGGTCTATTCTTATTTCTCTTTGGCTACCTAGCCTATATCACTCCATTAATGGTGATATATAGCGGTTGGTTGTTATATAAAGGTGTCGATATAGACGGCCAACCGGACTACCGTTTGATGTGGCTACGTTGGTTTGGTTTCCTATTAACTTTAGCCTCAGGTTGTGGGCTTTCTTCGATGCACTTTGAGCCTAGCTTTCTACCTGCGGATGCAGGAGGTGTGCTCGGTAGCGTACTCAGTGACCTATTCATTCTGGCATTCAACTATTCCGGTACAACACTTTTACTTTTAGCTATGTTCTTAGCGGGAATATCTATCTTCTCCAGTCTGTCCTGGTTAAAGATCATTGATCTACTCGGTAAGCTGACAGTCTTGTCTGCACTCTGGGTCAGTGCTAAATGCAGTTATATCTATCAGCAAATTATGCAGCGTAGAGATCAAGCTGCCCTAGAGAAAGCACGCACACCTAAATTTGAAGCGCGGATTGCTAAGCCGCGTAAGAAACCACGAATTGAACCTACCGTGAATACGGTTAAGGTGAGTAAACGTGTTGAGCGTGAGAAACAAATTCCATTATTTGAAGGGAAGGGTAATAACGACCTACCACCACTGATGTTGTTAGATAATACGGTGAGTGAAGCGACTGGTTATTCAGATGCCGCATTAGAGGCTCTATCACGGCAAGTGGAGCTGAAGTTATTAGATTTTAATATTGAAGCTGAGGTCAGTGAAGTACACCCTGGGCCAATCGTGACACGGTTTGAATTGTTACTGGCACCCGGTCTAAAGGTGAGTAAAGTCACTGCATTGGCAAAAGATTTAGCACGAGCCTTGTCTGTTATTAGTGTACGCATCGTTGAAGTGATTCCAGGTAAACCCTCAATCGGGCTTGAAATTCCGAATGAAAATCGCGAAATGGTGCGTTTAAGTGAGATTCTGAAATCGAATCTATATGATGAATCTAAGTCACCAGTCTCTATGGCTTTAGGCAAAGATATCGGTGGTTTGCCGGTAGTGGTCAATCTTGCTGCTATGCCGCACCTATTAGTTGCTGGTACTACTGGCTCAGGTAAGTCGGTGGCAGTTAATGCAATGATTTTGAGCTTATTGTATAAATCAACGGCAGAAGATGTCCGCATGATCTTAATCGATCCTAAGATGCTAGAGCTCAGCGTATATGAAGGCATTCCACATCTATTAACACCTGTGGTAACCGACATGAAAGAAGCTGCCAATGCCCTGCGTTGGTCGGTTGCTGAAATGGAACGTCGTTATAAGCTGATGTCTATCTTAGGTGTGCGGAATCTTGCCGGTTATAACAGCAAGATCAGCGAAGCGCGGGCTAAAGGTGAGCCTATTCTTGACCCTTTATTCAAGCCAGAAGAACAACTCTCAGCAGAAATCATAGCAGCAGAATTAGAACAACTACCATTGCTTGTAATCGTGGTTGATGAGTTTGCCGATATGATGATGGTTGTCGGCAAGAAAGTAGAAGATTTAATTGCACGTCTAGCACAAAAAGCACGGGCTGCTGGTATCCACCTAATACTCGCGACACAAAGGCCATCAGTGGATGTTATTACCGGTTTAATTAAAGCTAATATTCCAACGCGAATGGCGTTTCAGGTTTCGTCAAAGATTGATTCTCGCACTATTCTCGATCAGATGGGTGCAGAGCAACTACTAGGACACGGTGATATGTTGTATCTACCACCTGGTACCTCTATCCCAGAACGTGTCCATGGTGCTTTTGTCTCAGATCAAGAAGTCCACAATGTCTGTGATTTCTTGCGTCAGCGTGGACAAGCAAACTACCTCGAAGAAATTCTGACTGAGCCAGTTACTGGTATTCCAGGGTTAGATGATGAAAACGGTGATTCAGATGACGAGATGGACCCACTGTATGACCAAGCCGTTGCCATTGTTACAGAGACACGCAAGGCCTCAATTTCCTATGTTCAACGTCGCTTAAAGGTTGGTTATAATCGTGCTGCCCGTATGATCGAAGAAATGGAAAGCAGTGGTGTGGTTTCCAGTGTTCAATCCAATGGTAGCCGTGAAGTGTTGGCACCAGCACCACCTCGGTAAAATCGCTCGCTTTTATTGGCTCTGATCGCGTACCCTTAAAAAGCTCTACAACTTCGGAAAACTTGCAGATGTCTGCTTATTTAAGCCTTCTATTTTTTATTTTATGGTCTTCATTCGCACAGGCTGAAGATAAGTTTGTTATCGATGAAGCGGATCAAGATCTAGAGGCCATCGTTGCTGCGATAGAAACATTGCAAGCCAACTTTTATCAAGAAGTGCGTGATGATCAAGGCCATCTCATTCAAGAATCCAGCGGCACGATTAAAATAAAAAAACCGGGCCGCTTTATCTGGCATTACGAATCGCCGGAGCCACAAGATATTATTTCTGATGGTAAAAACCTATGGTTGATTGACCATGAATTAGAACAGGTTAGTGTACAGCCGCTGGCTAAAGCATTAGGTAATTCACCGATATTATTGCTCACCAATTACCGTGCTATCTATCAAGATTTCGAGATACGGATGCTAGGTGAGGCCTTTGGTCTGGAATGGCGAGCATTAGTGCCTAAAGTACAAGATACTGAATTTTATCGTGTTGAGATTGGTCTTAAAGGTAATCAAGTACGTGAGATGAAGCTACTTGATCATTTTGATCAAACCACGATGATTCGATTTTCACGGGTATTAATTAATCATCGTATCGCGGATAAAACTTTTCAGTTCTCGCCAGATAAAGGCCTTGATGTGATTGGGACAGTGGTCGAGTAGATGAGTGCTATGGATGACCTTTTTGCTGATAATGACGGCTATCGACCGTTAGCCGATAGAATGCGGCCACAAAGTTGCGATGAGTTTATCGGTCAAGAACACCTTTTTGGTGAGCAATCTGCTCTACGTAAGGCAATAGATTCCGGAAGACCTCATTCAATGATTTTATGGGGGCCACCTGGTATCGGCAAGACTACCATTGCACAAATTATTTCAAGGCAATGCCAAGTACCTTTTGTAGCTATCTCAGCAGTATTGGGAGGTATAAAAGAGATTCGTGCAGCAGTTGAACAAGCGCAGCAAAATCAAGCAGCAGGGCAAGCGACCACTATCTTATTTGTGGATGAAGTCCATCGGTTTAATAAATCTCAACAAGATGCCTTCTTACCGCATATAGAAAATGGCACTATCTGCTTTATTGGTGCAACTACTGAAAACCCATCATTTGAATTAAATAATGCCTTGCTCTCACGTGCTAGAACCTATGTTTTAAAGTCATTGAGGGTAGAAGACTTATTCGGCTGCTTGAAAAGTGCAGTGACAGATAAATCGCGTGGCTTAGGGGCAGAAAATATAGTAATTAGTGATGATACCTTAAACCTATTGGCAGTAGCTGCCGATGGTGATGCTCGTCGTGCACTGTCGATGCTGGAAGTGGCCTTTGATCTGAGCGAACAAGATATACAAGGCCAGCGCATTATTGAGCGTGAATTGATCGCCCAAGTGACACAAACTAGCCTGCGGCGATTTGATAACAAGGGTGAGTATTTTTACGATTTAACCTCGGCACTGCATAAATCAGTCCGTGGTACCGACCCGGATGCTGCCTTATATTGGTATTGCCGCTTACTCGATGGTGGCTGTGATCCAAATTACATTGCTCGTCGTGTACTGCGCATTGCTTCTGAAGATATTGGTAATGCCGATCCGCGTGCCTTACAAATAGCGATACAAGCCTGGGATAGTTATAATCGGCTGGGTAGTCCGGAGGGTGAACTAGCGATTGCTCAAGCAATTGTTTTTCTTGCCTGTGCCCCTAAAAGTAATGCCATCTATATGGCTTATAACGCTGCGATGCGGGATGTTAAAGAGAAGGGTAGTTTAGATGTGCCGAAACACCTTCGTAACGCACCTACCAAACTAATGGCAGAATTAGATTATGGCAAGGATTACCGTTATGCACACAATGAAGAGGGCGGTTATGCTGCCGGCGAAAATTATTTTCCTGATGAACTTTCAGGCGCAAGATACTATGATCCCGTCGATCGTGGATTAGAAGTTAAAATCAAGGAGATGTTGCAGCGTTTGCGCAGCTCCAAAGCAACCTAAGGAAAGCCCTATGTCTGATGAGTTACAACTATCTAAAAGCCTGATTGATGATGTCATGAAGGTTGTCGTTGCCGCCGATGAGCGTGCAAAAGATCCATTTATTGGCAGCCAGTATCTAAGTGCCATCGTGGGCTTCGTTATTGGCACCTCAGAGGCGCCAGCAAAGGATAAGAAAGAGATTGTTGATGAGTTAGCAGCCTTTATGCAACACGTCTTAGAGGACGTCTCAGGGCCTGTGGAAGCGCCTGCAGCACCGGCGGCGCCAATAGCACCACCAGGATCAGCTTTCGGCATTTGGAAACCTAGCTAATAAACTGGGTTTTCAGCGTATTACGATTGAACTTGGGTATAGCCTGAGTATAAAATAAGGCGAATAACGCCACATACAAATATTAGGAGTAGGACTATGGACGAAGAAGGTATCAAGACCACGATCACCGTTGTCATTATGATGATCCCAATTTTATACATTGCATTCACAGTGGCTGATCTTTACCTGTTTTAAACAGCCTACTAGTATTGTAAAAAAAAGCCGCTTTTTAGCGGCTTTTTTTATGCTCAAATCATTAATATCACCACAATTAAAGCAAAGTTATATAGTTTATATAAATAACTAATCGTATACTGGGCCTAACTTACAATAGTATTGGGTCACAACATGAAATCAGAGTTATATGACAAACTAGGTGCAGAACAAGGTGTTCATAGAATAGCCCATCATTTTTATGTGAATTTTTTGAAGGATGATCTACTTAGGCCATTTTTTGAAAGCATCGACATCGATCAGCAAGAACGTAAGATGCATGCCTTTCTAACCTATGCATTTGGTGGTAATTCACTGTATACCGGCAAGACCTTACGCCGAGCTCATAGTGGTTTAGTGATAAACCAAGGCCTAAGCACGGTGCATTTCAATGCCATGATGGCCTGTATGGCACAGACATTGAAAGAGCAAAAAATCGCAGCAGAGCTAATTCAAGAAGTGATAACTATTCTCGAGTATCAACGAAATAATATTCTCGGTGTCGACTAAATTAAATCTACAGTGAACTCATAAAAATTATTACAAGAGGATTCATAGCATGCGTCATGTTGACGCAGTGTTAAGATTCGCCCGGTAAGGTAGAATCTGCTCACTATCATTTTTGTTAGGGCAAGTTTTAATGGAAAAAACGCTTAATCTACTCGGTATTTCGCCTGAAATTCAGAGTTTGTTTGATGCTGGTGGGCCAGTCCTCATTATTTTACTATTCATGTCTGTATTGGGTGTAGCGACTGTGCTCCTGAAGGTTTGGCAATTTAGCCGTATCGGCGTTATACACAACCAAGCGCTTGAGTCAGCACTGCATGCTTGGCGTCAAGGTGATGAAGGCCAAGCGCAAGAGACACTGGCTGGCATCGATAAGCCGATTGCTAAAATCGTGCTGCATGCCATCGAGCTACACTGCCAAAGTACATTCAATGTTGAACTAGCTCGAGAAGAAATCA
>CAJQLY010000032.1 GCA_905479295.1 uncultured Gammaproteobacteria bacterium | reverse complement strand
TTAGAACGCTTAGTCTCAGTACCGGGTGACATTTCAAAATGGCTTGCAGTTTACTTCACCACACGTGCCAGCTTGCAATCACAAGTGGAATCTCTAGAACGCTTAAACCTTTTTCAGCAGGCCAAGCTACAAGAGCTGGCTCGACTAGAGCTTGAGAATAATCGCTTACGTGAACTGCTAGATTCACCATTACAACGAAATAAAAACAGTGTGCTCCTAGCCGACATTATCCGCGTCAACCTGCATCCTTTCCGCAAATTGATCGCCATTGATCGTGGGCAACAGGATCGTGTGTATGAAGGCCAAGCTATTGTTGGTGCACAGGGAATCATTGGTCAGGTGGTCGAAGTCTTCCCAATGCATTCCAATGTATTACTCATCTCCGACCCGAGTCATGCCTTACTGGCAGAAAATAATCGCACCGGCCTACGTGCACTGCTAGTAGGTAGTGGTGAAGCTGATCGCGTCTATCTGCAGAATATCTCTTCCTCTGCTGACATTCAGATCGGTGATTTATTTCAGACATCTGGCTTAGATGGACTCTATCCGCGTAATTATCCGGTCGCACGCGTTCTAGAAATTGGGCGCGTAGAGGGAGAGGCTTTTTTAAGCGTCACTGCTAAACCGCTAGCCCAGTTAGACTCCATTCGTGAGGTCTTATTACTCTGGCCAGAACAAAATATTAGCGGGAAGTCACAGCCGATTGGACATGATAAATGAGTACGCAAAAATCCAATCCGGTTAATACGTCTAAGAATAGCCACCGCAATCAGGCCACGCTTTCTAATTTCTTATTTTCCATCGTCATTGCATTGGCGCTTACCCTAATGCCATTACCTAGCAATATCGAACAGTACCAACCTGAGTGGCTGCTACTATTCCTGATCTTTTGGGTGGTGCGGAAACCGGAAACCTATGGGCTGGGCACGGTCTGGATACTGGGACTCATTTTGGACGTTATCCGTGGCGCCTTACTTGGGCAGCATGCATTGGGTTTTGTTATCAGCTGCTATCTCTGCCAGCAATTCCACCAACGCGCTCACCTGTTCTCGATGCCACAACAATGCATTCTTATCCCGCTAGCCTTATTGCCTCACTTCATCCTGTCTTATTTGGTGTACGGTCTACTAGACCAATCACCCAGCAGTTGGCACTACTGGCTGCCTATAGTCAGCAGCACCGCAATCTGGCCGATCGTATCCATTGTGCTAGGTGGCTGGCGTGGCGCAAAAACCTTTTAAATCTGGTTAAACCTTTAGCCCACTAACAGATCTGCTTTATCTTCGTTCATGCCGCATTTTTTCCAACTGTTGCTTAAACTCAACACAGGGATCCAGCGACCGGCTGCCCGGGGTAAAATATATAAAGTCATAACTTGAGTCATCTTCAGATAGCTCGTAGTCAGCGGCATGAACTAATTCAGGATCAACCTCTAGAAAAGCAATACTCATGACCGAATGCCCTGTCTTTAATAAGTAAACGGGTACGCCAATGTCTTTACGCACATGGACCGAACCTGAGATTAAGACAGGGGCAGAACCTGCCTTATGTGCCTGCCATAAGCTCAAGGCAAAGGAAGCGTCTTTTGCTGCCTGCATCTTAAGCAGAGGGGGCAAATGCTTCGGCTGCAACATGCCACAATGCGAACGATCAATCAGTGTTTCCAAGCGGTGGCGTGACTCTGGCTTCAGCACATCACAGAACGCCAAGACCAAACCTTCGCGTTGTAGACTGCAGTGCTCATTTTTAGCATAGTCACGCAGTTGTTGATGACTCAAGTTAGCTGCCAATATCGGCAATTGTTTAATCACTGCAAAATCAGTAATCGGAGTGTAGATCGGCCAGTCCCACTCCTTTGCATGCTGTTGCAGTCTTTCAGACAACAGCCTGCGATCACTCCACCGCTCGGGCTGTTGCCATCGCTCCAAAGTGAGCATCTCAAAGACTATGGCAGTCTCTGCCTGTTGTCGCTGCCAGCGTGCAAGCAACTTTGCCTGACCTCTATGGTGATCAACGTTAGAGTGCGTTTCCCCTAACAGCAGGATGTCGACCTCTTTCATCGCGCTATCAACCGCATACTGACTAACAAATTGCTTATGCTTACTGTCATAGATCTTGCCGACTAGAGGATGTGCCAGATCTTCGGTCGACTGCCAGACTGGCGCTGACTGTGCACTGCTAGCAACAGTCAATAATGAAATAAAAGACACAAAGAAGGACGAAAGCAGTAGGGAAATAACGGCGCCACTGGTAAAGTTAACGCCATAGCATTTGTTTCTAAGCTTGTCTCTTAGTCTCATTAAACCGATTTTCATATTTACCCTCATCTTCAGCATGCATCCAAACGTCATCACCACTACAGAACAATTAAACACTTTCTGCTCTGATTTAGCAGCAGCGCAATGGATCGCTCTAGACACCGAGTTTATGCGTGAATCCACCTATTACCCAAATCTATGTCTATTGCAGATCGCCAGCGATACCGTGGCCAGCTGCATTGATGTCATCGAATTAACCGATATTGAGCCTCTGCTCTGCATATTGAGAGACCCAACAAAGGTCAAGATTGTACATTCAGCAAGACAGGATCTAGAGGTCTTATACTCCAGTTATAACCTTTCTATTGAGCCACTCTTCGACACCCAAATCGCAGCCAGCATCCTCGGCATGGAGGCCCAGGTCAGCTATGGCGCTTTAGTCGAACAGATTGATGGGAC
>CAJQLY010000031.1 GCA_905479295.1 uncultured Gammaproteobacteria bacterium | reverse complement strand
AGAAACCATCTGCCCTACGCTCAGGTTGGGGTAATTCATGGTCGCAACAGCGGCTATTATTATAGCGACTAATGCGAATCGGTTTCTTTGCCAAGGTTTCATCGGTAACGTCCTTTATAGATCAAAAGTTCCCGCCAGATAGAATCCCAGCCAAACCAAGCCAACAATAGTGAAGGCAGCAGGTAGTAACCAGCGCATATGAAATCCTTTGTGGTGCGGTAATCAATGAGTAAATTAAGAGCAACAGAGGCCATCTTCAGGGCCTTGTTACGTGACAAACTTTAACCTAAGCGAGAGGTTGCTGTCGAGTGAATAAGCACTGATGAGTGGCTGCATTGAAATAAGCTTAATCTTGTTTTAACACGCTATGAGTAGTGGCTTTTGATGCTGTGATAGCAGAGTCATATGCGCTTCATGTTCTTTATGTCCTTGTAAGGGAGTAATACACGGAAGCTCGTACCTTCACCCTGGGTGCTTTTGACCTCTATTTTTCCAGCATGATTTTGCACCACACTTTTCACCATATGCAGTCCTAATCCAGTGCCCTGACCTTTTTTCTTTGTTGTGTAGAAAGGCTCAAAGATCAGCGCTAAATCTTTTTCTACTATGCCATTGCCATTATCACTAATTTCAATAATGGCTATCTTCTGATCACCTTCTTGCGTCATACAGGTACTTAAAGTAATCAAGCCATCATGTTCAATTGAATGGACAGCATTCATTAGTAGGTTTAGAAATGCCTGGCCTAATCGTCCTTCACTGGAATAGATTAAATCTAATTCACCTAAATCCCATTGGATATCGGTTTGGAATTTGATTTCGTTAAAGGCTAGTTTGACTGTTTTCTGAAGTAACTCGTTAATATCGACTAGCTGCCACTCGATATCTTTGGGATGAGTGAAACTCATGAGGTCGGTAACGATGTTACGAATCCGACTGGCACCGAGTAAGCATTCCTCTAATAGGCTGGCTGTTTCTTCTTGCATATAGTCAAAATCGACTTCTTTCTTCATGCGCTCTAAACGTTGAATAAGGCCCATCCTCGTCTGCTCACTAGTGATGTGTGGAGAAGTAATTTCCTCTTGCAGTTTAAGGATATCAAGACAATGTTTACGATAATCAGCAAGCATTTCAAGATTGCTAGTGATGAAGCCAACAGGATTATTTATCTCGTGAGCTACACTTGCGACTAACATACCGATTGCCGCCATTTTTTCAGACTGTGCCAGTTGCGCATGGCTCTCGTCTAGCTCTGTTACCTTAAGGTTTAATTGTTCATGTTGCTCTGTAAGTTTTTGTGCGCGTTGATGCAATTCTTGATTGGCCCTGAATAAAGCCATGCTTTTTTCTTCTAATAGTGTTTCTGCTTGTTTTCTAGCGATCTGTTCACGTACCAACTTAGTGGCTAATGCGGTGCTATTGGTCATGTTAATCATATCGGGTTCCGAGCTCCTTGTTTTTTTGTTTTATGTAAAACAATGACAGTGAAAACTTCCTTGCTTCCTGTTTCGTTAGACTTTTTTCTGTGTATTTCTAGGCTTTCACAAAAGTAGTTGCCAGCACCTTCGATCAGTCCGAGCATGACGTCACCAAGGCAACGATGGGATTGGTAATGTAGTAGCGCAGTTGATGGGTTGACGCGTTCATAATGAATCTGAGGTGGGTTTGCCTCTGGATAGAGGCTCTTAACTTCCGTATGAATGACATCATTAATCATCTCAAACAATTCCATGCAGGATTTCTTTCCATCGAAATACTGTGGGCTTGAGGCTGCTAATGTATGAAATAAATAGGCTCCAAACTTTTGGCTAACCTTATTGGGGGTAGCATTTAAAGCTGGACTGCTGAGTGTGATTAATTGCAGTAATTCTTTGTAATCATAAAAGCCCACTGTGGTGTAAGCACCACCACTACTTAATTCGGCTTGAATAATGATTCTTTCACTGCCTATTAAGCCAAGCTCTGTCTCGAGAAAATCGAGAAAACTAGTAAATATGATTCCTCTCATTTGATATCACCTATCATTATATGATGCGCGGTCTAATCATGATTAGGATCTCTGTTTCATATTCTTTGGTCTCGCTTTGAGAAAAGAACAGATTGAGAGGGTTGAAATTGCTAATAAAGGGGAGGCCTTCTTTGTGTGTGGATTGTTTTTTTTGTAATAAGCCACCCAACACTAAATAGTCGCCATCTTTTACATCCACCGTATTCGAGATGCGGTGACTCATGAGTAAGTGCTCATCGTCTTCAATAATGACGAGATCGCTGACGGATGCATCTAAAATTTCAAGAGTAATGCGCCCATCGACTGCAATATTTGGAATAATTTTTAATTCAATGCCATAACTGATTTCCTGGTGTTGTACGGTGCTATAACCTTTCCTGATTGAGTAGGGTAGCCAAGTTGTATGCTTGGATTCAAAATGAGCTTCATGCCCATCTTTAGAGACGATAGAAGGCATTGTTTTAACAGAGGCTTTACCTTGTTTTTGTAAGGCGCGCATTGAGCGCAGTAGGATAGGCCGTCTAAGAATGTCATAGGTCACACTCAGTGGTCGATCCCAGGAAATCCCCAGGACTTGCATTGCGTCGCGACTGACTTCGATGATACTTAGCTCGAGGACGACCTGTCCGAGCTCTTCATCATGTAGCTCTAAAGAGCGTAGGATTTGTTCTTGAATTGCACTAGGAGCATGAATGCTTAGAAATTCATTACCTTCAGGAACACGCACAAACTGTTGTTGCTGTTCACTAAGAATCGAATTTAATTCATTAGATGACATATGTCTGGGTTTGTAACGACAGGTCTGTGCAAGCCTTGCGAAAGAAGCGGTATCAGGTTCTGAGGTGCCAACTAAGAGGTAATTTTTCTCGAAGCGATAGCTGTAATCACTAGCGGCTAACAAGGTGTCTAAGGCTGTGATTAGTGGCACATTGTCTAATGTAGCGCTGATGATGCTACTGACGTTTTCATCAATTAGGATAGGAAATTCAATTTGAACGCTGAGCTCACCTAAGGCAGAGCGCAGATCCATTTCAAACAGGTCGATCGATACCAGCTGTTCTTTTCTATCATTAACTATAGGGTCTTCACTGCAGCGATACACTTCATGTTTCTTAAAGATGTATTTTTTTTTAATATCCGGTAGATACGCTTGTAGTGCATCAATTTCTTCCGAACTACCAAGGACCGAATCGGTATCTAGCTCTATACTGCTATATTTGTTAAACCCACACCCCTGACCCGCAAGACTTAAGCAGAGTACTGTGATGATAGTGGCCGCCTGCTTACTGAGACGGCCGTGATTATTCATCTTTAAGGATGGTCTGCAGTTTGATTTCATGCCATTTATGGCCAATGGCTAGATTAATACGGAATGTTTTGGTGCTTATCAGGTCATTACCCCAGTGCTGAGTTAGCATTATTCCATGGCTTTCACCTGGTTCTAGCGTTACGAGGCGTGGCCTAAATAGAAATTTCCCAGAGCCGGTCCTGGGGCCAGCAGGGAAACTTAATCTGATCATTTTTTTATAAGGATTGGATACAACAAACTTATTTTTGCTAAAGTTTGCACTTGTTGGCTGGATAGTGATCGGTTCAAGTTTATAATTTAATCCAACTGTTGATTGTTCCTTCTCAAATCTAAACTCAGTCTTTTGGCGTGGTAGAAGATTTCGATCGAAGCGACTGCGTGCCGATAAGTTCAATGTGCCTGATCTTAGTGGTCTGCTGATTAGTCCTCTTAGACCTACAGTAGTCTTTGGGAAAACGCGTGATCTAGTGTCTCCCTTTTGGAGGGCAGCCTTAGTGAACAGGCTAATGCGTTCAATCAAGAGTCGATTCTCGTCGCGTATGTCAACCGTGGTTTCAACTTCTCCGGTGCGAGCAGAGGTATTGCTAAAGTCGGCAATGACATAGTTTCCTTCTTCCCGCTGCTCTATTTTTAAGGCGGATAAACTGCCCTTAAGTCGACCGCGTTCTGCTGCTAGCTTTAAATTAATGACGACTGCATAACGTACAGTTACGGCCAATCGTCTTACATTTTTTGGAGCTATTTCTGTCACCATGATGGCGGCTAAATGGGAACCTCTCATACGGCGTGGAATCTTTAGTTCACCACGGACTAATTTTCTTTCATTATCTTCGAGTTTCACCTTGCTGGTGTCTAAAGTGATCCATTTTACAAGGCCGGTGTCACCCTTTTTTAGAGGGAAGAATTCCATATGGCCACTATGTATCTGCTTTAGCGTATACACCTCAATTGCTACCGTACCAGCGCTTCTCGCGTGGACGATGAATTCAAATTTTTGTCTCTGACCTGTTTCTCCATCAATATGGATAATCATGGGTGCTACAGAAAACTCTCCAGCCTGTGCCAGATAATTTGGATTCAAACAGAAGGATATAGCGAGGACGAATACTAGTTTAGAAATAAACTTGTGGGGTTGATTTGATCTGAAAAAGACATGGTTCTGTTGGTGTAGCCAACAAAACCATGCAGTATTTTTAGGGTTTAAAAAGCTATCCATTGCTTTTTTTTTAAACCTTAAATCGCGCTAACAGTTAATGTGACGACGCCAGAGTAATCACCTGCTGCTAGTGAGTTGTTGCCTGATAGATCAGTAGATGCCTCTAGTGAATGCGTGGCACTGTGTACAC
>CAJQLY010000030.1 GCA_905479295.1 uncultured Gammaproteobacteria bacterium | reverse complement strand
GCACAGAGAATTAAACAAAATGTTACAGGAGAATATTGTTTTCCACGTTATACAAATAACGATAGAACAAATTCGAACAGTGCTAGTGCAGCACTAAATAAATGGATTAAGTCATTAACTAATAATATGTAGAACAGGTCTTAATAGCTGTATGTGCCAAAAGTATTTAATTGGCATCTATCACTAAAAGCTAAATTTGAATTTTTTAGAAAATTTTACCTTGGTATTATTTTTAGAAGGCTGAGGTATTTGAAGTAACGTAAATTTAACGGGAATATTCATGGGAATAGATAGATAAAAAATTTACTAGTCAATTGAGATACTAGCTTCCATTGATTTTTGTTCTAAATCTCATTCTTTTATTTTTATTTTTTTATTTATGGCTTTTGTCCAACTATACATGAGGCTGATGAATCAACAAGCGCCCTATTTTTTATAGCATTCCGACCAAGCAACATACGAAACTTCATGTTATCTCTAGCCGTTAATGTGATTTCAACAGGCCAACTATAGGGTCCAATTGAAAGTGGAGTCTCAATCACCCAACGCTCTTCTTTATGTCCTCCAGAGTTGGTCACGATGCGATTATCAATGACATTTGCTTTGCATCTGATGACGGTATCAATATTGTGCTGCAATGGACTGGTACTAAATTCGATTCGCTGGATACCCTTTTCCATAAAAGGATAGAGCTCAAAAGCATGTAATGCTGATGTTCTAGCGCCTGTATCAACTTTCACTTTAATTGCTGGCAGGCCTAATTCTGGCAATCTTACCCACTCACACCACCCAATCGTGAATATCTCACTGATATCGCTACTCAATATATGTCCTTTACTTATTTGTTTCAGGCGGTTTTCAACCCACTAAATTTTTGTTGATTCTACTCAGTAAATTGTTATATTCAAGGAAAATCAGCTTTATCTAAAGCTTGTTTTGTAGCGCAAACTAACCTATTTAATTAATACTATTTTTCCTTTTTAGGGGGCCACTATCAAACTTGCCATCCTTTCACGCGGTCCTAAATCCTATAGTACAAGACGATTTAAAGAAGCTGCATTGCAACGCGGACATACTGTTGATGTACTAGATACACTTAAGTTTGCTATTGATTTACAAGAAGGTATACCTGATCTCTATTTCCGTCAAAAAGTATTGAGTGACTATGATGCCGTCTTACCAAGGATCGGTGCATCAATTAGTTATTATGGAACTGCTGTTGTCAGACAATTTCAAGAAATGGATGTATTTTGTGCTAATACAGCTCATGGTATTACCAACTCACGTGACAAATTACGAAGCTTGCAGATATTAAGTAGACACCATATTGGGATCCCTAGAACAACCTTTGTCAGAGATAGAAAAGATGTATTACCTGCGATTAAACGTGTTGGTGGTGCTCCTGTAGTGATTAAACTGATTGAAGGAACACAAGGTATTGGAGTATTACTGGCAGAATCTATCAAAGCTGCTGAGTCTATTATTGAGCTTTTACAAAGTCAGAAACAAAATGTTCTGGTGCAAAAATTTGTAGCTGAAAGTAAAGGTAAGGATATACGTGCATTTGTTATAGGAGATCGTGTAGTTGCCGCAATGCGTCGTGTAGCACAGGGACAAGAGTTTCGTAGTAATGTTCATCGCGGTGGTATCGCCGAGGTAGTAGAGCTAGATGAGCGGTATGTCGAAACAGCTGTTCGTGCAGCACAAATATTAGGCTTACAGCTTGCCGGTGTCGATATGTTAGAAGGTAAGAATGGACCGCAAATTATGGAAGTAAACTCTTCCCCTGGTCTTGAAGGTATCGAATCCTGTACCGGATTGGATGTAGCAGGTGCTGTAATCGACTACATCTCTGCACAAGTTGATTTTCCTGAGATTGATATACGACAAAGATTAACAGTTAGTAAAGGGTATGGTGTTAGTGAAATCTATGTTCCAGAAGGAGCTAGATTTGTTGGTTGTATAATTAAAGATGTCATGCTCGCTGAAAAAGATATTAATGTACTTACCTTATATAGAGGCACAAAAGTCATACCTAATCCACGAACAGATCGCATCATTGAAGCTGAGGATAAATTACTTTGCTTTGGAAAGTTAGAATCCATGCGTGACATGATTCCAGCAAAAACTAGACGACGTCGCAGGCCAGAAGTAATGGATTTAAATACTGGAGAGCCAAACGAATTTGATGAAGAAGATAAAGATATTTAATTCAACGATCAAGAATAAAGTGAGTATTTCATACATTGAGTTTAAGTAAATCTCTTAATAAAAATCCATTTGAAATGGCAGGACATGTCATTCAACCAGGGCAACGGATTCAGTTCGATCTTCCAACGGCTAATCTATATACGCATGCTCCACTCAATATGCCCATAGAAGTTATTCATGGAAAGTACTCCGGGCCAGTACTCTTAATATGCGCTGCTATTCATGGCGATGAACTTAATGGTGTTGAAATCATTAGGCGTGTACGTAGTTTTCGTGGGATCGATAAATTACATGGCACATTGGTACTTGTTCCAGTAGTTAATCTGTTTGGTTTTATCCACCAATCTCGCTACTTACCTGATCGCCGCGATCTAAACCGATCTTTTCCTGGTAGTGAAAAAGGTTCAATCGCTTCTCGTGTAGCACATAAATTTTTTAATGAGATTGCGAAACATTGCACACATATAATTGATCTACATACCGCTGCAGTTAATCGAGACAATCTCCCGCAAATTCGTGCAGCACTTGATAACTATGAGATTAAAAAATTAGCTCAAAGCTTTTCCATCCCAGTCATTATTAATTCAGAGTTAATAGAGAATACGCTTCGTTATGAAGCTGGAAAACTAGGTATTCCAGTGATTACCTATGAGTCTGGTGAAGCGCTACGCTTGTCAGAAAAATGTATTGTTACAGGAGTGCGTGGAATAGTTAGTGTTATGCGGACTCTAAATATGCTTCCATCTAAACGCATATCAACAGTCAAAGCAGAACCTTATATTGCGAGATCAAGCAGTTGGTTTCGAGCACCATTAGATGGACTTTTTCGTCCTTTATGTAAACTTGGAGCGCGAGTAAAGCGCGGTGACACATTAGGTGTCATATCAGCCCCCTTCTCTTCTGAAGAAAAAGTATTAATAGCAAATTCAAATGGCATTATTATTTGTCTAAGCAATTTACCTTTAGTGAATGAGGGAGAAGCCTTATTTCATATCGCAAGATTTGAGAAAGTAAGTGCTGTAGAAAGTGAAATTGCTGCACATGAAAGTAATATCGAGGAAGACCGGTTGTTTGAAATTGAATCAGTCCCAAATACAGAAATTTAATACTCGGTATTTTTAACTTTAACTCTATATAACTCTATATTGTCCTTGCTCTCGGCTAAATCCATAACTAAGTCTATTAGATCAGCAGCGGTTATATAGCCATTTTTGATATCGGCAACTTCATCTATTGGTAACTCTTTAATCAGCTCTCTGGTGGTTACTGATGTGCCCTTGCAGGCTGCTTTTAATACTTCTTGTAAGGCCTCAGGCTTGATTTTATTAGACATTTCGAGATCTACTTATGATGTAATTTTCGTGATTTTTCACTTAAATTAGTAGCCTTGAATATATCTATCAATGAATGCAGTAAGTTGCTAAATTCAATATTAGATTTAAGGTTTTTTGTTAGCTAAATGAGTACTGCATAACAACGATCATTTAGCATAGATAATCCCTCTTAACTGAAGACATTAAATGCCAGACAAGCCAAATCTTAAGGCTATAATGGTTTATTCATAGTCGCATATAGCTAAGTGCTAGTACGCACTACTAGTATCAATTTATACACTAATGCTTAGTGGCAGCGAGCAGTAATCACAGATGACAATACAGGATACCTATGACTGCGTTTTTTAATACTGGCTTAACACAGCAACAGTTTTTAGAAGAGTATTGGCAAAAGAAACCATTATTGATTCGACAAGCCTTCACTGATCTTAGATCCCCACTTACAACTGATGAATTAATTGAACTCGCTTGTGAGCCAGATATTGAGTCTCGTTTAATACAACAGAATGAACAGTCTGGCGATTGGTTACTCAAATCAGAGAACCTATCAGAGCAGGATTTTGAAAAGCTAGCAGCAACACATTGGACTGTGTTGGTTCAGGATATCGACAAACATCTAGCAGAATTACAGTCTATTATTGATCCTTTTCGCTTCTTACCGGATTGGCGTTATGACGACCTAATGGCAAGTTATGCACCTAAGTCTGGCAGTGTTGGTGCACATACAGATAGTTATGATGTGTTTTTATTACAGACCATGGGCACACGCCGATGGCAGATCAGTGATCGGCCAATAATGCAGCCTGAATTAATTTCAGGGCTGGATTTGAAAATCTTAAAGACCTTTGATCCCGATCAATCCTGGGATTTAGCGCCAGGAGATATGCTTTATCTGCCACCCCACTTTGCGCATCATGGTGTTGCATTGGATGACTGCATCACTTTCTCTATCGGTTTTCGTGCACCGTCAAAAGTAGAGGTATTGGATGCTGTAACCAATGCCTTATTAGAAAGAAACTTAGGACAGGGCCATTATAGTGACCCCAAACTGATAACGGCACAACATACACATGAGATTAGCCAACAAGCAGTGACTGAAGTAAAGCAACTATTACATGATGCAATTGATGAAGCTGATCCGCTGATTGCCTCTGCATTAGGGCGCTTAGTCACTGACACTAAAAATAGCTTGATTGAGTTGGCAGAAGAAGCCATGGGTGATCTACCAACGGCTGAAGCATTAGCTATGCAGTTTGAAAAAGGAAGGCTACTTGAACGTAACCTTTATTATCGTTTTGCTTGGAACAAGAATGATCAGACAACCCTGCTTTTTTGCGCTGCTGAAGCCTATAATCTAAATAATTATGAACACGCTATTTTATTAACGGAAAAGACCTTACTAACAGAAATGGAATGGCGTTTATTGAATATCGATCCTCAATCTGTTGATGTACTCTGTGAGCTAATCGCCGAAGGTGCTTGGTTTTGGCAAGACACTCCTTGAGCTAAGCAAGGATAAGGCTGGATTAGCTTCTATTTATCTGACAAGTAATTCCTAACCTTATGCCAACGGCTATTTATCAACCCAGTCTATCTTCTGCAACAAAGTATTTAGGGTCTTCAATTACATTCACTTCAACCAAGCTACCTGCCTTGGTTAATAGTCGTCGACATTCTTCTGACAAGTGAACTAAGTGTAAGGTCTTACCTGCATTGAGATAGCGCTCAGCCAGACTATCAATAGCCTCCAAGCCAGAGTGATCAGCAACCCGTGATCTCGCGAAATCAATAACCACATCATCATTATCATGTCGTGGATCAAAGCTTTCTAAAAACGAGGTGACCGAGCCAAAAAACAAGGGGCCCATAACCGCATAGACAGTTGAGCCTTTATGGTCTTCACGTGCTTCAATCCGAATATGTTTTGCGTGTTCCCAAGCAAATACTAAGGCAGACACAATCACACCAACAATCACTGCGATCGCTAGATCAGTCATTACAGTGACTGCTGATACCAGTATCAAAATAAAGGCATCACTGCGCGGCACTTTATTCAGAATACGGAAACTAGACCATTCAAAAGTACCGATGACAACAATAAACATAACGCCAATTAAGGCTGCCAATGGAATTAGTTCGATCAGAGCTGAGCCAATCAGGATGAAAAATAGTAAAAATAAAGCGGCACTGATGCCGGATAAACGTCCTTTACCACCTGAATTTACATTGATCATACTTTGACCGATCATCGCACAACCACCCATACCGCCAAAGAAGCCAGTAACCGTGTTAGCTACACCTTGGCCAATACATTCACGGTTTCCACGACCACGTGATTCAGTAATCTCATCAATTAGACGCATCGTCAGCAAGGATTCAATCAAACCAATTGCTGCAAGAATTAACGCATATGGAAAAATAATAAAGAGTGTATCTAACGTATAAGGCACAGATGGAATATGAAAATCAGGCAAACCACCTTTGATCGAGGCGATATCACCAACTACTTTAGTATCTAGATTCAAACCTAATACCAACCCAGTCACCACTAAGATGGATACTAGAGAGGCAGGAACCGCAGTCGTTAGGTGTGGTAGATAGCGGATAATCGACATAGTGACTAAAACCAAGCCTAATAGCAGCCATAACTGCTCACCATGCAACCAAGCAATATCCAGAATTGAACCCTGCATGAAGGTGCTGTGTAACCAGCCTGCCTCCCCTGCTTCACCAAAGTGACTGAGTTGCGCAAGAAAAATGACAATAGCAAGACCGTTTACAAAACCCAACATCACCGGGTAAGGCACCATACGGATGAACTTACCTAGCTTTAAAATCCCTGCCGTGATTTGTAATATTCCCATTAAAACGACGGTAATAAAGAGGTATTCAACCCCATGCTCAGCCACTAACGCGACCATAACAAC
>CAJQLY010000029.1 GCA_905479295.1 uncultured Gammaproteobacteria bacterium | reverse complement strand
AATTAATCCTAGAATTTGTCTCCAAAAACGAAGCAGTGACCTCTATCGAAGAAGTCTGCGTCGGTTTGCAGGTGGACAATGAACGTGATCAGGTTTCACTAGAACGCCGTATGCGCGCTATGGAACGCGATGGACAACTGATTCGACATCGACGCGGTGGCTATACCTCAGCGGCGAAGGCGGAGTTAGTCACTGGCAAGATTATTGGCCATAGTGACGGCTTTGGATTCCTACACCCTGACGAAAGCGGTGCTTCAGATATTTTTCTATCACCACAGCAGATGCGTGGCACATGGGATGGCGATCGCGCCAGTGTCCGCGTCACTAATGTAAAGCGTGATGGCCGCAGAGAAGGCATGTTGCTTGAGGTCTTAGAACACAACAATCAAGAGATCATTGGACGCTATCATGAAGAAAGTGGTATCTGCTTTGTACGCCCAGATAACAAGCGCTTACACCAAGACATTGTTATTCCGAAAGAGCTGAAGTTTAAAGCACAGCCAGGACAGATCGTCTGCACCAAGATTGTCGAACAACCAACCAAACGCAGCCATCCAATTGGTGAAATAGCGGAAGTATTAGGTGAGCACATGGGCCCCGGCATGGAGATCGATATCGCCATCCGTAGCCACAACCTCCCATCTCAATTCAATCAAGAAGTCCTCGCCGAAGTCGCTGCCTTTAGTGAATCATCCATCACTGATCAGCTGCCACAGCGAGAAGATCTACGTGATCTACATTTTGTCACTATTGATGGCGAAGACGCCAGAGACTATGACGATGCAGTCTATTGTGAAGAAACCAAAGATGGCTGGAAGCTGTATGTAGCCATTGCTGATGTTGCCTTTTATGTTGAACCCAAAACAAGCTTAGATGACGAAGCTCAATGGCGTGGCACTTCTGTTTATTTTCCTAGCCGTGTCATCCCTATGTTGCCTGAGCATCTATCGAATGGCCTCTGCTCACTGAAACCCAAAATCCCTCGTCTATCTCTTGTCTGTGAAATGCAGATTTCAGCAAAGGGTGAACTGGGCGCACATCGCTTCTATAAAGCAGTCATTCAATCACATGCACGCTTAACCTACACCGAAGTAGCTGCAGCCATTTGCAGTGGTGAACGTGAGGCACGTGAAAATATTGGTGAGCTTTGCTCTGATCTAGATAATCTCTATCTACTTTATAAAGCCTTCTTAGGTGCACGCACGCAACGCGGTGCAATCGAGTTTAATACGACTGAGACCAAGATTGATTTTGGCCCAGATAAAAAGATTGAGCGTGTCTATCCTTATATCCGTAATGATGCACACCGAATTATTGAAGAATGCATGATCACAGCCAATGTTGCTGCAGCTCGCTTCCTCAGTAAGCATAAGTTCCCAGCACTCTATCGCGTGCATGAAGGCCCCGCAGAGACAAAAATCGAAGAACTGCGTGCTCTATTAAAGCTACTCGGCCTCACACTGGGTGGTGATGATCAGCCAACACCTGCAGACTACGCCAAGCTACTTATAGATATTAGCCGTCGCCCAGACGACAGTTGGCTTGAGACCGTTTTATTACGCTCTCTGAAGCAGGCTATCTACACCCCAGAGAATGTTGGACACTTTGGACTATCGCTCGACTACTACGCTCATTTCACATCACCTATTCGACGTTACCCTGATCTTGTAGTACATCGTGCAATCAGCCATATTCTGCAGAAAAAAGATAAGGCTAGTTTTACTTATACACCAGACGAGCTCGCTAAATTAGGCGAACACTGTTCCATGACTGAACGCCGTGCTGATGAAGCAACACGTGATGCAATGAACTGGTTGAAGTGTGAGTATGCACAAGACAAATTAGGCCAACAGTTCACTGGCACCATTACCAGTGTTACTGCTTTTGGTTTGTTCATAGAGTTAGGCGATATGTATATCGAAGGCCTACTTCATATCAGTGGGCTACGTGATGATTATTATAGTTTTGATCCAGTCCGCTTTACGCTTGTTGGCGATGTTAGCGGTAAGCGCTATCGCCTAGGTGATAAGGTCGATGTCATTATCGCCCGCGTTGATTTAGACGAGCGTAAGATCGACCTCACACTCGCCAATCAAAGTGAATTACAACAGCGACCTAAACGAACAAAAAAAGATGGGGCTAAAGGCAGCAAATCAACTGAACAAGACAAGCCGAGAGCTAAAAAGAAAACTGGGGCTAAAAAGAAGACCCGAGCAAAGAAAAAAAGCTCAACTGATTCGGGCAAGACTTAGTTAGCAACAAGCCACCATCCCTTAAAGAAAAGAAATCATGAGCAAGACTGAAACGCTGCCTGGCATCCATACGGTTGCCACCCTACTCAACCGTCAACCCGAACGGGTGCAATCGCTATGGCTAGAACAAAATAAAAAGAATCCACGCGTTGAAACTCTGATTAGCCAAGCCGAATCACTCGGTATCGCAGTACAACCGGTACAGCGCGATAAGCTAGACCGCATCTGTGAAGGCAGCCAGCATCAAGGCATTGCCGCTGTTTGTCTTGCCACTCCTCTATTAGATGAGTTTGATTTACTGCAACAAGTTGAACAGTCCGATAAAGCAGTGCTGCTATTGGCATTAGATGAAGTCAGCGACCCACAGAACTTAGGTGCAATCTTACGTACTGCTGATGCAGCTGGAGTGGATGCGATCTTAATGCCGCAACGTAATAGCGCACCTTTGACACCTGCTACACACAAAATCGCTAGTGGTGGTTCAATTACCGTACCGATCGTAAGAACAATCAATCTAGTCAGACATCTAGAAGCGCTGAAAAAGCTTGGTGTCTGGCTAGTTGGTGCAGATGGTGAGTCAGGCCAAACCTTATATAGTGCGAATCTTGCTTTACCCACCGCACTTGTCATGGGAGCAGAAGGTCAAGGTTTACGACGTCTCACCCGTGAGACCTGTGACCACCTTTGTGCCCTACCTATGTCGGGTGTGGTCGAGAGCCTGAATGTGTCTACCGCCAGCGCCCTATTTCTGTATGAGGCCGTGCGCCAACGCCAAGACTAGCGAATCCTGAGGAAATCTTACGAATCGTTGCGTTCAGACTGATATCAGCCGAAAGAGCTCGGTAGAAAGCCATACAAGTTGATTGAATCTTAGCCACCCCTCGCGTACACTTCGGCGCTCTTGTGTGCTGATCAGTTCGGCATACTATTACAATTTGACAGCGCTGCCTTGCTTTACCAGTAAACCTGGAAAGCCAAGACCAAAAGGAGCTTATATGCGACATTACGAAATCGTATTCTTGGTCCATCCTGACCAGAGTGAACAAGTATCGGCTATGGTCGATCGCTACAAAACGATGATTGAAGCCGGTAGTGGCAAAATCCATCGTGTAGAAGACTGGGGTCGCCGTATCCTAGCCTACCCAATCAACAAGATTCTAAAAGCACACTACGTGTTGATGAATATTGAAACTAATCAAGAAACACTAGACGAACTGACTAGCGCTTTCCGTTTCAATGATGCCGTACTGCGCCAGATGACATTAGTCTGCAAAGAAGCGATCACTGAGCCTTCACCAATGATGAAGACTTTAGAAAAAGATCGTGAACGCGACAACAAAGAAACCGATAGCGCCCCTGCTGCTGAAGCAGAAACAGCAGAAGCGCCGGTAGCAGAAGCGCTAGCAGCAGAAGACGCACCAGCAGCAGAAG
>CAJQLY010000028.1 GCA_905479295.1 uncultured Gammaproteobacteria bacterium | reverse complement strand
TCCTCTCTTCGGCACCAATGACTACTTTAAGCCTTATAATATCGCTACAAGAACGCCTACTGTCCCTTAGAGTTAGGCGACTTAGTTCGCCTAAGAAGAACATTAAATCGACTTGATAATGTTTGTATCGTGGTGGTAGAGGGGGTGAATCTAATAAATAATAATTATATTAATGCAATATAATTATTCTATTCAACAAATTAATTGGGGGTGATGGTGCTGTAAAAATAGAGGAATTAATGTCGAGTACGATCTTTCTCGGAAAAGGGAAGTGCAAGTAACCCACCTAGACTATTGCAGTCTGAGTCTGAGTAAGCCGAGCCAAGCCCCAGCTTGAAGTCTTCACGTAACGGCTGCGATTGAAAGCTATAGAACAGTCGATCCCAAATACTAAAGAGACTGCTGTAGTTGCTATCTGTTTCTTGTTGTTGATCAGAATGATGCAGCCGATGCATGTGAGGTGTCATGATGATATAGCGTAGTACGCGATCTAAAGATGTTGGGATGCGTAGATTGCTGTGATGGAACAATATAACGGGTAAGGCCACAATCTCATAAATAATGAGATGCTCAATACTGAGGCCAAACACTAGGATAAGTGGGGCTCTTGTTAGCCCTGAGATCAGAATTTCACCGGTATGAAAGCGTACAGCACTGCTGGTATCCATCTCAGTGTCACAGTGATGTACTCGATGAAAGCGCCATAAGGCTGGAATGCGATGATTCATGCGATGCCATAGGTACTGCCATAGATCGATGATAATAAGTGCAATGATAATGCCCGCACTGGTACTTAGTTCTAACTGATGTAATAAGCCAAATTGGCGTATATCTGCCCAGTGCTCAGCACCTTTGATCAAGGTAAGCACGATCATAAGGCTAATGGTTACGTTGAATAAGCCTAATGCGACATTACGCAAGGAATGACGGAGATGGTGTTTACGTGAGACGAAATAAGGAAATAATTGCTCACTGAGATAGAGCAAACTGAAGCTGCCGATAACCGATAAAAACTTAATCGTTTCTAATGTCATCGGCTTACTATAAGGCTAAAGATTTATCAGAGCTAGAAGAGTTCACGGCGGATGACGTTTTGTTGACGTTCAGGACCAGTGGATATGATATCGATTGGGGTCTGTAAGAGCTCTTCTATTTTGTCGATATAATCACGTGCATTTTGAGGTAGGCCAGCATAATCAGTGGCACCCACTGTTGGGCTTTGCCAACCCGGTAGCGTGATGTATTCCGGTTCACAGGCTGCTAGTGTGTCGGCATCCATGGTTAGGCTGTCGACTATGGCACCATTAAAACGGTAAGCAGTGCAGATGTTGATGTTTTCTAAGCCATCCATGACGTCTAGTTTAGTCAAACAAATGCCGCTGACACCGTTGACACGCATAGCACGTTTTAGTGATACCACATCTAGCCAGCCACAGCGGCGCTGGCGACCGGTGGTTGCGCCAAACTCGTGTCCTCGTTCGCCTAACTCTTGGCCGATTGCATCAGATAATTCGGTTGGGAAAGGGCCAGCACCAACACGGGTGGTATAGGCCTTCACAATCCCTAGGACATAATCGATACTGGTTGGTGCTACACCGCTACCGCTACAGACACCACCTGCAGTGGTATTAGATGAGGTCACATAGGGATAAGTGCCATGATCAATATCGAGTAGCGTGCCTTGTGCGCCTTCGAATAGGATGCGTTTGTTTTGTCTTTGCAGCGTATGTAGACGATCGGTAACATCAACGATCATCGGACTAAGCTCTTCCGCCCAAGCCTGACACTGATCTTTGAGTGCGTTGAGATCACAGGTCTCATGCTGAAAGTAATTCTTTAATACAAAATTATGATAATCAACTACACCTCCCAGCTTAGCCATCGCCTTGTCGAACTGTAGTAGATCACCTAGACGTAAGCCACGACGGGCAACTTTGTCTTCATAAGCTGGGCCAATACCACGGCCAGTTGTGCCAATAGCCTTGTTTCCACGTGCTTTCTCGCGAGCCTGATCAACCAAGATATGATACGGCAGGATCAGTGGGCAACCTTCAGATAAGAATAAACGCTCACGGGCATGAACACCGCGTGCTTCTAGCATAGTCAGCTCTTCTAATAGGGCAGCGGGTGATAAAACAACACCATTGCCGATAAAGCAGGCTGTTTCCTGACGCAAAATACCAGAAGGGATAAGGTGTAAGACAGTTGTGTCTTCGCCAACAACAATAGTGTGACCGGCATTATGTCCGCCTTGAAAGCGAACTACAGCATCGGCCTTTGCGGTTAGCATGTCGACGATCTTGCCTTTACCCTCATCACCCCATTGGGCGCCGAGAACTACGATATTCTTTTGCATGATTAAGCTTCCTTGATAGCCCAAGTATCGCCGTCTTGCTCCAGCTGCCGCTTACAGGCACTGGACTTGGCGGTATCTGATGAACTTAGGCCAGCAATAATGGTTTCACCAGAATTGCGTAGTTCCGTAATAATTTGATCTAGTGCTGGATCGTCACTTAAGGGAGCAAAGATCGCCGGCTGCGTATCGCTGTCTAGTTGTGAGAGTTTTAGTAACTGTTTTAAGTCAGCACTAAAACCGGTCGCTGGACGGGCACGGCCAAAGGCCTCGCCAATATTGTCATAACGACCACCACGGGCTAACTCGGCACCGCTGGTACGATTATAGGCGGCAAAGACAAGATCATTTTGATAGTGATAGCCACGTACTTCAGCAAGATCAAAATGGATCTGATTATTGCTTAGGCGTTTGCCTAGTTTTTCGGCTAAGGCCTCTAATTTGTTAATGGCAGTGACCATTCTTGTGCCAGCAGGTGCTAATACACTTTTCGCTTGCTGTAATATTTGTGCATCACCGTGTAGCTGGTTCATTGCTGCGATTGCAGATTTGTGGTTATCGGCACAATCCATGATGTCTAAGAAGGCCTGCATATCTGGCGCTGATTTGCGTTGCAGAATAGAAAATAAGTCTTGCTTGGCTTCGCCTGCAAGATCAACTTCATCACATAAGATGTCAAAAATACCGGCGTGTCCCAAATCCAGTAAGGGGTTATCGATACCAGTTTCGGTAATTGCTGTTAGCATCATGCGAATAATTTCTGCATCACTTTCAATACTGGCATCACCATACAGTTCAGCACCGATCTGTAACGGGCTGCGTGTACCACCAGCCGACTCGGCTTGGGTTAGTAACACGGTGCCGCAATAACAGAGGCGGGTAGCGCCTTCTTCTTTCAGCATGTGGGCATCAATGCGCGCAACCTGTGGCGTCATATCGGCACGTACACCTAGCGTACGTCCTGAAATCTGATCAGTGAATTTGAATGTTTGTATATTGAGGTCATCACTGTCTTTTAATAACAATGAATCAACGAATTCAATAAATGGAGGTATGACTAACCGATAACCCCAAGAGCGGAATAGGTCGATAAGTTTTCGGCGTTGGTTTTCAAGGATTACCGCATCATTAGGTAAAACTTCTTGAATACCAGTAGGCAGTAACCAGCGGGTACGGGAGTTCATGGCAGTGGCTTCAGTTTAACGATTAACTAACATCCATAAGAATAACACGCCTAGGGCCAAGCTCACTAACCCTAATCGGCGAATTTTTTTATCTGGTAGCGAACTTATTTGTTGATATACCGCGCGTAGTGATTTTGGTAAGAATGTTGGCAACAGGCCTTCAAGTATGAATATGAAGGCAGCTGCTGCTAACAAGACGTCAAGTAGAGTAATAAGGTCTAGACCTTATTACTTACCTGACTGATTGAAATAACGAAAGAATTGAGAGTCTGGCTCTAGCACTAAAACATCATTTTTACTGCTAAATGTACGTTTGTAAGCGCTTAAGCTCTTGGTTAATGTATAAAATTCTTCATCTGCACCATAAGCGCGTGCGTAGACATCAGCTGCTATTGCATCGCCTTCACCACGTAACTGCTCAGATCGTTTGTAAGCATCAGCCAGTGTGACTTGACGTTGGCGGTCGGCAGCAGCTCGAATGCGCTCTGCTGATTCACGGCCACGAGCACGAAAGTCTTTTGCTACACGGTCACGTTCAGCACGCATACGCTCATAAACTGAATCACTAATATCTTCAGTGTAATCGATACGGCTGACGCGTAAGTCAACGATCTCAATACCAAGTTCTTTTGATATTTCGTTGGTTTTTGCTACAAGTGCATTCATGATTTCTGAACGTTCACCAGAGACTGCTTCTTTAATGGTTCTTGCAGCAATCACATCACGTAGTTCATCTTTTGTGATTTGGCTTAGACGACTATTGGCACGTGACTCTATACCACCGGTGGCAACAAAATAGTCACGCACATTATCGATACGCCATTTGACGAAGAAATCGACATAGACATATTTCTTTTCACTGGTTGGAAATAGATCAGGCTTCACATCCAGCGTTAAGATGCGAGAGTCAAAATATTTCACGTCATTGACGATCGGTAGTTTGAAATGTAATCCAGGCTGGATATCTGCCTGTATGATTTCACCAAACTTCAATAGGATCGCACGTTGCGTTTCGTTTACGGTGTAAACACAGCTACTGTAGACAATAATGCTGACAGCAATAAGGGCAGCAATGATTTTAGTGATCATATTAGCGATTCTCCCTGCCGCGAGTTGGGCGTTGTGGTGTCTCTGATGAGCGTGATGAACCAAAGCTGGATGAAGTATTAGCTGCACCAGTATTATTTGAGCGTGTTGGTGTAGCGTTTTGAATTAGCTTATCCAATGGTAAATACATCAGGTTATTACCACCCTCGACATCCAACATGATCTTTGTGCTATTGCTAAAGACGGCCTCAGTTGCTTCAAGATAGAGACGTTCACGCGTAATGCTCGGTGCCTTCCTATACTCAGTGAGTAATGCTGAAAAACGTTCAGACTCACCTTCAGCAGTAGCAACAATGGCTTCTTTATAACCTGTTGCTTCTTCAGTGATACGTGCTGCTTCACCTCGAGCCTGTGGCACGATGGTATTAGCGTAGGCTTCTGCTTCCTGGATGTAACGCTCTAAATCCTCACGTGATTTAATCACGTCATCAAAAGCGTTTTGTACTGGGCTTGGAGGCTGTGTCTTCTCTAAGTTGAGTGAGGTAATCTCGATGCCAGAATCATAGCGGTCGAGGATTTCTTGCATCAGTTCTTTAGTGCTAGAAGAAATAACCTCTAGACCTTCATACAAGACAAAGTCCACTTTACTTTTACCGACGATCTCACGAATTGCACTTTCCATTGCCTGCTTTAGTGTGGTTTCTGGTCCACGCAGATTAAACAGGTAACCAGGTGCATCTTTTACTCGATACTGTGCTGCGAGAATGACCTCCACGATATTCTCATCTTGCGTTAGCATGGTAGTTTGATGTCTAGCACTTCGTACTTGCTGCGTATCGACTATAAATAGTGACTGCACAGGGAAGGGAACATGCCAGTGTAGACCAGGGTTAGTAGTCTCTTTGTATTTACCAAATTGTAGAATGACGCCGGCTTCACCTTCTGTCACCTTGTAAATACCTGACATGGCCCAAACGATAGCAACAATAAAGATTGCAATCAGACCGATACTAGACGAACCGTTAGGTGAACCTGAAGACGAGTTAGAACCACCGCCGGAACCGCCAAAGAGGCCTCCAAACTTACGTCCTAACTTTTGAAAAACCTCATCGAGATCCGGTGGCCCTTGATTATTTGATTTACGATTCCAAGGGTCATCGTTGTTGTTACCTGGGGTATTCCAGGGCATGTTGACTCCACAGTGTGTTTAAATAAATGTTGTACTATTCTATTCACTCTTCAACAAAATTTCAGCATTCTCTTGTTCATGTTCTGTAGTGGTCTGTTCTACCAGATAGTCTTTGAAGCTTGACATAAGCTCTACGCTTATACGCGCCTTAATCTGCCAAAACCCTTCAGGATCAAAGGCTTCCTCCAATATTGAATGATGTTCATGCAGTAAAGCACGCAGATCACCCTGTGCTGGCGGTAGCTGTAGGCTTACAATTTTATGACCTTCACTAAAAAACTGGACCATTGCAGAGTGCAATAATGGCAGGCCATCACTCTCTAGGGCCGAAACCCAGATGCGATTGATACGATTGTCATCACCTATGTCGATATGCGGCATTTGATTAATCTGGTCGATTTTGTTGTAAACCAAGATCTGTGGGCAGCTCTCTGCATTTATCATTTCCAGCACGGTATTCACTTCACGAATATGCTCATTTCGCTGTGGGTTGGAGGCATCGACAACATGTAATAGTAGGTCAGCCTCAACCGTTTCTTGCAGAGTGGCATGGAAAGCCTCGACCAGGTCATGGGGTAAATCTTGGATGAAACCTACCGTATCAGCGAGGATGATTTGATCGAAGCCCTCGAGCTGCAAGCGGCGTAGAGTTGGATCCAAGGTGGCGAATAACTGATCAGCCTGATAGACCTTGCTATCAGTAAGGGTATTAAATAGTGTCGACTTGCCTGCGTTGGTATAGCCTACTAAAGCAACAGTTGGGATTGGTTTTTTCCTACGTGCTTGGCGACCTTGATTCCGTTGTGAACGCACTTTAGCCAAACGCTTTTCTAAAGATTTAACCCGTACTGCAAGCAAACGGCGATCAGTTTCTAGCTGAGTTTCCCCCGGGCCACGCATACCGATACCACCTTTTTGTCGTTCTAGGTGAGTCCAACCACGTACCAGGCGCGTAGAAATATATCTAAGTTGAGCAAGTTCTACTTGTAACTTGCCTTCATAAGAGCGGGCGCGTTGTGCAAAAATATCAAGGATTAAACCAGTGCGATCGAGCACGCGGCAATGGCAGGCACTCTCGATATTGCGTTCTTGGCTAGGTGAAAGGGCATGATTGAATAATAGTAACTCTATCCCTTCTGCTTCTACTTGTTCAGCGAGCTCCTCGAGCTTGCCGCCACCGATAAGAAAGCGAGATTCTGGTTTGGCACGCGAATAAAGCACGATATCGACGATATCGGCACCTGCTGATTTGGCTAATAGTCTAAATTCTTCCGTATCAGCGGGGTCAGGACTACGCCCGAATGCGGGATGGACTAGAAGAGCGCTTTCGCCACTCTTGGGTCGTTCAAACACTTAATACTTGCTCCTGCTGCTACAGAGCAAGCTATTCAACATCATCAGCAAATGGGATATTCACTACTTTTGTAGGCACGATGGTTGAAATCGCATGTTTATAAACCATCTGATTGACGGTATTTTTAAGCACAATGACGAATTGATCGAAAGAGTCGATCTGTCCCTGCAGCTTGATACCATTAACAAGATAGATGGCGACAGGAATCTTTTCTTTTCGTAGTGCGTTTAAGAACGGTTCTTGTAAAGTTTGACCTTTTGACATTAGGTTTTCACTCTTAACGTTAATTGTTGTTTTTATTAGATGCCCTACACTAATTCCCCAACGAGCGAGAGCTGAATATCATTTTAGCAGTTACTAGCTGGCAGGTTGCAACTGATTTGTTCGGCTAACTGTGTAATAGGTTGTACCGCTGGGTCGATTAGCCCGACTTTGGGGTAGCTGCGTAGCCAAGTGAGCTGCCGTTTGGCTAATTGGCGGGTAGCGGCAATGCCTTGCTCACGCATATCGGCATAAGTGATGTCGCCTTCTAAATATGACCAAATCTGGCGATATCCAATACAACGCATCGATGACATATCTGCTGACAGGCTCCAATGTTTGCGTAGGGCCTGTAATTCCTCGACCGCACCATGATTTAACATCCAATCGAAACGTTGCTCGATATTCTGGTGTAACCAAGCTCGGTTTTCAGGGAAAAGTCCCCAAGCGTGAATATCTAGATCATCACGTGTAGATTTCGGTTTTTGCTGCCACGTAGTCAGGTTGCTGCCGGTATTCTCGAAGACCTCTAAGGCGCGCTGTATGCGTTGTCTATCATTGGGATGAATGCGAGTGGCTGCAGTGGCATCGACTGTACTGAGTCGGGCATGTAATGCGGCTACTCCCTTGAGCTGCATCTCTTCTTCGATTTGTTGACGAATCTTATCGTTAGTAGCCGGTAGTTCGGAGAGCCCAAACTGTAGGGCATGAAAATACATAATGGTGCCACCAACCAGTAATGGGATATGACCACGAGCGAGAATTTCATCGATCTGACGGTTAGCATCATTACAGAATTCAGCTACCGAGTACCGCTCATCTGGGTTGCGAATATCAAGTAATGCGTGTGGTGTATCCGCTAATACATCAGCTGTTGGTTTGGCGGTACCAATATTCATCTGACGATAAATCAGGGCGGAGTCGACGCTGATAATCTCACAGGGGAGTTGGCGGCAGAGCTCGATTGCTAGGTCAGTCTTACCACTAGCAGTTGGGCCCATTAAAAAGATGACAGTAGCCACGGTTCAACGTCCGCGATAAAACAGTTTATCGAGATCAGCGATGCTGAGTTGGATCCAGGTTGGACGGCCATGGTTGCATTGGCCGCTGCGCTCGGTGTCTTCAATAGCGCGTAATAAGGCATTCATCTCTAATATAGTCATCTTACGATTGGCTCGAACCGAGCCATGGCAGGCCATACTAGACAGTGCTTCATTGCGTAAGACTTCGATGCGATCGCTTTCGCCACTTTCATTGAGATCAGATAGCATGTCACGTACCACACCAGCGATATCGGTATCGTTCAATAGTGAGGGTGCTGAGCGTATGACGATTTGCTCATCGCTAAGTAAATCTAGTTGTATCCCAAGTTCATTAAATAATGTCTGATGCAGACTAGCAAAGCGTGCCTCACTTGCGCTTAGATTGACTTGCAAGGGGACTAAAAGTTGTTGTGGGGCAAGGTCTAGGCTTTGTGTCTTGAGTTGCTCGTAGACGACCCGCTCATGTGCTGCATGCATGTCGATTAGGACTAGCCCCTGCTCATTTTGAGCGAGTACATAGATACCATGCAGCTGGCCTAAGGCATAACCTAAGGCGGGCATGCTGTCTTCTGCTTGTACGGCTTCCTGGCCAAAGACGGCCATCTCATCAATGCTAGCGCTGGTTAATGGCTGATGAGGAGTAGGGTATGCACTACTGCCCTGTTGGCTAGCTGGGTAAAGCTGTGATGCATGTTCCATAACTGTCGACGTGTTCAGCCGGGTTTGTTCTGGTGCGCGATAAGAGCTGCCGGCATAGTCGGCTAATTTATTTAGCTGTTCATGGTCAATCGGTGCGCTACGAAATTCACTCAGGAGCTGCTTTAGTGTATGCCGACAAAAATCATGGATTGAGCGGCTGTCACAAAAACGGACCTCGGTTTTTGCTGGGTGCGCATTGACATCTAAGGTGCTGGGGTCGATCTCAAGAAAAATAACATAGGCTGGCTGTCGGCCATGGTAAAGCACATCTTGGTAGGCAAGTTTGATTGCATGTGAGATTGTTTTATCGCGGACATGGCGTTGGTTAACAAACTGATACTGCATGTCTGCCTGCGAGCGTGAGAAGTTTGGTGTGGCCAACCATCCATGTAGTTTTTTGCCATCGTGCTCATGTTCAAAGTACAACAGGTTTTCGACAAAGCTACGACCAAGTAGTGTTTGTAATCGGCGTTCCTGTGCCTCTTGGTCTAGTGCCGGTGGTAATGCAAAAATAGTCTTTTGGTTATGCCGTAGTTCAAATGCACAGGCAAAGTGTGCCAATGCAACTCGTTTGACGACCTGTTCACAATAGTTGAATTCAGTCTTTTCTGCACGTAAGAACTTGCGACGTGCGGGTGTGTTAAAGAAAATATCATTGACATCAATGTGGGTGCCCTGTGCCTGTCGAGCTGGCTTCAGTAAATCACCATCTGTGTCATTAATACGGCCACCATCAACGGTAATCTGCCACGCTTGCTCACTATCTATGCTGCGTGAGCTCAGGCTAAAGCGTGAAATAGAGGCAATACTGGGTAGTGCTTCACCACGAAAACCCATGCTTCGGATGCGATGTAAGTCATCAAAGCTTTCAATCTTTGAAGTGGCGTGTCGAGTCAGTGCGAGTGTGATTTCATCGACTGGTATGCCTTTGCCATCGTCACGCACAGAGATGCGTTGAATACCACCTTGTTCGAGTTCAATCGTAATACTACTAGCCCCTGCATCGATACTGTTTTCAACCAGTTCTTTTACAATCGAGGCCGGCCGTTCGATGACTTCACCAGCAGCGATTTGATTGATTAGGGTGTCAGGTAACTTCTTGATCGATTGGGACATGGTGGCTTTATCCATAGGTTTTAACTGAGCAAAACCGCTTGTTCGTCACTCAGACCAAACATCTGTTGGATGCCATTTAGGGCAAAATCACAAAATGCAGCCTGATTTAATGCCTGTGCCTGTTGATCGATAATATGCTCAGCATCTGCAGTCAAAACTCGGGTTCTATATCGATCAGCAGATCCTACCGCGGTTTCCTCATGGGTAATGTATACTTCTGGATCAGTTCCACCATCTTTTACTAAAGCCATCATGAAGCGGTAATTCAGGTCATCGCTGCTGCTGATGTCACCCAGTAAAGTGGCGGTATATTCGCCATATTTGTATCGGCGTAAGGGTATTGCAGTTTGAATTTTTGGTAAAGCCACGGCAAAGGTTTCGTTGTGATGGAAAAAATTACACGCTTATTCCCCCCTACAGGGGAGGCGCAATCAGTACAGGGATTGTATCTCAGACCGGGCAGAATTGCTGGTGAAGAAGGTGTAATACCACTAGTTTACGCCAATTTTTTATCGAGTCTTGATGGTCGTATTGCTCTAGCAGACAGTGACGATGAACAGTACCAGTTGCCGCAGCGGCTCAAGTCCAGCTTAGACTTTCGTCTATTTTTAGAGCTCTATGCACATGCGGATTGCATTATTACGCATGGCGGTTATATGCGCTCGCTACAGGACAAGCGCTTAGGTAATATTTTGCAGCTGCCGGAATGTGCAGAAACACAGTATCTACATAGATGGCGTGCAGAGCAGGGTCTGAAGCCAGCCCCTGATGTGATGATTCTTAGTGGTTCTTTGGATTTTCCATGGCATGACTCACTAGACGAGCATGGACAAAAAGTACATCTGGCGACCACTGCTGAAGCTACCCCTGAACGCATCGAGTACTGGCGAGAAAAAGGTATGGAGCCATTACGTTTTGGTCAGGGGCGGTTAGTGGATGTAGAGCCGCTGATGTCGTTTCTACAACAACAGGACTATCGTTCGGTTTATTTGGTGGCAGGGCCGGAATTGCTGCATGATTTATTGCGGCATAATTACGTGCAACGATACTTCACCACTATTTCGCATCAATTGTTGGCCGGTAGTGATTTCAAAACAGTTTTAAGTGGAGCAGAACTTGGGGATCAGGGTGCGCTTGATTTGCGTGGTTTATTTTATATGCCACCTAGCAAAGCAGAGGTCGGTCAGTGGTTTGCCGAATTTGAACCGAATCATATTTAGAGTAGCTCAGTGTAGCTCGCATTAAAGAGAAAATAGCATGATGGAATTCTTCTTGGACTACGGTCTATTTTTCGCTAAAACAATAACCTTAATCATACTGCTTGTAGTCATGCTCGCCGTCATATTCTCCTTGGCGGCACGTGGGCAGCATGCCAATCGCTTACAGATTAAGAATGTGACGCGTCGATATGCAGAGACCAAAGAACATGTGCAACGCGAAGTCCTGTCTAAGAAGGAATTTAAGAAAATCCAAAAGGCACAAAAAAAAGCGGTTAAGGATGAACAGGAACAGAGCCGCAAACGTGTTTTTGTATTGCGCTTTGTTGGCAATATCAAAGCATCGGCAACGAAATATTTACGTGATGAGGTCAGCGCTATTTTGTCAGTGGCGGATAAAAGTGATGAAGTGGTCTTATGTCTAGAAAATGCCGGGGGCTTGGTGCATGAGCATGGCTTTGCGGCGTCACAACTAACCCGGTTTAAACAGCACGAATTAGGCTTGACGATAGTGGTAGACAAGGTTGCCGCTAGCGGTGGCTATATGATGGCCTGTGTTGCCGATAAAGTAGTTGCAGCTCCTTTCTCAGTGATTGGATCGATTGGCGTGATTGCACAAATGCCTAATTTCAGTCGGTTATTAGATAAAAATGGTATCGATTTTGAGATGATTAAGGCGGGAGAAAATAAGCGCACCATCACTATGTTTGGTAAGAATACAGATGAGGATCGTGTAAAATTCACAGAACAGATCGAAGATACCCATGAACTGTTTAAGGACTTTATTCATGAACAGAGGGCATCGGTTGATCTTGCCAAGGTTGCAACTGGCGAGCATTGGTATGGACGTCGGGCGTTGGAGCTCAATCTGGTGGATGAATTGATGACTAGTGATGATTATCTATGGCAATTAAGCGCTACTGCAGATATCTATGAGGTCAGTCATATCGTGCCCAAGTCACTTTCAGAGAAGGTTATGGGTAGTGCTCAATTGGTCATCGACCGAGTATTAACAGCGACCTGGCATCGGTCTATTTTTAAATCTTAGACACGGCTACTTTTTAGTAATCTTAAGCTTTCGGGATCTTAAGTTTTTGTCCGACACGGATTTTATCGCCCTTGATACCATTCGCTAAACGTAAGGCTCTGACGCTGACGCCATAACGTTGGGCAACGCCAGACAGTGTTTCACCACTGCGAATAATATGTCGATTATTGTTTTTACTCGTAGGGGCCTGCGCTAGCTTGCTGTCTTCAGGGGCATTTTGCTGTAGATAGCGTCTAATACCATTAAGTATAGCCTTAGCCACTTTTTCCTGATGTTTTGGTGAGCGTAACTTTTTCTCTTCTGCGCGATTTGATATGAATGCGGTCTCGACCAAAATCGACGGTATATCAGGCGACTTCAAGACGACAAAGCCGGCATGCCCCACTTTTTTCTTAGTCTTACCTAAGCGTGCTAATTCGGTGATTACATTATGAGCAAGCTCGGTGCTGGCATCGATAGTGGCGGTTTGTGAGAGATCTAAGATGACATGTTGTAAGACCTTATCTTTACCATCTAAGGAGACGCCACCGATCATATCGGCCGCATTCTGTGATCGGGCTAAAATCTTGGCTGCCTCACTACTGGCACCGCGCCTAGATAAAACATAGACCGATGAACCATAAGCGCGTCGACTTTCTACCGCATCGGCATGTATTGATATAAAGAGATCGGCACGGTTCTTACGCGCCTTGCGTGTGCGGTCACGTAGGGTTAAGTAACGATCATTGCTGCGAGTGAGTATGGCACGCATACCGGGTTGTGCATCTAGCATACGTTTTAGGCGCTTTGTGATCTGCAGTACAACATTTTTTTCATAGGTACCTGCATAGCCGATCGCACCTGGATCTTTACCACCATGGCCAGCATCAAGAGCGATGACGATATCGCGTAATGGCCGTCTCTGAATTGGAGCGCTACTGATTGAATTAGCCGGTTTCTTACTGGCGGACTGTTTGTTTTTCCCAGCGCTCAGGTCGAGCACTAGCCGATAATTGTTTTTACTATTAGGTGCGAGTAAGAAATTATTGGGCGTGACACGCTGTGTTAGATCAAATACTAGACGTAAAGATGATTTGCGTTGGGCATGACGCATATCACTGACATGGGTGTTATTGAAGATACTGCGAGTAATTTTTTTAGTCAGCTTAGTATTTGCGATATCAATAACTAAACGTTCTGGGTCGCTGAGGCTAAAGACTTTGTAGGCTGGGCGTTTTTTTGTCTCAATCACAATTCGTGTGGTTTGGTCTTTTATCGCGACACGAACATCTTCTACTGCAATCGGTTCCGCTGAAACTGGTGCCAACCAAAATAGGCTAACTAAGAGTAGGGCGAAGATACGAATGAGAGATTGCTGATGAAAAGTAGGCGACATGCGTTTTATTATGCACCCTGCGTGCAATCTAGCCAGCGTTTTTCTTCGGCATGTTCGATTTTTATAGTCAGGTCTGGTGAATGTAATAAAGGATTGCCTTTCTCAGGCCATTCAACAAAACAGATCGCG
>CAJQLY010000027.1 GCA_905479295.1 uncultured Gammaproteobacteria bacterium | reverse complement strand
CATTGGTAGCGAAGGCAGGTAATGATTTGCGCGGTGTGGTGCTTGATCTACGTAATAACCCTGGCGGTGTGCTGACGGGTGCTGTTGGTGTCTCTGATATCTTCCTCAATGATGGTGAGCTGATTGTATATACCGAAGGCCGTGCAGCCGATGCAGCATTAAAATATAGTGCAGGCACTCCAGATAAGCTACAGGGTCTACCTGTTGTTGTCTTAATTAATGAGGGCTCGGCCTCGGCTTCAGAAATTGTTGCCGGTGCCTTGCAAGATCATAAGCGTGCAACCTTAGTCGGCTCAAAATCATTTGGTAAAGGATCTGTGCAGACGGTATTACCGTTACAAAAAAATGCAGCGCTTAAACTAACAACAGCGCGTTACTTCACACCATTAGGCCGTTCTATTCAGAACTCTGGGATTGTCCCTGATATAACCATTGAGGTGACTAACAAGGTGAGTGGCGAAGTTAAAAAAGCAAATGAATTTGTGCGAGAAGTTGATCTAGAGGGGCATCTCGAAAACAATGAAGAAGTGAGTCAGGGCACTGCAGGTAAAGTGATCTCAGTGCGTGCTGAAAAAGATAAAGACGTGGTCTTGGATGTCGCTATTGGCATCATGAAAAAGATGATAAAAACCTCAGCCGCAGCTAGTCAGAAAAACGAAGGATAAAGCATAAAAAAATTGTGGTCATCAGTGCAACACTGATGACCAGTCTGTGGCGCTACTGGGCTGTATTATTCTTAGTTCATATCGCGCACATAGTTCAGCTAGTAATAGTCACTGAGCAGAAGCGCACAAGCTTCGGCGACAATACACCCTCCTGCAAGTTAAGCTTGTTACTCCTTCAAGTGGTAAGCCCTTAAGGTCAAGGAGTGCAAATAATGTCGGCAGCTTATTCGCTGTTAGAGTTAATTCTTAGCATGGCTATTCTTTTCATTCTTATCGGTGCGGCTACGTTCTCACCAAGCACGATAGTGCTTGAGTATCGCTTAGATCATTATGCGCAGGGCCTGATTACTAGCTTGCGCTTGGCGCGATCCAAGGCCTTGCATCAAGTTGAAACCGTGAGTCTCTGTCCAAGTAAAGATGGCATCGTCTGCACCAAGGAACAGTATGAATTGGGTTGGATTCTATTTCATGACCACCAGTTACCTCGTGGCCAACGAGAGCCAACTAGGGAAGCCTTGATATGGCGGCAGTCAGCATTAGCTAGCGGCTATAGCTTACGCGCCAATGGTAATGCGACCGATGCCGTGAGCTTTTATGCCTCGGGTCGAAATAGTGCAGGTGTTGGCGCTAGCTTCTACCTTTGCTTTAGTGACAATGTGCGCCAAGCACAGGTGCTGAGTCTTAATAGTCGTGGTCGTTTACGTCTGTTAGAACGTGATCCGCAAGGTATCCCACGTAAGAGCAACAAAAAACCAATAACTAACTGTTTATTGGAATGAAAAATTTACTGCATCTTGATTTTCAATCTGGTTTTAGCCTTATAGAATTAAGCATCAGTTTGCTGTTGTTGAGTTTTTCTTCTGCCTTATTACTGCGCTCACAAATAGGTAATCAACAGCTGATGACACGCTTAGCCTATCGCCAGAATGCTATTTTATACAGTGCCTCCATATTCGAAACGATGCAGCAAAATAAAAATCAAATCGCGATCAATAGCTATCGCTATAACTCGCGTGATGAAAAGCCAGAGGTAGATTGCTCACAATCGGATAAACCACAGGGTTCAGCTGTAGATTGTAATGTCAGCTATTGGCGTTGTTTACTTAAGTCGACACTGGAAGACTGCCTATCAAATCATACAAGCGATCCATCGACTGTAAAAACGGCGACAGCTTATTTACCAAATGCTGAATTAGAAATCACATATACAGCTGATGATGGCACCAATATGACGCAACTCGATTTGCATTGGTTTGGTAACGGTTCACAACAGCAGCAGCTAAAGCTGGTGCGTCAATGGTAGCGAGTGAGTGGATTGTAATAGGCCAAGGGTAAGAATACAGGCTTATGGCTTGATCGAGCTATTGCTTGTTACGGCTGCAGCCAGTCTTTTATTTGTCTTGCTGATACAACTTTTTCTGCAATTGAGTCAGACTACTTTTCGCTTAGAGCAACAGGCGGTGCGCAACGAGGTGGTGTATTTCGCCTTGACCGAAATGAAGCGTGATATCCGTATGGCGCGGTATCTCCCCTGCGGCCAAACGGCTACAAAAACGTCGATATTAAATATGAATGACAATAACTGGTGGCAAAACCCATTCGATAATCAGCTGCGTGGTTATGATTCCAAGCGGCTGCCACAGGCCATAGTAAAAGATGCGATTAAAGATCATGAGGCATTAATGATTTTACGGGCGGGGGAAAACCGTATACCTATTAAATCTTACGAGGCCAATCGATTTGTATTGGGCGGTAAAGCTAGTCTAGCTTGGTTACGCAAGGGTGCCTTATTGATTGCCTGTGATCCAAACCATACCGTGCTATTCCAAGCAGGTGTAATTAACCGTAAGCATCGAACGATTGAGGTGGGTTTAGATAGCACGCAGATTCCGGGCAATTGCAGTCAAGCCATTGGCCCTCCCATAGTGGACTCTGGCCTACCAGGACAGTGTCAGCAGCAAGCATATGATTTTCAAACCTTGAGTTATATCACCGACTATTATGCTGCCATCTATTATCTCTCTATGTCTGTTTCTGGTAAGAGTCCAGCGATTTATCGTGAGGCGCTTACACTGAGTAGTAAGCAGGGTCGAGTCTCTAGTCGGCGCGAGGAGCTGAGTTCAGGCATTGCGCAAATGAGTTTTCGCTATGACCTCGATGTCGACCAAGATGGCTATGCAGAGGCGCGGCGGACAGCAGCTGAAATCAGGCAGCAGGGTCTGGCTTGGCCTAGTGTTCGCGCCGTTGAGATGCTGCTTCAGTATGACTCTAGCGAGCAGAGCATGTTGCCAGCTGTCATTAGGAGTACACAGTCTGATCGCATTCACGTGGCTATTCGATGATGGACAGACAATCGGGACTGATACTACCTGTGGTACTTCTTTTTTTGATGGTATTTGGTAGCTTACTTTTACGTACTAGCCAGACGGTGAATATTGAATTGATACTCAATCGTTATCTACAAGATGAGGTGCAGGCATTCTTGGCAGCCGAGTCTGCTCTGTCAAAGGCGCAGCAACATCTCATGTCTGCCAGCTGTAATTGGCTCGCGTTTGACCAAGATAGAACTGATGGCTTATTTGTCTCGACAGAAGAAATATCGGCGCATCAGATCGACTGGCTGACACAAGCAAAGAAGCTAGAGCCTAATACTAACTTTGAGCATCTTGCACAGCCACCGGCGTATAGCATTCAATATTTAGTAGAGACTGCTGCCAAAACGCAAGACATCCGTTGGTTTCGAATTATTAGTCGCGGAGTCAGCAGTTCAAGCAGTCATACCGTACTCTTAGAAAGTCTTATTGGGTTGCGTTATGAGCATG
>CAJQLY010000026.1 GCA_905479295.1 uncultured Gammaproteobacteria bacterium | reverse complement strand
TATTTGACCTCTATTATAGCGATTTCGACATACTCAAAGATGAAGAGATCCGTACCGGTCGTAATCCAAACGATCCTGATTATGTTTCACAAAATGCCTCCTTCAAGGGTCGCTTTACCGATGCCGAGGATACCGGTTGGGAAATCTTTGACGCCAAGGCAGGTACTGAATCTCTATTTAGCAATCCGAAAGCACGTCTTTCAGTGGGTTATCACTATGATAATTACGAGCTATCGATTAAGCCTTTCAAATACGATTCTGTAAACAAGATCAAAGGTGATAGTCGCGGTGCTAGTGGTGGCGAAACTGAGACCCATGCGGTCTTTGCACAGTTTGGCTATGGCATAAATGATCAAGTTGATGTGGCTGTAGGTATACGCTACGAAGACTGGTCTAGTGATGGTGCCTTCAGCTCAGATGGTGATACCACGGCTAAAGATCGTGATGAAAAAGCATGGTCTCCAAAACTATCAATTGGTTACTTTCCTACCCAAGACGTCACCCTACGCTACTCTGTGGCACGTGCAGTCCGATTCCCTATCGTAGAAGAGTTGTATCGTAATGAATCCACTGGTGACCGTCAGTTCAATTCAGACCCTGATCTAGAACCAGAAGATGGTATCCACCATAATCTGTCACTAGAGAAGCAACTCAAAAATGGTTTGGTAAAGGTTAATCTGTTCCATGAAGAAGTCGATGATGTCATCTTCACCTTCTCAGCAATGGATATTAATAATTCCAGCATCACCACAACATTACCAGTAGATACAGTAGAGACCAGTGGTGCCGAATTCATTTTCCAACAGGTAGAATTCTTCCATCCTCTACTAGATATGCAGTTCAATCTGACTTATACCGATGCTGAAATTACCAAGAATGAGTTAAATACAGATATTGAAGGTAAACGCTTCCCTCGCATACCGAAGTGGCGTTCTAACCTTGGTCTGACTTATCACTACACCTCAAATGTGAACCTATCGACCAATTTCCGCTATGCCTCTAATAGCTATGGTGAGCTCGATAACAGTGATAAAGCTAAGGAAGTCTTCGGTGCACAAGATGACTATTTCTTTGTCAACCTAAAGGCAAAATGGCAGATGAATAGCGCTGCGAGTATTTCAGCAGGGATTGATAATGTCTTTAATGAAGAAGCCTATGTTTATCACCCATGGCCTTCACGTACATTCTTCACTTCAGCAAAATATACGTTCTAAACAATCGTATTAATGCTTTAAAAAAAGAGGCGTTACCGCCTCTTTTTTTTCGCCTATTGAAAAGTTTTCTAGGTAAGTACAAGAAAGCATGGCTTTTCTCAACCTTAGTATTTAATTTCGAGTAGTAGTAGTTTCTTAGGAAAGAAAGGCTTTCCTCCGCACTATCCAAGTAAGTTAGACCTATTGATAGATAAAGGTAAGAAGCAGACAGATGACTGGGAATCAATAGAGTCAGACTCCATTGATCTATGTAGATTTAGGCTCAACCTAGGCCTAGAGGCGGTGATAGAAAATCAAGAGGCTTCCGCAAAGAAAAATCAATCGAGTCTGATCCTATTGATTTTTCTATTGTGCTTTTAAGATATATTATATTTAACTAGATACTTTAGAAATTGCGCTTTTAATTTGAGAAGTTATTGCTTTCGCATCTGATTTTTTTGTTACTGTTGATATAACTTCTTTTGTTTCCGCATCGACAAGCAACATAAACCCGGTTGCCCCGCCATTATCTTTGTAGAACTTACCCAAGCCAAGGGCATGCGCCATCAAGCTAGACTGATGCCGCTTAGTAGCATTCGACAAATCAAGACGTACAAATAGTACCGATTCATTATCAAGATCTGATTTTCCTCGTGCTTTTACAATTGCTGGGTCTAGTACTTTACAGCTCCCACACCAATCAGCGTAAAATAAAATACTATATATCTCTGGATCTTCAAGGTTCGCTTTGGATGCTTGAGATGATAATGATGTAAAAACAATAAGTATTGAGATTAATGCTGCTTTGAAATTTTTCATGGAAATGCCCTTATTTTTAGTTAATAACCGAAGTTAGAGTAGACCAATATCCAGTAGTTCCCAGCCACATAAGATTAGGGCGCCAATTTTCCTGCAGCATAACACCGCGCTCTACGGAAATTTAGGAGCGCTAGCGAGTAAATTTTCCGCAGCAGCGCCTAATTATGTGTAAGCCGCTATTTTTCATGAGTTTTTCGGCGAACCAACCGAGCTAATTTCAAAACTGAAAAAACAAATATAAGTAACAAACCAATAGCTAAAAAGACAACTCCCAATGGCATAAACAAACTTTCATGGAGAAAACCATCTTCATCGATATATTGATAAAACGTATTTTCTATCAATACGGAAACAACACCTATCAATGTAAAAACAAAACCTGAAAGCAAAAGTTTATTGTTCATACCTCTCCTATACATATTCGTAACTTACGCCTTTAAACTTTCCTGCCTTTTCTAAAATCTTAAATTTATTTTTCCAAGCGTCGCTAACATCAAATTCATCATAGCTTTTATTATCTGTTGTTTCTGTCATGTCTCATCCCATTGTGGTTAAGATTGCACATAACGACCAAGTTG
>CAJQLY010000025.1 GCA_905479295.1 uncultured Gammaproteobacteria bacterium | reverse complement strand
CTCCTGGCCAACTTGAATGACTACATCTGTGCCAGTATCAATGTCAAAAGTTAAGTCGTTGGCGTTCCAAGCAAGCTTGTCAATCACGTCAGTTAAAGCCTGCTCTGCTAACCTTGTGCGCTCAGTTGCGGTCAGAATCTTAGTATCAGTCCCTTCGACCATGTTATCCATCGCAAAGGCATCTGCGGCCACGGTGGTAGGGTCATAGGTTGAGGCGTTCATATCGCCGCTAACGGCGATGTTGGTGATCAAGCTGCCATCAAGAGCCGGGTATTTACCATCAGCAGTAGCAACGATTGCATTGTACGCAAGGTTGCCTTTTTCGGCCCAGACGTTTTCGATTGGTGTAGTGTTTGGCATAGTTAAAAAGGTTGAAATATATAAACAGAAAAAGTTGTAAGCGCTTTACTTTTGCGATGGTGTCAAATAATGCCTGCGCGTTTAAGGTCGCGCTTGAGGGTTTTGACCTGCGCGGCCAGCTCGGCTAGGGTCACGGTGCTTTCGTCGTAGTTGGTGCGGGCGGGGGTAAAGCCGTCCTCGACGTCTTCGTAGTAGCCGCGATGCTTTTCGCGCAAGTCGTAGAGGATGCCCCCGTCTTCGCGATTATAACTAAAGATAACGCCCGGAGTGCTGTAAGCGAATCGCATGGCCTTGGCTAGCCCGCCTTGGTCGGAGTCTACTGTCTGGGTCCCATACGCGGTCTCCAGCATCGATTCGTCCAGGCGGCCGTACTTGTTTAGCCCTTTGGTGAATTGACTGAAGTAGAGCGTGGTCTTGTTGCGGTACTGATCATAATCTGATAAAAGCTTCCCCGGCTCAACATATCGCTGCATCCTGGGTCTATATCGTTTGCCAAAGTCAGCCCAATTTTCTCTATTATACTTATCCAGCCCAGTGACGTTCTTGCTCTTGTAATAATAATCCTCATCATTGCCAATTATGGGTACATCATTATAAGCATCGAGGGGCGACGGTGAGAGGATCTGCTTTGGAATCGGCGCACTGTAATCTTCGGAGGGATCTCCCCCTGCTAGTTCGTTATTCATAATGGTTAGCTTTCGTCGTAGAGGTCAAAGATGCTGACATTAGTCAGGCGCACTTGATAGACACCCGGAAAGATTATGACGGGCTTAGTGACGCCGATGGTGATCTCTTCAGTTTGATTGGCGAGCGCTTCTAGTAATGCATAGTCATGATCAACCACTGCGGGCGAGGGTATATCGGCCGGGGTGGTGATGCCCGGCGTGACGCCAAGGATGTAAAACTTGAAAATGAAGCGCGAGCGTACTTGCTTGGCGCGGGTGTACCAGTAATAAATCGGTTGATATTGAGGCAGAGCAATTTGATGATTGTAGTCTTCGAGGGCTACATCAAAGGTATTTGCATCGATGCGCGTAACCACAAAATTTTCCGGGCTGACATAGACGAGATCTCCAGTTTGTAATTTGTGCGCTGCTTTGGTAATACGGGCGCTGCTCGGATAAACGGTTAAGCGCTCAAGAATGCCAGTATCAGCTGCTTCTTCCTTGGCTATTCCGCTCCCGTTATGCGATAGGCCGGATATATCGATAGCCGCTTTGACATTATTATTAAGTACATAATACCCATTACCCGCTCCGTTAAATTGGCGTTTTGCATAGTAAAGTGAAATCTCAAAATTTGTTGAATTATCAATAGTCACTGAATCAAAGCATGTATCGACGACTTGCAGCTTGGATAGTATTGTCTCGGCGTCGTCGTCGTAATTGATAGTCGCTACCACAAGACCATCTTCACTAGTAAATGTCCAAGTGCCGGCAATTAAATCGCCAGCGGTTACTGTGATCGTTATTTTTCTAAATGAATTACTCGTTGAGGTTTCTCTCTCGACCGCTCCAGCTGGCGTGAGTCCAGAGAGATCAAATGTCGGAGTCTCGTTTGCGAGCGATGTGTCGCGATACAATCTATCCATCCTAAAAGGGCTCGACGGATCGACGCCTGGATTGGTGACTTTGCTGACATTAGAGACGATGGGATCAACTGCTTGCAGCGCAGCTGTTGCCGTCAATGAATTATCATCGAAGTTTACAGCGGCACTCTCGGTCAAGCTGACCGGCCCCGTATAAGTCCAAGATCCGGCAGTCCAATAAGTAACAGATTCCGGGATAAGAGGGTCGAGCAATATCTCAAGGCGCAGCTTCGTTTCGTCGTATGTAAACGAAATACCTGGATAGGTTAGGCCGCGAAAGTCAGGCAGCGGAAAGCTCAGCCCATCATACACGGTGATGTCGTCCCACTGTGGCGCCCATAGCCGCGAGTAGCGGGCTTGACCGATTGCTGCGAGTCCTTGATCGAGTGGCGACTCGTTGATCAGATACAGGGTGTCGCCCGTGTCAGAGTTGCCACCGTCGTCGGCGGTCGCGGCCGTGCCGAGCGGAACCACCGCTTTTGACGCCATGTTTTGCGTGATGAAGCGCTCAATCATGTAGTTGGATTGATTGCCAATGTTTAAAAAAGGCATGTGGCGCACATCGGCGCCGGTGGGGGTGGCTTCGGTAAAGTCGCCGTCTGAGTGGTGAGTAGCCATGATTTAATAGAGAGGGTAACGGGCGGTTTGGATTGCGAGTGAGTCGTCGATCGATTCGAGCAGGCGCGTCTGCCGCTGGCTATCGGTCTGCGGCGTGGTAACACGGTCGAGCTGCTGCTGTTGCGCCGGGTTAAAGAGTAGATCGCGACCCGCAGCAGAGGTGTTTTCGTATTGGCGGCGCAGTTCTAGCTCTTGCTCGACATTATAGACGATCGCTTGCATCATTCCGCTCGTTGCTATGCCGCGGATTCCTAGAGCGTTTGACTGATTGTTTTCAAAAATGTCGTCCTTAGTGTTATCAAGTAGATATTTCAATTCCTTCTTGGACATGTCAGAATATTCAATGGCTGCGGCCCCACTTTGCAGCATTGCGGTGCTTCGATATACCTGCTCGGTTTCTTTTGCCACAGCCAATAATCCATTTGCTAGTGCAACAGCTCTTTCTCGGCTTACGTTGGTTTCATTCATAATGCGACCAATTAAGCTTTCAAGTTTAATTTGCTCATCTATCTTATCAACTAGCTTGCCATCTTCTCTGACCTGTGCCTCGATCAATTCCAAGTTCAACGCTTTTAATCTGTTGGCGCTCGATCCCGCTTCGGCCGCTTCTTCGGCAGCTTTGGCTCGTGCTCTGGCTAATTCTTCAGTCGCTTTTAGATCATCAGCTGCTGCATCTTCTGCGGCTTTGTATGCGGCTTCTGCTTCAGCAGCCTCTTCTTTGGCCAATTGCACTAAAAGCTTATCAACCTGCACACGGCTTTCTTCAAGTTCAAGCATGCCTTCGGACCATTCCTTTGATCCTTGTTGAGCCGGTGCAACTTTCGTATTGTAAATTTCAACTTCGCGCTCAAGTAAAGTGTTGATCTGCTCTTGAGTACTCATTGAAGCTAGTGCGCTTTTACGCTGAGACTCAGTTATAGCGGCATATGTTTCCGTTATGCCAGTAAGTCGCTCTGCCTGATCTGCCAGGTCTTCCATTTTTGTAACGACCTTATCAGTTTCAGTTGCGACTGATTGAGTTAGTGTGACAGTCTGCTCAGCTTGATCGTTGATTTTTTTATAAGCTTCAACGAACAGCAACTTGTTAAAGATTGTTTCAAGTGTACTCAGCACTGATGTATTCTCCTCAAGCCAATTCGTAGCATTGCCAAGAGTCTCGCCAATAAAAGTTCCCAAAGATAGAAAAGCTCCAAGAGTCACTGACACTAAACCCTTCAAGCTAGTCTTTACAGTAGTGATTTGATCGTCGAATATTTCAAATTGCTTTACAGTTTCTTGAGATATTACTGCGCCAGCCTTACGTGCAGCCAAGCGAAACTCGTCAAGCCCGGCTCTACCATCTCGCAAAGTATTAACAAGTGCAGCGCCTTCTGAGTCAAATGCCTTAAAGGCAATGCGTAGCTGCTCTGCGGGGTTTTCAGTATTCTTAATCACTTCAGCCAGATCGCCTAAAACTTGAACATTAGATCGGGTTGTTCCGTCATTATTTTTAAGCTGGATGTTGTATTGTTCAAGCACGCCTTTAAGCTCACCGCCACCCTGTGCTGCTTCAGCTAGGCGGCGAGTGAAGCGTTGCAGGCCCATGTCGAGCGCTGTCTGGGCAACGCCGGTAAGCTCGGCGGCAAAGCGCATCTCTTGCAATAATTCAACACCGACGCCAAGCTTGCGCGCGGTCTTGCCAGTGTTACTGATTTCGGCAGTGAGCCGTTGGATACCAGCAATTAAGAAGCCAACAGAGAAAGCTGGCCCAATGCTTTTAAGCAACGACTTAAATTCCATCGTGCGCGAGCTGGCGCCTTTAATAGCTGAGTTGAATTTGGAGGTGTCGCCCCCCATCTTCCAGATTAGTGCAGGTCCAAGACTCATGGTGTGGCGGTTGCCTCAGTTGATTGTTTAGCGGCGGCACGTTTAGCTCGCAGACGATCTCCATTCTTGCGATCTTCTACGGCATTGAAAGCGGGCTGGCCCTTGGCGGCATTACCTTGGCCGCTGAATGTGTTAATTAGTTGATAACTCTGAGCAATTGGCATCTCTAATATATCGCGACGACTCCAGCTGTAAAGCTTGGCAAAGCAGCTAATGATGCCGCCCAGTAGATGTGAAGCTGGAAAGCTTGAATCAGCTGGTGCGTTGTTGCTGCTGCTTGCTCCTGATTCAAGAAAGGCATCAATGATATACAGCCGAAGTGATGCCTGTAATTGTTTTCGGTTAATCAATGCGCACAAATATTTGCGCAGTTTATAAATTCTCCAAGCTATCCGCGAATGGCTAAAGCTAGGGCTAAGCACCCACAGTGTACGCAATAAGGCGTCACGATCAATTGCGCCGGGGTCTGGTAATAAAACAGCGTGCTGCTCGCCGCATAGCTGGTGATAGCGAATCCAAGTCAGCGGCATTACAGGCGGCCCAACTGACGGACCAAACCAGCCTGGCTTAATCCATAGCGGCCGTGCGCACTCAATGAAAGCTTCGTCACGGTGGCGCTCTATGTTGGCGATCTCGGCTTCGGTCATGCTGATAGGTTGGATATAAAAGAAGCCCGCCCATTTCGAGCGGGCTTCCCCTTGTGTATTAGAATAGACCTTTTAGGTCATAAAAGAAGAGCAAGAGTAATTGATTAAGCGATTACACTGTGACGGTAAAAGGAATGTAGCGAACGCCTTTGATAGTGTTCCCATCTGAGTTGGTTGAACTTGCAAATATCTTTGCAGTAGTTGTTTCAACCGTGTCTGGTGTGCCACTGATTACTCCAGTGCTTGAGTCAATTGAAGTACCACTTGGCAGGCTGCTTGCTGACCATGTATAAGTCAGACCAGATTCAGGACCAACAGCGGCACTATTGATTGATGTCATTGCAGAGTTTTGAGTTAAGGCAACAGCAGCAATAGGCTCAGTAATCAAAGGGTTTGAAAGTAGGCGAAGTCCGGCCGATAGTTTCCATTCGCCGTTTTGCTCTTTAGCTAAGCCGCGCGATGTAAGCGCATAGCCAAGGCTTCCAATTGAAAAGGTGTTGTTAATCTCTGGCAGCGGTTGCTCGGAGTCAGCCAATTGAAGATCAAGTGTGCCATTAGTAAATCCAGGCTTGACCTCAAATCCTTTTGGCAGTCCGTCAGCGTGATTACGTTGGACGTCCGATGTAGTGTCTTGCGTCCATGTGAAGTTGTTTGCAGTGTATATCTCACTCGATTCAAGAATGGTGATATCTACGCTACCGGTAGGCAATGTGCCGTCAGATTTGAATGTGGTCATTGGATTATATATTTACAGTGTAAGGTTTGAATCTTGAGAGGTGTCAACTTGCGGCGATGCATCTTGTCACATGTTTTATTCATTTGAAGTGCGCGGCTTTATTCAGTAGTCACCCAGCTGCCGTTGGAAATGACATATGTGCCATTACTGGTGACAACGCGGGGCCAGATATCAGCTGGTATGTGGTAATCAACTGACCAACTCAGCACCATATAGTCTCGATGATACTCGGCTTCATGAGCGCCAATTGTGGGAGCTGGAAGCATGTATGTTATCTTAGGGCTTATGAGTTCGTCATTTAGTGGCAGATGATCGCTTGGCGCAGTCTTGGCATGCCTTAAAGCGTATCGTATTTGGCCAACTATTAAGGTCAGAGGATCTTGCGATATGGTGTCAGTCGGCTCTAATTCTGCGACTGTTTCTAAGTCTTCACGCTCGCGTGAAACTTCGATCTGTAAATTGCCACCAACAAAGGCGTCATACAATTTGACTCCATCATGCGCGGTGGTGACGTGGCCGTTTGCGCTGCCACTTGTAAAACGTACCACAATGCTGATATCTTGCAGTTGCGTGCTTTCACGTTGCAAGATTGCGTCAAGACCAATCAGGGTGCGGACCGCATCGCATATTGGATCTTCAAAGTTGAATAGCTCGTATTTATTGGCAGGCGCTGGCATGTACACTTGGCGATGTCAAAATGATGCGCGCTACGGCTGAACGAATAAACCAGGATAGCGCTGCGACCTAGTCTTTACATCTTTAAAGACACCACGGCGCATGTCGTTTTGTATTGCAGTGCTGCGGCGATTGATAGCCATTTGCAATTTACCTTGCCAGTATCCAGCGCGAAACTTGCCAGCGCCGATGTGTGGTCCTTTGCGTACACCTCTTGCGTTATTCATCATCAACATATTAAACTGCGGGCCACTTACTGTGGTGCTACCCTGTCCTAGCTTCCCCGGCATTGGAACCGTTCGCGCTTTATCAGATCCACCAATTGCGCCGCCGCTTACTTTTGATAAGTTAATTCTCATTGAATCGGCAATCTGGATAAAGCTCATGCGTAGCATTCCAGACCTTAATTTGCGGCGCGCTATCTCATCTCTTATATATTTGGTGCGCTCTTTTTTAGTTGTTTGAAAGTCGGACCATTCGCGATCTCCTAAGTGCCAGCCGCGTGATGGACCACTATCAAACACTAGGCGCTTCTTTACGCTATAAGCAGATCTGAACCACATCTTGCCATCCTTACTGCTCATTATCTGACCAACTGAACCAGTGAAAGAGTTCATGGCTTTTCGAGTTACTGACCATTTAATGGCTGCAACAGCGGCCGGTTTCGCTGCTTTATCTTTGGCAAGTATCTTGATGATCGGGCCAGCGCCGGCTAGTTTAAACGTCTCGACATAAGTCTTGCCGCTGATCTTGGAAAGTTCAGCGATGCTGGCGCGAAACTGGCGGTCATCGAGCGTGCTGGTGGCAGACATGTGCTAAGGTCGTGGGTGCGCTTCTGTTAGGGTAAATTGCCAGCTGATGTGGCTAGTAGTGGGTGTGCCTTCAATTCTCCATGTGCGGCCACGTAGCTGCACCTTAACAGTGCGCGATGGCAAGATGCTTTTGTAATCAACAGCCGGATCAAATTGAGAAGGGTCAGCCAAGAATTGATCAATGCGAAGTGTCGCTTGCAACTGCTCGCGTGGTCGAGTGCCAGCCTCTTCAGTGTAAAACGGTTCCTCAAGCGCTGAGAAAATGCCAACCTTGTCGCCGACTGCACCTGGGAAAGTGATCGTTTCGCCGTCCATCGCTTCTCGCTGTTTGGAGGCGACGATCATCTGATTTAAAATTGTGGCTTTAATCGTCATGCTTTAAAAAAGTAAACCCCGCACGCGGTAGGTGCGTTGCGGGGTTCGTTTGAGGTGTTTATATGGTCAACTTATTTACCGTCCAAAATATCCACAGAAGCTGCGGCGGCTTTGCTAACCTTTTTGGAGCTTGCTTTTTTCGCAGCAGGCTTGGCTATTGGCGCAGGCTTTGGTTGCACAATCTTGCTTGGAGCGGGATGCAGAAAAACATCGATTTCGCTTGCTTTGTCTGTGGTCACTTTTACAGCAGAAGCCATTGCTTCAACTTCAGAAGGGCCGCAATATACGACTGCCACGTTGCTGCCTTTACGGGCAACTACTAGATGATAAGGATTTGCCATAATATAAAAATTTTAAGGTTAAGGAAAAGCACCGGCGGGATTGTCCCGCCGATGCTGAAACTTAGTGGCCAGATTAAACTGTGCCGTCTTCGATGATGCCACCAGCGGTTGCATCGCCTACTTGGAAACCTGCGACGATGTCGATGGAGTTCCAAGTTGCACGGCTTGCAGTAGATACCCACTGAGCAATCTGTGCTGTCATGCCGTTTGGCAGTTCGATCAACGCGATGTCGATCACTTCGCGCACTGCGTCGTCGTTGAGCGGCAAGCGAGTAGCACAAGCCAGAGCTGTGGAATCAGCAATGATGCCATTAACGTTTGTGCCAGCGTTTGACCAGTCTGTTGCGTAGTTCATGGAATCGAGGCCGTATGCTCCGTCCATTACGCCGAGGCTGTTCTTGTCGCTAGTAGCGGCAAACTGCGCCCAGAAAACTGCATCAGTGATAAGGTTGCGCTGGTTGTATTTGCCAGAGGCTGCGATCAGAGTTTTGATATCAGCAGCTGTTACTGTTGTTGGATCTTTATCAAGAACAGCAGCACCAAAGTTGGCAGTAGTAAACAATGCAGATGCAACAGAATCAAGCTTGTCGAGAACTCCGTGCATATTAACGCCAAGCAGTTTTTCAAGCTTGCGGCCACTGTTGCGCTCGGCAGCAGTGATGTGAAAAGCTGAGCTGTATTCGTTCATTGCAACCGAAACAGCTGTGACGCTGGCATCGCCAGACTCATAGTTGGTTGGGTTAGTTTGAACGGTCGAGCCAGAGCCGACAAGATCAACTTGAATAGTAGAGCGTGCGCCGGTTCCGTTTGGAGAAACTGCAACAGCTTCGTTGGAAAAATCGGTGCAGAATTTATCGAAAGGAAGGTGCTTGTTTTGAAGCGCAAGCATTTCCGACGACATGATGATATCAGCGAGAGTTGCTGCTGGATATGTATTAGCCATTTTTGTGAGGTGGTTTTAGTGTGAAATGCCGCGAGCGGCGGGAGAATGTTAGCTTGTAAGCTCGGCCATGATGGCGGCTTTATTAGCGGCAAAATATGAAGTACGTGCGCTGCCAGTCAGAGTGCCGTAGTGCGCGACAATCTCGCTGGAAGTCTGAGGTGTGTTGTCAGTCTCAGATGTTTCCGGAGTCTCGTCAGTAGTTGCACCCGCAGCGGCGACTGTTGCAATTGATTTATTGCTGATCATTGTTTCGAGTTGCTCAGATATGCAGCTTGTAATAAATTCTGAAGTGATATCGGTATCAGCAGAAGCAACTGGCAGTGTTAATCCTGCTGCATTGATGCTTGCTGTAAGCTCTTCAAGTGAAGATTTTGCCAACGCAAACTCTGCTAGGTGATGAGCCAGCGCAGATTCGTGGCTTTCGTCTTCGCCGCGTTCGATGCCAGCATCGGCAAACAAAGTATCACAAGCGGCATCGCCGATTGCTTGCAGGTCAGGCTGTTCAGTAGTAAGTAACGCTTCAAGCTCAGATGCGTCTGCGCAATCTTCAAGATTGGAATCAGCACCGACAATGTTTTGTGCGGCGGTTTCGAGGCTCGTAAAATAAGCGAGACGTTCGTTGGATATGAATTTAGGCATTTTGAGTGTGGGTTTAGTTTCTAGGTTCGGGAGGGTGTCAACTAGCAGCGGCCAGATCGGCGAGTAATTCGCCAATGCTATCAATGTGGGCATCAACTAGTCCGGAGCTAAGTTGTGAGTCATAGCTGAAGGTCTGGCCCTGCATTGTGCTATCATCAAGGGACCGAGTAGCTGTGCATGCGGCTTTAAACATATCCCAGATTTCATCAACCTCAGCTTGGAGCATATTGCGCTCTTCATCACTTAGGTGCTGAAGCGGGTGTCCCATTGCTTTGAAGTCGCCAGCTTTAATTAGTTCAAGTTTCAACCCCTGCTCAAGAGCGGCATCAGTTTGATCAATCCAGCTGAGATATACTCCAATGCTGCCAACATCGCTAGAAGGCGCAGCAAAGATATGCTCGCATTGTGCGGCCAGCCAATAAGCGGCCGAGCAGCACATGCCATCTGTGTAGGCATAAAATTTCTTGTGCTTGTTAGCCGCCGCAATCCGGCGCGCTGCTTCAGGGACGCCAGTAACAACGCCACCTGGTGAATTAAACCAAAGCACTGCTTGCTCAACTGATTCATCTGCAACAGCGGCATCAACTACACTGCACAGCGCATCAACATCAAGCCCGCCGCACAATATCTCCATTGATGAAAGATGCTTACCGACCACGCCAAAGACAGGGATCACCGCAGTGCTGCCATGCATGTGGTATGGGGCCGACTCGGCGGTGTTCTCGCCAAACATGCTATTTGCTTGAGCGCTCATAGCTGGCATCCTGCGATCATTAGTTTGCTCAGTTAGATCAGAATTAAGCCCACCAGACATCGCTGCATCAAGTAAAGCGCTGACCGCGTCAACTGTTTCTGGAGTGGACGCCCAGACTGTTCGGCGCAGGCGTGCTAATATGTGAGGATAGTTTGGCATAAAGATTTATTCAGTTGGTTCGCTTTCAGTGTTTGGCTCATCTTGCGCTGTAATAGTAATTGGCCTACGCGCACCGCCGTCTTCTTCCCATGAGTCCTTGACTGCATTGCTAGCAGATGGTAACCCAAGCAAGTCTCTGTGGTAGTTTTCGTCATCTTCCTGTGGAGTGATTACGCCAGCACGTACGCCAATACCATACGCATCAACCTTTGTCTTGGCTTCAGTGTTATCAACAGCAACATTCGGGCTTTCTGGATCAAGTCCATTAGAATTGGTGCGTTCAGTTTCTTTAAGTATTTGCGCCTCAACTCGGCGCCAGCTCTTACCACGGCGTCCGTGAAACTCTTTTCGGCTAAGTAAGCCAGCTTCGACTTGCGCCATCTCAAGCTTGCCATCTCGGCCTTTGTCGATTGAAGGATCTGGAGCGCCGGGGATGTAGTCTGCTCGATACCAGTTTGGATGTGGGTCAAGTTCTCCGCGCTCGATAGCGTTGGCAATCGCGTAGTTACGCAAGCGGTGCGTGCTGCGAATTTCGCATGTCTGGCGAAGTAGTGCGGTCCGAGAGATTGAGTCTAAGATTTGACGTATTGCAGTTCCGGGTATGCCAGTTGGATTCCAGCTAAACTCGTAACGCCAGCCAGTTGAAGCAGTGACTTCGCGGCCGAGCAGCTCTAGGAAGCCAGAAAAGGCAGTGCCAGGTCGATCACTTGCAAAGCTGCTCATATCTTCGCCTGTGTTTAATCTAATAATTTCGCCGCCAACAACCTTCTCATAAGGAACCGATGACATATCACGCGGCGATCCTCCTGCAAGGGCTTCCAATTGTGCTTCAACATCGCTGCCATCGTCTTCGTCTTCGTAACCGTTGTAATCCTTTTTGATAACGCGCGACACTCGGCTGTGATCTTTGATTGCCAGCTTCTCAAATCCAAGAATCTCAGCGCTGTCTTGGCAGTGTTCAATTGCTGCATGCAGGGCTGACACTTGACGCACTTCGTCGCCGGCTTCCATCATCATCGAGTGATCGACTGATCTTGCCGGTAATGTGCGATATGTGCCATCAGGCTGGAGAAACTTAAAACGCTGACTGGCTCCGTGTCGGTCAACCTTGATGCCATCATTGTATCCATCTTCGCCATCACTTCGGACGTTATGAGGCCGCACCAGTTTAAGCTGTGGATAGCCTGAAGGCTTTTGCGTCAATATGGTAAATACATCGCCAGACTCAAACCGGTTCGATTCACGTGCGCGCTGCATACCCCAGAAAGACATGCGGCCGCTAATGTCACAAATCTCGGCCCAATCCATAAACCACTCATCTGCTGCTTCATCCCAGCCTTCATCGCCTGAGTCTGCATAAGGAAAGATACCCGGACCAATCACGTACTTTACAAAGTCCAGTTTCAAACCCTTGATCATGCCATTGTTCTTGCACAAGTATCGAGCAATACGATCAATCTGGCCACGCGTAAAGGGTGTGATGTCGCGTGACGAATCAGTTGCGGCGTTGGTAATTCTAGCACGATCAGGCGACCATGCTGCGGCATTATAGCCACCGGGTGACCATCCACGAATCGAAGCTGATGCGCGCGGTGGAAGTGCTGCGGGATTGCCGAAGGAATCAAGTATTGTAGTCATGGGATTAGCAGAAAGACGGACGTGTGCGAGTTCGCTTAGTTAATAAGCCAGCGTAAATTGCTGGCACTAGTGCGGCAGCTGAGAGTGGTACTGTTCTGATCGCATTTTTATCAATCCATAGTTGAATGCGTGCCATTGCCTCTTCGCAATAGCCCATGATCTGGAGCCGCGATAAGCCTGGTGTTACTTGGAACTGAAATGTTTTGCCAGCTTCAGAGGTCGCGATTAGCGTAGTATCGGAATCGGTGCTGGTGGTGTAATTGCCCAGCTGCAAAGCTTGCAAGGCATCCAACGCAAGCTGGGCATCCGCGACCAATTCGCCTTCGCTGTCGAGCAGCGACTGCCTAATAAAGACTTTTGTGATCAGATAATTTACACGCATACGACTTTACAAGCGTGTCAAATATCTAGCCAGATTGCTTTGATCTACTTGTCTTCCGCAACATTAGTTTCGGCCGCTGGTTCATCATAGGCAGACACGTCAAATGGTAAAAGACCAGCCATTAGAGCGCGCGCAAATTGCATGCACTCGCAATCCCATATGTGATTGTTTGGGTTGCTTCTCACCTTTGGCTCCCATCTATGGCCCCATCGGCTGCCTTTGCGAATCTTTTTGCGCTGCTCGCTGTCGAGCTGATCACGATACCAATTAGGCACATCCATTGGCAATTCCCACAATACGCCGTGACCATGCCGGACACGGTGCAACATGTCTTTGATTGTTGGATTAGACCACATCAAGTAGTTTACATATCTTGCAGGGCCTTTGCCTTTCATCACGTCATACTTCTGCACCTTTGAGAATGGCTTTTGCACAGTTTCTTTACGGCGGCCCTTACGGATCTGATGTGGGAAGCTTTCACGGTCGTCGCCCATAAGCATCACCCAGCCATGCCGGCCACACATCGCCGCGACTTGTGCTGTCTTGTTACGTCCGTCAGCAACCACGTATTTAGCAGAAACGCCATGTTTGCGCTGCATCTGAACTAGGTCATCTTCAAGCTCAACCCTTCCAGCCCAGATAAGGCCGCTTGATCCAGAGCCAGCAACCCATCCGCGAATACTAACCCAGAAGTGCGGCGTGTCGTCTCCAATGCCTTCTTGGCAATCAATCGACATTAGCCTATCGGTTTCGCCCGCATATCCTTCATTCATCTGATACCCGCTCAGTTGCAACTCCGTAACTTGTTCAGTCATGGTATCAGTATAGTACACTGCTAGTTTCTTTTGTAAGAATTGCTTCTTCAAAGTGATATCTCCAAGCTTGTGCATTGCGTCTGCTGTCAGCCATTCCTTGACTAGTTCTGGCAGCGTGACAGATACAAGCGAGTTCCAGTGGTAGCTTTTAATATAAGGCACGCCTGGTGGTGTGCCGACTACCTTTTCCGGTAACTCCATTGCGTGATAAGCTGCTTGGGGGTATTCGGTAGAATAGGTGCAAGTACTGACAAGCTTTTTCATCGCAGCATCGTTGGCTGGGTGATGATAGCCGCAAAGTGGGCATCGGTAGTGGACCGTAGCTTGCGCAGTAGCGATGTTGGGCCGTCCGTCTGAGTACTTCTTATTGTCCCAAACAACGCCAGCCCAGCTCCCATCTGCGAGACGTTGCGACCAGATCAAAGGGTGCGTCTTCTTGCAATCTGGGCATTTAACAACTAACTCATGCACCACGCCTTCATTGAAAACAACATCCCAGTCGGAGTCTCTGTCATTGCCTTGTGATATATTGTAAATCTTTTTTGCTGATCCAAATGCATCGGTTCGGCCTTCAGCTTGATAGAGCAATCCCGGGTCCCATTGCCAAACCTCGTCATTGATCTGAACTTGGATTGATAGGGTCTGCAAGTTTGACTCATTGTGACCGCCACCTTGTATCAATACATCGCAGCCAGGCAGAGAGATAATATCATGCGACAATGCTTGGCGATCAGTTGGCATGATGTCCTTCATGCATGGCGCAGTACGGAACAAAGGCCCAAGCCTTGTGCGCCAAGCTTTATCGCGGATTGCTTCGGTTTGGAAGTTCCACATGATTGGCGCCGGGTATTCCACGATCCGATATAAGGCATACACCTCGCCAACTAGTGAGCCGCCAGTTTGCAATCCTTTCAATGCATTTACTTTTTGCACGTGATGATCCATTAAAGATTCCAATGGTGGAATCAGCCAAGGTGATGGCCTAAGATCAAGCGGACCGCTTTTCGCATACGCATCTGGCAGTATGATCTGCTGCCTTGCCCATTCGGTAATTGGCAATCGGTTCGGCCGCTCCCATGAGTCGTGCTGGATTCTGGCAAGTATTACATCCATTTAGAGAATGCCTTTTGCTTTTCAGAGCATATCCGGTCAAAGATATCCTCGGTCAGTTCAATGAGTGCTGCACGGCTGAGCATTTCACCCTTTGCTGGCAACTCATTCAACAGGAACTTGCGCAATACCTTTTTAGATATTGTCTCTGTTTTGCGCACATGGTCTGCCACCTCTCCACGGTGGATATAGTCGCCTTTGACTAGGTTCAGGTCAAATTGCGCCTTTTGTTTTTTTACGGCTTTGGTTTCAAAGTCTAGCCGGTCCGCTGGGCTTAGGTTTAGTAAAGCAGGATTGGCCGCAAGGAACTCATCAAGATCATCCAGATATACGCGAGCGCCCCTAAATGCTGGGCAGCCAGCTTTCTTTGCTGCGCTTATTACATCCAAAGTAAAGCCAGACATCGATGCTGCTGCCTTCATTGTTTGGGCAACTCGATTTGTATTTGATGCTTTAGTTTCAGACATGTGTGTTTTTTTATTTTTAAAATGTTTTACGCGAAAAACAACGCGTTTCGCCTATCCTGCTGTAGATTTACTAAACCAAAAGAGATTCCTTATTTTTTTTTGTAAGCTGATCAAAGAAAATAACAAGAGGCTTCATTGACTCTACCAGATGATGGCGATCTGCTAAGGTAATATCCTCCACCTTAAGCTTGCGAACCTGCATGTTCAATGTTTGGGCTTCCCTTAACACATGGCTCAATGCAGTAGTATCAATCTCGTTTGAAATTGTTTGTTTACTTTCCTCATCTGCTCTAGTGTCGCGTATCATCTGGCGCAGGTCTGAGATTGATACTGAATGACCTTTGGCCCGTTCGCTTGCTACCCAGTCCAGCCACCTCAATGCATTAGCTACCTTAGTCCCTTTAGTCCCCATAGTCCCCATAGTCCCCCTAGTCCCCCCATCATTTAAGTTACCCCCCCCATCATTTAGGTTATCCCCCCGATCATTTAGGTTATCCCCCCCATCGCTATTGAACGCCCCGCACTCTTCAAGCGCCACCGCGTGGTAATCCCAAGACAGGGTGGGCTTTCTTTGATTTGGGGCTAGTACAGCTGAGACACGGCAGGCCATACGATGCACAGCTCGCGGGTGTGCGCTTTGCTCCATCATTAGTTTCACCCTTTCGTTCTGTTCAATGGGTAGATCTAAAGATAATTGCGATGAGTCACTGACTTTCTTAGTTGGTCGGACCTTTGCCACATGTGCATACAGATCGCCACGCCACCAGTTAAGGTTGCAGTTAATCGATTCAATAGTGTTATAAGCTTCTGCAAGTTGTGCATCAGTTACATCATCCGGCAGTGTTAGCACCTGCGCTTTGATATCAAATATGTTTTTATGGGCAAGGGTTGTTGTCATTGTTTTCGCTTTGTTTGATTGGTTGTTTTGTAAGTCGCACACGCATCGTGTGACTTCATATAATTAGAAGGCGGCAGCCCATACTTTTGAGTATAAGCCTTCACGCGTTTAGAGATTGCAGCTTTTCCTCTGGTCCCAAGTCCATACACCCTAGCGGCATCCTTCATGCTGACCATGCCTGGTAATCCAATAGCATATCCAACAATGACAGCTGCCAATCCACTTGAAGTGCCTTTGGGTGGATGTATAACATCAAGCAGTGCGGCTCGTATCATATGGATAGCCGCGTCCCTTTTACCCTTTTCAATTTCATCGTCGATATAGTCAGCAAATCCAGCCTCTGCAAGTATTGCATCAACCTCGCTTCTCTCACCACGATCAGCATCTTGTATTGGCACAGGCAGTCGGCCTTCAAATGCAAAGCCAATATGCCCGGTTGATTGTTGATAATTTGTGTTATTCATAGACTGGGGGGGTCATTACTCCCCCCCCCCTCTTTTATATTTTGCTGCTTTAAAAGTTGTAGTCCGGCTCTTAGAACCTCTAATTTGCTTTGGCCTGTTTGAATTGCTAAATGTGTCAGCAATTCAATTTGAGGTTCTGGCATCCTGAATGAAATCATTCTGCTATTCTTTTTTCTTTTCTGTTCCATGCTTCAATTGATTAGTCAGTTTTTTTTATTCGTCAATACTTGTGTAATACATATTTTTAGCTGTTGTTAGATGTATTGACCTGCTGGTACATCACCCTATAGGGA
>CAJQLY010000024.1 GCA_905479295.1 uncultured Gammaproteobacteria bacterium | reverse complement strand
TCCTCAAGGACCAAATAAGCGGGTGTTGTCAAACTCGTACTCCTGAATCTATTGCCTACTCTACGGGAAGAACATGCCGTTGCTACTGAATGAAATAGCAACGTTTAATTTGAGCGGAGATTGTACTGGAAGTCGGCATGAGCCGATAGAGCTGGGCCGCAATTCAGACCGATTATTTAATCGAAATCAGGCAGCAAGTTCTGTTAATGAGATAAAGTTGACCGATTTTCGAGCAGCCGGCTAACTTAGAGCCAATACATCCTGCATATCGTAGACACCCGGCGGCTGCGTTTGCAGCCAGACAGCAGCCCGCATCGCACCATTTGCGAAAGTCATACGACTCGTTGCGCGATGAATAATTTCCACACGCTCACTCATACCAGCAAACATCACTGTATGTTCGCCAACAATATCGCCAGCACGAATAGTCTGGAAACCAATACTACCCTTTTCACGCTCACCAATATCACCTTCACGCGCATAGACAGCACGGCTATCCAAGTCAGCACCTAAGGCATCTGCAATCACTTCACCCATACGCAATGCAGTACCTGAAGGGGCATCGACTTTATGTCGATGATGCGCTTCTATCACTTCAATATCGTATTCATCACCTAAAGTACTAGCAGCTGTTTGCAATAGGTTCAGACACAGATTAACGCCGACACTCATATTCGGTGCAAAAACAATAGGGATTGTTTGGCCAGCAGCATAGATCGCTTGTTTTTGTTCGGCTGAAAAACCTGTAGTGCCGATCACTATGGGAGTTTTTGTTGCTAGGCAATAGTCCAAGCCATCCAGCGCTCCAGCCGGCAAGGAGAAATCGATCCAGGCCATAGCCTCTGAGCTAGCGGCCTCATTACAGTTAGGCATCGCACTGAACAACACCCCATTAGATCCAATACCTGCTAATTCACCCGCATCACGAGCAAGACTAGCGGAGCTAGGCCGTACATGCGCCGCTTGTAATAAGGTTTGCTCATGTTGCGCACAGGCCTGAATTAAGGCCAACCCCATGCGACCACTTGCACCATTAATGGCTATCTTTATCGACATAATGTGAACCTAAGCCTTCGCTTCTTATGTGAGTTATCGACGCCTTTATCAGCTGGTTATTTAGACCAAAACTTCAAATCGTCAAAGAATCCTTTCATACCATCAAGCCAACCGGCAGATTTGGGATTATGTTTACTGCCACTATTATCTAGCGAAGTCTGTAATTGTTCAAACAACTGCTTTTGAGCTTTATTCAGATTAATCGGTGTTTCCACCATTAAATGTACGTAGAGATCACCCTGTGGGCCACCGCGGACTAGTTTCACCCCTTTCCCACGTAGGCGAAATCTTTTGCCCGTTTGTACTTCCGCTGGAATCTTCAGTGCCAAGCGCCCATTCAGACTTGGAATCTCAATCTCACCACCCAGCGCCGCAATACTAAAACCAATCGGCACTTCACAATGCAAGTCTGCTGCATCGCGCTCAAAAATTGGATGCGCCATCACATCAACCTGCACAAACAGATCTCCGGCCGGCCCTCGATTCTCTCCAGGCTCACCCTCTCCTGACAAACGAATACGGTCTCCCGTATCAACCCCAGCAGGTACTTTAACGGCTAGCGTACGCTGCTTACGTACAACCCCAGTACCACGACAGTCACCACAGGGGTCAGCAATAACTTGACCACGTCCCTGACAAGTAGGGCAGGTCTGCTGAATAGAGAAAAAGCCTTGTTGCATACGCACCTGACCAGCACCACCACAGGCACCACAGGTCTTCACATCGCTACCTGGCCTAGCACCAGAACCATCACAGGTATCACAACTTTGATTTGAGGCGACATCTATATTCTTATCTACACCAAAAACAGCTTCTTCCAGGCTAAGTTCTAGCTTGTATTGTAGATCAGCACCCCGATAGGCACGATTCTGTCCGCCACGACCGCCGCCGCCAAAGATGTCGTCAAAGATATCACCAAAATCACCTGCACCACCTCTTGGGCCACCACCTTGCTGCTCTAATCCAGCATGTCCATACTGATCGTAGAGCGCGCGTTTCTGGCCATCAGAAAGTACATCGTAAGCCTCTTTCGCTTCCTTGAATTTAACCTCAGCTTCACCAGCGGCATCACCACTATTACGATCAGGGTGATATTTCATCGCCAAACGACGATAAGATTTCTTCAGCGTAGCCTCATCGGCACTGCGATCGACAGATAAAACTTCGTAGTAATCTCTTTTAGCCATATCAGCGGGAACTTTTCTAAATTAGTTAAGGCTGTCTTGCATCTGAGGTAAAACCTAGGACAGCAGATAGCACAAAGTCCACAGCCATAAAATGGCCATGGACTTTGTCAGTCATACCTAAGGAAATCTTAGGATTTCTTTTCTTTTACTTCTTCAAACTCAGCATCGACAACATCGTCAGCAGCGTTTGCTTCAGTACCTTCCGCATCCGCTCCTGATTGTGCATACATCTGCTCTGCCATTTTACTGGATGCTTCAGCTAATGCCTGCGTCTTAGTTTCAATAGCTTCTTTATCATCCTGTTCCATAACCGAACGTAGGTCTGCTATTGCTGCTTCAATCGCTGTCTTCTCATCTGCTTCCACCTTGTCACCCAATTCAGAGAGTGACTTTTCGGTCGCATGAATCATGCTATCTGCTTGGTTACGTGTAGTCACCAATTCTTGGAACTTACGGTCCTCATCAGCATGTGCTTCAGCATCTTTCACCATGTTATCGATCTCTTCATCAGATAGACCTGAAGAAGCCTTAATAACGATCGACTGTTCCTTATTAGTTGCCTTATCTTTCGCTGAAACATTCAAGATACCGTTAGCATCAATATCGAAGCTCACTTCAATCTGCGGGATACCGCGCCCTGCCGGTGGAATATCTTGCAAATCAAAACGACCTAATGATTTATTACCAGCTGCCTGCTCACGCTCACCTTGCAGCACATGCACGGTAACTGCCGTTTGATTATCTTCAGCTGTAGAGAAAACCTGCGATGCCGTTGTTGGGATCGTTGTATTCTTCTCAATCAACTTAGTCATAACACCACCCATGGTCTCAATACCCAGTGATAATGGTGTTACATCTAGTAGCAATACGTCTTTCACATCCCCATCAAGCACACCGGCTTGGATTGCTGCACCCATAGCAACTGCTTCATCTGGGTTAACGTCTTTACGTGGCTCTTTACCAAAAAACTCTTGCACAGCCTGCTGCACCATCGGCATACGAATCTGACCACCAACCAAAATAATATCGTCAATATCAGAAACTGTAAGACCGGCATCTTTCAATGCTAACTTACAAGGAGCAATAGTACGTTTAACCAACTCATCAACCAGCGATTCAAGCTTGGCACGTGTCACCTTAATATTAAGGTGTTTTGGCCCAGTTTGATCAGCAGTGATATACGGTAGATTAACTTCAGTTTGCTGTGAGGTAGAAAGCTCAATCTTAGCTTTCTCTGCCGCTTCCTTTAGACGCTGCAATGCTAATGGATCATTGTGCAAATCAAAGCCTTGCTCACGCTTAAACTCATCTGCCAAGTAATCGATTAGGCGCATATCAAAATCTTCACCACCTAAGAAGGTGTCACCATTGGTAGCCAACACTTCAAACTGGTGTTCGTCATCAATGACTGCAATCTCAATGATAGATACGTCAAAAGTACCGCCACCTAAATCATACACAGCAACTTTACGATCACCGCGCTTCTTATCCATACCATAGGCTAATGCTGCCGCAGTAGGCTCGTTAATGATTCGCTTTACTTCTAGGCCAGCAATCCTGCCTGCATCTTTAGTTGCTTGTCGCTGTGAATCGTTAAAGTAGGCTGGAACAGTAATAACTGCTTCGGTTACTTCTTCACCAAGGTATTCCTCAGCGGTCTTTTTCATCTTCATCAAGACACGCGCAGAAATCTCTGGTGGCGCCATTTTCTTGCCATCAGCTTCTAACCAAGCATCACCGTTATCAGCTTTAATAATGCCATAAGGCACTAGCTTGATATCTTTTTGCACTGCATCTTCTTCAAAGCGACGACCAATCAAACGTTTTACCGCATAAAATGTCTGTTCTGGATTAGTAACCGATTGGCGCTTAGCTGATTGTCCAACCAAAACCTCTTCACCATCAGTAAAAGCAATCACTGAAGGGGTCGTGCGGTCACCCTCACTATTTTCAATTACTTTGCTTGAGCCGCCTGCCATAACCGCGACACATGAATTTGTTGTGCCCAGATCAATACCGATTATTCTTCCCATTTTCCGTCTCCAATAAAAATCTGCTGAGAATATGTTAACTACCCTCTATATGTGGGTCAGTTGCAGCATATTCAAGTATCTGTATAAAAAAATTTAGTTTTTAGTATGAAAAAGCTACCCGCTGGCTATTCCTTAGGTGCTTTAGCGACCACAACCATAGCTGGGCGTAGTAGCCGATCGTTGATGAGGTAGCCTTTCTGCATAACTGCAATCACCGTATTCGGAGCGTGTTCTGCAGTCTCTTGCATCGTCATTGCCTGATGTGAATTAGGATCAAAGCTCTCACCCATAGGATCAACATCGATGATGTTAAATTTCGCAAGGGCCTGCGCTAACATTTTCAGGGTGAGTTCACTGCCTTCACGCAATTTATCCACATCAACATCAGTAGCACTTAGCCCTAGTTCTAAGCTGTCTTTCACAGCTAATAGTTCTGAAGCGAATTTTTCTAATGCGAATTTATGTGCATTTTCTAGATCTTTTTCAGAACGACGGCGTAGGTTTTCCATCTCTGCCTGTGCACGCACATAAAGCTGCCAATTAGCCTCTGCTTTTTCACGCAACTCAGTGAGCTCATCACCCGCCTCATCCACCATATTATCGGTATCTTGATCCGCTGAACTTGCGTCGGCGGCATCCTCAGACAGCTGTTCTGGCTGTTCTTCAGTTTGGTTTGAATCTGACATTAGCTGCTCCAATAAAGTGTTCTGTGACTAAGATGGGGGCGCTTACTCTGAATTCAAGGCTTCACTTAATAAACGTGCGGTCACGTCGACAATCGGAATAACCCGGTCATAAGCCATTCGTGTAGGACCCACCACCGCAAGCACTCCTTTTACATCCTGATTGATCGTATAAGGGGCAGAAATCACACTACAATCATCTAATACTTGATAACCAGCCTCACTGCCAATGAAAATCTGTATGCCATTAGTGCAAATACATCGGTCTAGCAGGTGCAAGATATCCTTTTTTTGACTGAAGGCATCAAATATACCTCTTAGCTTGCCAATATTTGATAGCTCTTCAAATTCCATCAAGTTTGTTTGCCCCTCGATAATGTAGTTCGAGGTGACCTCTTGCTCAACAGGGAAGATTTGTTCGCCAAAAGAAATCGCATTACGCATCAGACTGTCCATATCTTGGCGTAGGCCATCTAATTGTTGTAACAACACTTTACGCACCTGATGCAGATTACAACCAACCAAAATATCATTTAAGCAATTGGCCATCTCACGTAACTCACTCTCGCTATAGTCGCGATCTAGCTGAATAATACGGTTTTGCACCTCCTTTTGATCCACAACCAAGATCGCTAAAACACGCTGCTCTGAGAGCTTTAAAAACTCAATTTGGCGGAAAGCGGCCTGCCCTACCTGTGGCACGGTAACCAGACCAGCCATTGCGGTCAGTGAAGACAACATAGATGATGCCGTCTGAACTAGATTTTCTTTATTTAAATCCTGGTCCTGTAATTGATTTTTCAGGCCAGAGACTAAATTTGAGTGTAGAGGCTTAACCTCAATCAGCGTATCAACGAATAAACGGTAGCCTTGCGCCGTTGGAATGCGGCCAGCCGAGGTGTGTGGAGACTGTAAATAACCCATAGCCTCAAGATCTGACATGATACTGCGCACCGTCGCTGGGCTAATATCTAAATCAGCCATACGTGTCAAAGTACGTGAACCTAGCGGTTGACCGTCTTCAATATAGTTTTGCACCAACACACGGAATAAGTGCTGCGCACGTGCATCTAATGAATTAGACATAGGCTCGACCTGTTAAATAAAGGTACATTACAATTGTGTTATCTACATGCTTATTGCTAGAGTGCAAAGATTACTATAACTTAAAATCAAGTTTACAGCCGTGACCTTATATAGCGACTACTCACTTGGTTCAAAGCTCCTTGAGAGTGAATATTATGCATTTTAATTCTATCGGCATTATCGCCAAATCAGACGACGCGAAAATCACTGAAACTGTGCGTGCTTTATATGACTTCATACACGAGTATGGCGTTAAGGTTTGCTGTGATGTTAAGGCGAGCAACTGTATTGCAAAGGCCTCCGTACATACCATCGATCTAGACAAAATGGCGAGTGAAATAGATCTTGCCATCGTTGTCGGTGGTGATGGCACGCTATTAAAAGCAGCCCATCATATGGTTGATCACGGCATCCCTATTGTCGGAATCAATCAAGGCCGTCTAGGCTTTTTAGCCGATATATCACCGCAACACCTACAACAGGACCTAGGCAAAATCTTAGCAGGTGAATACCTACAGGAAGATCGCTCGGTTTTAGTTGCCAGCATGATGCGTAATGAGCAACAAATGAGTTATGGCATCGCCGTTAACGATGTTGTTATTCATGCCCGTGATATTGTGCGTATGATCGAAATCGATACTAAGATTAATGATGCTAATTTAAATACCTTACGCGCTGACGGCCTGATCGTAGCGACACCTACCGGCTCCACCGCTTATGCTCTATCTGGTGGTGGCCCAATCGTACACCCATCGGTCGCTGCCACCTTATTGGTACCAATCTGCCCACATACTTTGAGTTATCGCCCGATCGCTATTGATGAAAAAAGTCGTGTCGAGATCACCTATGCCGAACACAATGAATTTACTGCTGTGCTTTCGGTCGACGGCCAAATTAATAGTAAACTACTACCTGGCGATCGCATTATTATCGAGCATGCCGCGCAGCCTTTACATTTACTACACCTGAATGATTACTCGTATTTCAACGTACTACGCCAAAAGTTAAACTGGAGCCAGTAGTCCACCATGTTGAAGTCACTGCATATCCATAACTTCGCTATTATTCGCGATTTGGAACTTGATTTTCATACTGGCATGTCGGTCTTAACCGGTGAAACAGGTGCTGGCAAATCAATTATTATCGATGCCATAGGCTTAGTCTTAGGTGACCGCGCCGAATTAACCGCTATCCGAACGGGCGAAGAACGCGCCGAGATTTCCCTCTTAGTCGATTTAAGCCAGCTAGAAAACAGTCGTCGCTGGTTAGTCGAGCATGACTTTGACACTGATGAAGACTGCATCTTACGCCGCGTCCTCAAACGCAGTGGCACCTCTAAGGCCTATATCAATAATGTACCCGTACCGCTAAAAACATTAAAAGAATTCGGCGAATTAATCATTAATATCTATGGTCAGCATGCCCATCAGAGCTTAATGCAAACAAGCCATCAGCGCCAACTCTTAGATCAGTTTGCTGAAAATGAAAAGCTCTGCGAGAGTGTGGCTAAGCAATATCAGATTTGGTCAGAACGCCAACACCACTATCAAAGCCTAAGCCAAAACTCGCAAGATATTAATGCCAAATTAGAACTCTTAAGTTATCAGTTACAAGAATTAGAAGGCTTAAACCTTCAGCCAAATGAAAGTGAAGAGCTGACACAAAGACACTTGATACTGTCCAATGCCGAGCAATTAAAGCAAGGTAGTAATCAAATCAGCCATCAGTTAAAAAATGAAGAAGGCAATGATCTCAGCACTACTCTAGGTCACATCAATAATGAACTCGATGCCTTAGCCACTCATGACCCTTCACTCAACACTATCGCCAGCGCCTTAAACGAAGCCTTAATCCTAATTGAGGATAACGCTACCAGCCTAAGACATTATGCAGACCGTGTTGAAGTAGATGAGCAAGAGCTATTGATGGTGGAAGAGCGACTGACTAATATCGAGCAGATCTCACGTAAGCATCACATCAGCAGTGAAGAAATTCCTGTCTTACATGCCCAACTGCAGACCGAGTATGATCAACTCAACCTACCTGAAAATGATATTGAAACACTAGCTGCCATGCTTCAAGAAAGTGAGCAGAAGTATCGTGATCTAGCCAAAAAGTTGAGCCAAAAACGTATAAAAGTTGCAGCCAAGCTAAGCAAAAGTATTACTCAGGCACTTACAAAATTAGGCATGTCTAAAGCTAAACTCGAGATCAGTGTCTCTGGGTTAGATAGTAACAAACCAAGTCAATTTGGTCTGGATAGCATAGTCTTCAATGTCCAGACTAACCCAGGACAAGGCATGGCTGGCTTAGCCCAGGTCGCCTCTGGTGGTGAGCTATCACGTATCAGTCTAGCCATTCAAATGATTGCTGCCGATAAATTGGATCTGCCTGTACTAATTTTTGATGAAGTCGATTCTGGTGTCGGTGGTGCTGTCGCCGAAATTGTTGGTCAGGAAATGCATAATATTAGTAATGGCAGACAGGTGTTTTCGGTTACCCACCTCGCGCAAGTTGCAGCCAAGGCCGATCATCATTATCGTGTAAACAAACTGGCGGATGATAAAGATACCGCATCAGCAATCGATTATTTAGAGCGACAGGATCGAGTGACTGAATTAGCGCGTATGCTAGGCGGCCTTAACCTGACCGAAAAAACCCTATCTCATGCTGAAGAGATGCTAGATTCCTAGCCCATTAATAAAGCTAGTAACTGATAACATAGACCCAGCCTACAAGAACAGAGAAAACATAATCATGTCGAAAACCTTTATCTACAGCCTTTTACTTTGCCTCACTCTGATGAGTGGCTGCAGCGGAAAACTCTTCACGATTCACAAGATTGATGTACAACAGGGTAATGCAGTTGAGGTTGAAAAAGTCGAACAACTCGCAGTAGGAATGACTAAAGAACAGGTAGAGTTCCTGCTTGGTTCACCTATGCTGACAGATATCTTCCATCCAGAAAGATGGGATTATATTTACGCCCTTATTCCAGGCTATGGTGAAAAAGAACGCCGTCATGTCAGTATCATCTTCAATGGTGATAAAGTAGTCGAAATTATAAAATCAGATATGACTACAACACCTGAGAAAAATCAGATTACTCCTGAGATAGAAGCAGATAGCAATAATTAGGTAAGTAGCCACTAGCTGCGTGATACCTTGGCCCGCTGGCGTCTAACCTCCATCGGGTCTAGTACCAACGGCCGATATACTTCCACCCGGTCACCCGCTTGCAAAGGGGTTCCTGGGCTAACTTCCTGAGAATAGATGCCAAGCTGATAATCAACTAACTTCAGCGATGGGAATTTATCCAACAGCTGTGACTGCTCAACAGCATCCGCTACAGTGGCAGTCGCAGCCATATCTAAGCTCACAATGAATTCCTCATCCGCCTCTATATAAACCAGCTCTACATTCACTCAGCACCACCATAGACCACACCAGCACGTGCAACAAAAGCCATCACCAAACGATCCGTAATCTGCTTGAATAGGCCTTCCAACGCAAATTTTAACATCCGATTAGACAACTCAAACTGCAGCTCTAATGAAACACTAGAACCACTATCGGCAATATCTTCAAATCGCCAACAACCCTGTAATTGCTTAAATGGGCCATCAACTAGTTGCATGTCTACACAGACACCATCCGTCAGAGTATTCAATGTTGTAAAGGCCGTACGAATAGCACCTTTTGAGAAATTCAGACTAGCTCTTTGCTCGTTCTCTGCCAACATGCTGCTATCACTAGCAACACACCAAGGGACAAATTCTGGATAATGCTCTACCTGATTTACTAAGGCATACATTTGGGCGGCGCTATAAGGCACAAGCGCACTACGATTAATATTTGGCATAAACTATAAAACTCCAACAACTCGCAAGAAAATACAGATCAACGCTAATGGTGTGAAATAGCGTAATAGTATATTCCAACAGCGATAAAGTACGGCGTTATGCATCACCATCTCATCACGCACATCTTCATCCTGCATCACCCAAGCAACAAAGATAGCGATCAAGAAGCCTCCTAGAGGCAGCATTAGATTAGCCGTCAAGAAATCCAGACAATCAAAGATTGTCTTACCGGCAAAGCGATAGTCTTGCCAGATATTGAATGAAAATACGGTCCCCAGACCAACCAGCCAGGTAAAACCACCACACAAGGCACAGGCGAATAGCCGTGTCACCCGGAAGCGCTCAACCATATAAGCGACTACAGGCTCAATTAGGGAAATCGAAGACGTCCATGCCGCAAACACTAAAAGCACAAAGAATAATGTACCAAAGAATAGACCACCTGGCATATGACTAAAGGCAATAGGTAGAGTGTTAAAAATCAATCCTGGGCCCTGCGCTGGCTCCAGTTGATTTGCAAAGACAATTGGGAAGATGGCCAAACCTGCACAAAGAGCGATCATTGTATCGGTGCCCGCAACCGCAATACTAGCTTTAGCGATCGATACTTTTTTCGGTAGATAGGCGCCATAAACCATAATAGACCCCATACCTAGACTCAAAGTAAAGAAGGCCTGGCCCATAGCATCGAATACGACCGCTGTATTAATCTTGCTAAAATCAGGGGTAAACAAAAAGCTCATCCCAGCCCAGAAGTGACCTTGGCTAATAGCATAGCCAATCAGCAATAAAATAATAAACACTAGGCCAGGCATGAGATAACGCACTGCAAGCTCTAAGCCGTTACTAACTCCTCGCGCCACAACCAAAATTGTCATCAACATAAATATGCTATGCCAGATTATCAAACGCTGAGGGCTAGCAACCAGATCACTAAACAATTGTCCAATTTGTGGCTGTGTCGCTCCAACAAAGTCACCTGCAGCACTTTGTATAACATACGATAGCGACCAACCTGCAATCACACTGTAGTAGGAAAGTATCAAAAACCCAGTGAATACACCCATCCAGCCAAGTAACACCCACCATCTTGATGCCTTGGCTTCAGCTGCTAAGGTCTGCATAGTCCTAATTGGGCTTTGCTGCCCTCTTCTACCAAGCAAGACCTCCGCCATCATGATTGGTAGGCCTAATAAAATAATACAAAGTAGGTAAATCAGAACAAAGGCACCGCCACCATTTTCACCAGCCATATAGGGAAACTTCCATATATTACCAAGACCAACAGCGGAGCCAGAAGCCGCTAAAATAAAGGCTAAGCGTGAGGACCATTGTCCATGATTAAAAGAAGTAGTAGTGGTCGGCATCGCGATCTGTTGTATGATGGATGATCCAAGTTTCGCTCCTAATTCCTGGGAACTAGGCGTAAATCCCTGACTATTTGTTATTTATAAACCATCTATGAGCAAGAAAAAACCTCTGTCTGACGATAATACCATCGCCATCAATAAGAAGGCACGCTTTGACTACTTCATTGAAGATAGTTTTGAGGCTGGTCTCGTCTTAGAAGGTTGGGAAGTCAAAAGCCTGCGGGCAAAAAGCATTCAGGTAAAAGAAAGTTATATCAGCATTAAAGATGGTGAGGCTTTTTTACAGGGCGCACATATTACACCGCTAAATACAGCATCCACCCATATCACTCCTGATGCCACTCGCAAACGTAAATTACTGATGCATCGCAAGGAAATTGATCGCTTAGTCGGCGCTGTAGATCGCAAGGGCTACACTGTCGTACCGGTCAAACTGTATTGGAAAAAAGGCCGCGCCAAAATAGAAGTTGGCCTTGCTAAGGGTAAGCAGATGCACGACAAACGGGCCTCGCAGAAAGATCGTGATTGGCAGCGTGATAAATCACGTGTTTTGAAATCAGACGCCTAAGCTACTGATCCACTCTCTACCACTTACTTTCCACTCTGATCGGCAGACTCAGCTAACGCCTGCCAAACACTAATCCCATCATTGCTATGCTTAGCAATATAGTTCAAGAACTCTTGATGTGCCTGTAACTCATCTGCGGCAACTATGGTGATGGGTAGATCATGCTGCTCTCTGTTGCTACCCACCTGTGTTAGACCCGCCTGTGAAGCCCCTGCATTAGCAGTCAGACTCATACTAACTTGGCCACCAGTCATTGCCAGATACACATCGGATAGAATTTGTGCGTCCAATAAAGCGCCGTGTAATTCTCGCTGTGTGTTGTCAATCATATAACGCTTACAGAGAGCATCTAGATTATTACGCTGGCCGGGATGTAATTTACGCGCCATCTTGAGTGAGTCTATAACTGCGGCACAGACCTCTCCTTCTAGATACTGATAGGGTGCATCAATAAGCTTGAGCTCAGCCTCTAAAAAACCAATATCAAACTCAGCATTATGAATAATCAGCTCACCACCACGAATAAATTCGATAAAGTCATCACTGATTTCATGGAATTTAGGCTTATCTTGGAGCGATTCAATACTGATGCCATGAACCTCTTGAGCACCCTCATCAATTGCGCGTTCAGGGTTTAGGTATTGATGGTAAACATTACCGGTCAGACTGCGATTAATAATCTCAACTGCACCAATTTCAATAATGCGATGGCCATCAGACACTTCTAGTCCGGTGGTCTCAGTATCTAATACAATCTGGCGCATAATATATCCACCTTAAGCGATTAAAATAAAATCTATAGTCAAAGTATTAAGTCTTTTGCATCTCATCAATCGCATCATTTGCGAGTTGATCAACACGCTCATTTTCAACATGACCGCTATGCCCTTTAACCCAAGCCCATTCGATATCATGTGCTTGCACCAAGACATCAATCTGCATCCAGAGGTCTTTATTCTTTACTGGCGCCTTGCTTGCTGTTTTCCAACCACGTTTCTTCCAATTAGGCATCCAACTCTTAACGCCATCGAGGACATATTTTGAATCTGTCGTTAATTGCACCATACACGGCTTTTTCAGACTTTCTAACGCACTAATCACCGCCTGCATTTCCATCCGATTATTAGTTGTCTCAGGCTCGCTACCCTTTAACTCTTTAGATTGCCCATTGATACGTAATAAGGCACCCCAACCTCCAGGCCCAGGGTTACCTTTGCAGGCACCATCAGTAAATATCTCAACACGATCAGTCATTCTTTCTCATCCCTATACTCGGTTTTGCAATCTTGCCAGGGATTAAATTCTCTGGACGTACCCAGCGTCGCCGTAGCGGTGTTAATCGCGCTATTCGCTTATGCGCAACCATAACATAGACGCCACCACTGTAACGCAAACGACGTTCGACTAAGCCAGCTAGTCGCTGCATCGATAACAACTGTTGCAAGCGTTGTATCGGTGGTAAATAGGCAGCATAACTAACCTTGATCTTGTCTAGCCCTAACAAGGAACACCAATCTCGGATGCGACCAACGCTATAAAAAGGCCTACTCCACATCGAGTCTCGCTTTCGCCACTTATTTAATAAATGCCAAAGGCCATAAAAGGAGAACAGATTAAAACCAATAATGATGACGTGACCACCAGGAACTAAACAACGCTCCACTTCACGTAACACTTGATGAGGGTCATCTGTAATATCTAGACTATGTGGCAGTACAACAAGATCAATGCTGTCATTTTCGAAGGGTAAGGCTTCTGCCTGCGCTATTACATCAGTAGGTTGTGCCGATCTCAGTATTAGGGTTTTAGTAATCGTTGAATTCTTAAGCAAGCCACCTTCGGCAAACACGTTATCCAGTTCCAACGCATAGTAACCAAAGAGAGAGGCACATTGCTGCCAAACTATTTTCTCTACTGCACGCGCCGCATTAACCCCAACCTGCGTCTGGTAAAACTGTCTGATTTCTTCAGCTTGTTTTTGCATTAGATTACAGCTCTCATTTGCATACTCAGCTAGACACCCAAAATACTATAGGCTAGGCACTGCAGCCAACAACTTCTGTGTATAACTATGTTGTGGCTGTAACAATATCTGATCAGTTGGACCCTGCTCTACAATCTGGCCTTGATGCATTACCGCTACTTCATCTGCCAGATAGCTCACCACCGCCATATCATGGGTAATAAACAAATAACTCATACCCAACTCAGCTTGCAAATCAATGAGTAGATTTAACACTTGAGCCTGCACTGATACATCTAAGGCACTGGTCGGCTCATCACAAACAATCAGTTTAGGCTCAACAGCCAAGGCTCTAGCAATACTAATGCGTTGTCTTTGGCCACCAGAAAATTCATGTGGATAACGTAGAACAGAATCGGCTGGCAACCCGACCTGATCTAATAATAATTTAATCTTTCGTTTACGGTCTTGCGCTGTCTTAAGAACAGCTAAGGCAGTCATACCCTCTTCTAAGATATCGCCCACTAACATTCTAGGATTTAATGAAGAATAAGGATCTTGAAATACTATTTGCAGATCCCGACGTGTTTTACGCAGGGCTTCATTATTTAAGCTTTGTAAATCATGTTGTTGAAACAGCACAGACCCTTGATTGCTTTTCAATAACTGCAAAATAGCCTTACCGACTGTGGTTTTACCACAGCCTGATTCACCAACTAAGGCTAAAGTCTTTCCTGCATGCAAATCGAAAGAGACGTCATCCACCGCCCGCACATAATCAACAGCGCGCCTAAACACACCTCCACGTATTGGGAAATGCACCTGTAAATTGCGCACTGACAGGATAGGCCCTACTGCAGCCTCGCCCTCTAACTGCGTGACTTCAGTGACTCGCTTCGCATCCTGTTCCAAGTCCCTCTGCAGGCGTTTCTGCGCAGTTGGAATAGCCTCCAATAAGGCTCGGCTATATGCATGTTTCGGTGACGCAAAAAATGCCTCATTAGTACCATGCTCAACCAACTCACCTTGATGCATCACAGCTATTCGATCAGCCGTCTGTTTAACTACAGCCAGATCATGAGTGATAAACAATAAGCCCATATTAAACTGACTTTGCAGGTCTTTCAGTAGGTCCAGCACCTGTGCTTGAATCGTTACATCTAAGGCTGTCGTCGGCTCATCTGCAATCAATAGATCAGGTTGCGCTGCTAATGCAATAGCAATCATCACCCGTTGACGCATACCACCTGATAGTTGATGTGGGTATTCATCAATATTACGTTGTGGTGCAGGCAGGCCAACAGCGGCTAATAACTCTATACTTTGTTGCCGCGCCACCAATCGCGTAACACTTTGATGTCTGCGAACACATTCAGCGATTTGGTCGCCTATAGTTAAAACAGGATTTAATGAGTTCATCGGCTCTTGGAAGATCATCGCAATTTTTGAGCCACGAAAATCTCGCATTTCACGCTCACTGATCTGCATCAGATCACGTCCAGACAGTTTAATTTCACCGGCACTAACCCGTGCTGCTGGTGGTAATAATCGAGCGATAGAAAGTGCTGTCATCGACTTACCTGAACCCGACTCACCAACTAAAGCCAAAGTCTCTCCACGTTCTACCTGAAAAGAAATATCACTCACCACCAGATTACTTTCAGCACGACCACGAATCTCAGTACTAAGCCCGTTCACCACTAGCAAAGACATGCTATTGCTCTCCTCTGACAACACGAGGATCCAGTGCATCACGCACCACATCGGCAAATAAATTAGCGAATAAAACTAGGGTAAACATAAAAACAAAAGCGGCTGACAAGGACCACCACACAATAGGGTCACGTGCCATTTCCAAGCGCGCCTGATTGATCATATTGCCCCAACTATTCATCGATGGATCAACACCGATATTAATATACGAAAGCACCGCCTCAGCTAATACCAAACCACTAAAATCTAATACCACACTAATGATCACAATATGCATAAAGTTTGGCATCACATGACGCATTAAAATCTTAAATTTAGAGACCCCAAAGGCCTCAGCGGCTTGAATATATTCCATCTCACGCAGCTTAAAAGTTTCCGCACGCAATAAACGACAAAGACCTGTCCAGCTAGTGATACCTAAGATCAAACAAAGGAATAACAGGCGCAAATCAGCACGCTCTGTGAGACTATCAAAATCATCTGCATGACCACTCATATACACTTGTAGCAATAACACTGCAGCTGCGATCAACAACACATGAGGAATCGAGTTTAACGTGGTATAAATATACTGAATAACATCGTCTACCCAACCACGGAAAAATCCCGCTAAAGCACCCAGCAGAATTGCTAGAGGTAAAGTGATCAGGGTTGTCAGCACACCAATCAAGATGCCAGTACGTACACTTTTAACTGCCTGATAGAAAACGTCTTGGCCAACCTTATCGGTACCAAACAAATGATAATGTTGACCGAGTTGCATGCTCACTACTGTCAACAGCATTAGTATCGCACTGGTCATAGCGATCGCACGCAGAGGGTATGTTGTTTTAGCCCTGAGAACATTAGCAAGCAGTGTCACTAGACTTTGATTATTACGTTGGCTATAAAGCCAAAGTATAAAGAGCCAAATCAGCGCCCAGTAGAATAAAGCCTGCGCACTAGCCTGTAGGCTAACACTGATAATATCTGCTGCTTTTTGCTCTTCTGGCTGTGTTAAATGAGCACCACCATAATTCAGCCGTGGGTAATCACGCTGCAGCTGCCCCTCCTCACCTTGCATCATCTCTTTAGAGAACGAATGTGTTGCTAAAGGCGCCGAAAATGTTTTTTCCATGCGGCTACGCATAGGTGCCATCAGCACATCCAGCAGACTATGCACTTCACTAGAATATTGATACTGACTCTCTGTTGCCTGTGCAACTCTTGGATGAAAATGCATTGAATCAATTAGTGCAATCGCATAGTAAAACAACAAAATCATCAAAGAGACTGAACCAGTAGTGCTCTTTAAAACCTGTGACCAGGGACGACTCAAATGTGGTCGCTTACGCACCATAAAGACAAAGGCAATCAAGCCAATAGTTAAGGCGAAAAACAGTAAGTCTGTAATCAAGAAGGTGGGTTGCATGGACATAGGATTAGCTCAGACGAATGCGTGGATCGACTAAGGTGTAAGAGATATCCGTCAACACCAAACCAATGATATAGAGTACCGATCCCAAGAAAACCATTGCACGTACGATGGCAAAATCTTGTCGATTAATTGCATCAATGGTGTAGCTACCTAGACCTGGAATACCAAAGAAATTTTCAGTGAGTAGGCTACCCATAAATAACAATGGCAGCACTACCACCACACCAGTCAGGATGGGTATCAAGGCATTCCGTAAGACATGCTTAAACAATACTAGCTGTTCAGATAATCCCTTAGACCGTGCGGTACGCACATAGTCTTTATTAATCTCTTCAAGAAAGATCGTACGATACCATCGCGTATTAGAGCCAATACCACCAACAATGCCAATCAATACGGGAAGGATCATAAACTTCAAGGCATGCAGACCGGTATCAAACCCTGAGATCGGCACGATCTTAAGCAATTTACCAATCAAAAATTGCCCGCCAATAATATAAAATAACGAAGAGATTGAAATTAAAGCAACACAGATAATCACCGCCCAATAGTCGATATAAGTGCCGCGAAAGAAGGCGATAGTCAGCGCCAGTGTAATCGTCACTAAAAGCCCCACCAGCAGCGTTGGGATGGCCAAGGCCAAACTAGGCCACATACGTTGTGAAATATCATAGCCAATATCTCGGCCACTATCGGAACTACCAAAATCAAAGACAAATAGCTTGGCTGATTTCTGATAAAAAATGGTTTCTGTTAGTGCATCAAAACCAGACTGCTCAGCGTTATATAGCAGCGGTAAATGGTAACCTCGCTCACGTTTCCAATCTTCAATCTGAAGTTCAGTAGTGTGTTTGGAACCCAGTTGCATCAAGGCCATATCATCAGGCGAATTGACCACAAAAAATAGAACGAAAGTAATCAAGTTAATACCGATAAGAATCGGAATGGCATATAACATACGACGGATAATATAAGCGCTCATAGACCCCTCGCGAGTTCACGTTTACGATAACTAATAATAGCCGGCACGATGCTCAGCAGTAGCAGTATAAACAGTGCATATACTGGCCAGAGTACGGCACTATTCCATTCTTTACGCATCTGCGCTCGTTTCGCTGCATCTACCCGACGATATTTAAAGGTATTATTCGCCATTAAATTAGGCTTCACATTCTGATACCACGCATGATTCAACGAATACTGCTTTGGATAGAATGACCATACCCATGGCGCATCGGCACGCACAATTGCATTCATTTCTCGAATGATACGTAAGCGTTCCGGACTATTCTCCATTGCCTTCATCTTATCGAACAGCCGATCATAATTTGGATTTTGATAATTACTGTAGTTCTGACCTTTGCTCAAGGCCATAGAATTAGGGCCATAGAGTAAAAAGAAAAAGTTTTCAGGATCTGGATAGTCTGCATTCCAACCCAATTGATAAATCTGGAATGTACCCTTATCCAATTTATCCATGAAGCGATTGCCATCAGTAGTTCGAATCACTAATTGTATATCAAGCTTAGCAAATTGTTTTACCATCCAGTTCAACAGCGCCTTACTATCAGCACCACGACTGACCGTATCAAAATATAAGATCAATGGTTTACCACTCTCTTGATCGATACCATTAGCATAACCAGCATCGGCTAAGATCTGTTTTGCATGCTGAATACTTTTACGCTTCAGCCCACCCTTCTGCCAATCATAGACATAGGGATTGATCCCTGTCCGGCCTTCTTCAAAGCCAAAGATACCTGGAGGAATTGGCCCCTGTGCCGGCTCACCACGGCCATTACGAAAAATCGAGATGAACTCATCGTAATCCACCGCTATCGAGATCGCACGACGCAGTAAACGTGCACGTTTACTATCCCCACCAATCACTGGATCCAACATATTAAAACCAAGATAGTAAAGACTAGTAGCAACCGCTGATGATAGTTTGATATCACGTTCAATCATCTCATCACTAAGACCAAACTCACCACGTGAATTCAACTCCACTGATTGATCAAAACTATCAGAAGAAATACCTGAAGTATCGTAATAGCCTTGTAAGAACTTATTCCAATAAGGAATACTTTCTTTCTCCAGACTAAACTCAATACGGTCTACGAAGGGTAATGGCTTACCCGCATCCTGCAATAAACCACGTTCAGCATCACCTGGTTCACCTTCAGTTGGATATAACTCACCATGGAAGTTAGGGTTTTTAGACAAGACCATACGTAGATTCGGATTATTCTCAGTCAACATGTATGGGCCTGTGCCAACCGGATACCAATCAAATGAGATATTCCGTTCTGCCATACCCTGCTGCGCATAAAAGCGATCTGCTTCCCATGGAATCGGGGCAAAAAATGGCATGCTTAACCAATAGATAAACTGTGGGTAGACGCCCTCAACTCGAATCCGGTAGCGCTGCTGATCCAGAACCTCGACCCCTGACATCGTTATCTGGCGCAGATCTAACCAGGTCTTTTGTTGATCCAGATGTGTTAACACATCGGCACGAAAATCCTTAAAACCTTGGATATAGTTACTCAGTAACCCAGCCAAAGGAGAATGCAGGTTAGGGTGTGCTAAGCGCTTAATCTGGTAGACATAATCCTCTGCCGTTAGGATGCGACTACCTACCGATTCAAAATCGGCTAACTTATTGATACTTTGCAGATCGGCTGACGTTAATTGATGATAACGAAACTCACCTGCTGCATCTTTACTAAAAGCAGGGTGTGGTTGATAACGGATACCCGACTGTATTGTCACGGTGTATTCAGTGTAAGCAACCTGCTTTGGATCAACATCTTCAGGCAATAAGGTGCCTGTAGCATCAAAAAACTGTTTTTCTGGCATCTGACTGGCGGCTAAAGGCACCAGCTGATAAGGCCGCTTAAGGAAATGATACTGCAACGGCGGCTCATAGATTTGCGCAATAAACTCATATTCACCCGCGTTATACGACTTCACCGGGTCCAACTCTTTCGGTCGCTCAGAGAACGAACTATAGATGATGGAACGGGCGCTATCGTTGTCACGGTAAGGGTTATTTAGCCCCTGATCGCTACAAGCAACCAAAAAGGCAAATAAACTGGTGCAACAGAGTGCAAGACTAATTTTTCTAACTGTCATCCAAGCGGGCTAGTTATGTATAATTCGATCTTTCGTTAGTCGCAGTATAGCGATTAACCACGATAAGAGAAAAGATTCGATGAAGGAGATCGCATGGGTTTTTTAGAGAATAAAAGAGCACTGATTATCGGTGTTGCCAGCAATCGCTCTATTGCATGGGGTGTTGCTGATGCGATGCATAAGCAAGGCGCTGAATTAGCCTTCACCTATCAAAATGAGAAGCTGCAATCACGTGTTGAAAAACTAGCGACTGCAACTGGTAGTAACATCGTCCTACCCTGTGATGTTGCGAGTGATGAGAGCATTACTGACCTCTTTAGTGGTCTCAAGCAAAGCTGGTCAGATTTTGACATTCTGGTACATTCAGTGGCATTTGCACCGAAAGAAGAGCTAGCCGGTGATTTCGTTGAAAACACCACACGTGAAGGCTCACGCCTAGCACATGAGATCAGTAGCTACAGTCTGACCGCATTGGCTAAAGCAGCACGCCCTATGTTGCGTGAGAACAGCTCAATCATGTCCCTGTCTTACTTAGGTGCTGTGCGCTCGATGCCAAACTATAATGTTATGGGTCTAGCCAAAGCGAGCCTAGAAGCCAATATTCGTTATATGGCTTACGCCATGGGCCCTAGTGGTGTGCGTGTGAATGGTATTTCTGCTGGCCCTATTCGCACCCTAGCAGCGGCAGGCATTGGTGATTTTCGTAAGATGCTAGATCATGTCGAAGAAAATGCACCGCTACGTAAGAATGTCAGCATTGAAGAAGTCGGTAATGCAGCCGCTTTCCTGTGCTCTGATCTTGCTAGTGGAATTACCGGTGAGATTACCTATGTTGACGCTGGCTACAGCACTGTCGGTATGAGTGGCTACTAAGCCAAACTCAGCTATTAGACTAACTTAGTCTCTTCACCTTCGGAGCGGGCAATAATTACCGCTCCGCAGGAGTCGCTAAAGATGTTCACAGCGGTACGACTCATATCGAGTATCCGATCCACCGCAAGAATCAAACCAATACCCTCGATAGGTAGACCCATAGACGCTAAAATAATCGTAATTGCGACCAAACTGGCTGAAGGGATGCCTGCAACACCAATAGAAGTCATCAGGGCTAATGAAACAACCGTAAACTGCTGCACCATCCCAAGCTCCAGCCCATAGGCCTGTGCGATGAATAAGGCTGCGACACATTCATATAAAGCAGTGCCATCCATATTAATCGTCGCACCTAGCGGTAAGACAAAGCTAGAACTCTGATTAGACACACCCGCGCGCTTTTCAATACAGTCCATAGTCATAGGCAGAGTTGCTGCCGAGGAGCTAGTAGAAAAGGCGGTTAATAAGGCAGGCGCCATCGCTTGAAAATGCTTGATAGGGCTGACCCCAGCGACTAGTTTGAGTAACAGCGGCAAGACTACAAGTAAGTGCAGTAATAAAGCGGCGACCACCGTAAAGAAAAACTTGGCTAATGGAATAAATACGCCAAGGCCTGTGCGTGCTATCACTGCCGCAACTAAGGCAAATACACCTAGCGGGGCAAAACGCATGACTAGATTAGTGATCTTCATCATGACTTCAAATAATCCTTGAAAGAATCCCTTCAAGGCGTGCTGTGAATTTTCTCCACAGTGTGCAATAAAGTAGCCAAATAAGAGACTGAAGAAGATCAGGCCTAACATTTGTCCTTCTGCCGCAGCATGAATCACATTACTTGGGATCAGGCGTAAGAAAATAGCCACAATATCACTACCACTGGATCCACCAACACGTTCAGCAACAGCTGCAGTATCAGCATGTAACCCTAAGAACTGCTGTGCTGGTTGGCCGTCGATCACTCCTGGCTGTATCAACATCACCAAAACCAGGCCGATCATAATCGCAATCGCGCTGGTGCAAACATAATACAGCATGGTTTTCCCACCCATACGGGCGAAAGAACCATCACGCTCAATGTTGGAGATGCCGACAATAATCGAAGACACGATCAAGGGCACGATAATCATCTTCAAGGCATTAAGAAACAAACTACCAATGAAGTCGAAGCTAGGAAGGAGAGAGAAACCAAATATGGCTTCTAGACTGCTACTAGCCGAGCCGATAAATACAGCAAAGACTAGCGCAATAAGAATCTGCCAATGAAGTTTCATTGGCAGAGAGTAACACCAAATGGTTTACAGATTGTCGTTAAATATTTGCACATCACCAGTCTCTCGCAGTGCTTTCGCTATCGCATTCAGTTCACGCTGACCATAACCTGTTTGCTGCGCTACCCACTCTGCTTGATCTACTTTAATAGTATCGGCATTGGTCTCACTATGATGCAATCTGATAACGGCATGACTGCCATCACTCAAAGCAACACTAGATAGACTAAAGTTATCGACACTAGGCAGTGGCATCTGAAATGCCTGCATAACAAAGACAGGAGGAACAGAGGCATCATCGCGACGTAAATTTTGTACCGTTTCAATTGAGGCCTTATGTGTTTTAGCTAGGCTTTTCAATTTCGCAGAATCCTGATTTGAATTAGCTTCCATCGCCTGCATGAGGCTCATAGCCTTTTCTGCATTCAATGTCGCTGCTAGTTCTACGCTTAAGATATCACGTATATCAGACTCTACTTCAGCCTTAGATAGGACCGCTGCTGGACGGTGATCAGTGACTCGTAACACAGCCACTTGGCCATCATTTGTTTCTATCAATTCACTATTAAAGCCTTTAATTAAAACTTCTTCAGAGAATGCAGTTTCCATAACCTTATTTTTAGCAGCAAAACCAGTTGCTGTTTCCACTGTTTGCCAGCTTGAAGTCTTAATCTCCAGATTCAAGGTTTCAGCAACCGACTGCAGACGATCTTCTGCTTCATAGCTCAGTTCTTGCAGGCGATCAGCTAGACTCGCAAATTTTTGTGCTGATCGTTCTGCACGTAACTCATTTGCTATGCGATTACGTACTTTTTCAAACGGCACCATTTCAGGTGCTTTAATCGCTGTTAGCTGAACAATCTGTAGGCCCAACTTAGTATCCAATATTGGACTAACCTGCCCAGACTTCATCGAAAATAAGCTATCAATAAAGACCGGATTATCGATATCTAAACGGCTAATAAAGCCTAAGTCACCGCCATTATTAGCAGATATAGTATCTTCTGAGTACTGTTTTGCCACAGCCGAAAAATCCATGCCCGTATTCAGCTCCACAAGCGCCTTTGCTGCACGTTCGGCTGTCGCTTTACGCTGCTCTTCTGTCGCGTCTTCAGCCAGCTTAAACAGGATGTGCTTGGCTTGGCGTAGCTCATCAGTGCGGTGACTCTGAGGATCCTGCTGATAGGCCTCAAGTAACTGTGCATCACTAAAACTCATGCCATCAGCAATCGCTTGCTGATCAATCTCTATATATTCCAACTTAACCTGAGCCGCTGCTTGAAAGCGCTCTTGGTTTTTCTGGTAATAGCTATCAATTGCCGCTGACTTAACTGCTTGTGGATTGACCGTTTCAGCGACTACAAAATAGTCAAAACTACGTGCCTGATTTCTTAACGTAGCATATTCATGTCCTGCTTCATTGGTGAGGAAACTAGAGAAGACGATACTACTTTGGTACTGCATGCTGGCTTCATCTTGACGCAGTTGGTCTTCAAACTGTGCCTTACTCATACGCTGTGATTGCACAACTTGCTCGTAACGTTCCGCACTAAAGCGTCCATCAACCTGCAACTGTGGTACTGATTGAATACGCTGTGAAAGAAAGATATCGCTGATCACAATACCGTTGTTTTGCATGAAGTCTCGCAGCAGTTGCTCACGCACCATACTCTCGATAACTTCTTGTTTGATACTCACTTCGTCAGGATAGAGCTGATCGAATGAATCACCAAGTGTAGAGCGCATGTATCGACGCTGTTGCTGTAATCGCTGATCAAATACCTGCTTAGATATTTCAACACCGTTAACTTCGGCTACAGCAGCATCACCTGGACCACCAAAATATTCTTGGATGCCCCATAAGGCGAAAGGTACTGAGATCAATAGAACAATAATGTAGGCGAACACTCCAGTGGCGCGCTCACGGATCTGCATCAACATAACAGTGACTCTTGTGGAATTATTTTGATAAAGATTGGAAGTATACAGCATGGAGGAAGACGAATGCTTCCTCCTTACTGATTTTATGGCGGAGTGGACGGGACTCGAACCCGCGACCCCCGGCGTGACAGGCCGGTATTCTAACCAGCTGAACTACCACTCCTTAACTGGTCTTCGTATGTGGTGGGTGCTGAGGGGATCGAACCCCCGACCCTCGCCTTGTAAGGGCGA
>CAJQLY010000023.1 GCA_905479295.1 uncultured Gammaproteobacteria bacterium | reverse complement strand
CTCGCTCTCCGCCATTATTGGCTGAAAATAGCGTCTAACATACTGACTTGCATAGATTTCTAATCTATTGCCAAGAGGTATCGTAGACCAAAATGACAACCACAACGTCTCATAATCCTAGCGACACATTCCTTAATCGGGGTATTTATATTTTTTAAGCGAATACCAACAGACCTCCAACAACACTACAGACAGCCTAGAGTTGTTCAATCGCCTAAACGTACTTAGCTGAAGCTGCTGGATTAATGCTGGATGATCTACGCTTAGTGGATAGAGTGGATCAGCGGCTATCACGTAAGGTCTATCTACGATTTTTAAATGTTCGTTTGGATCAGTTACCCAAAAGTGTCGGTAGCCTTGCAGCACAAATGCGTGGTTATGAATCCGTCAGAGGTTTCATAACGGGTATTATCGGCACGGTCTTAATTGATCTTCCTTTTGCATTAATCTTTGTCGTAATCATCTATATGATTGCGGGTTGGCCAGCGTTTATTCCACTGACGTTCACAATTATTTGCATGCTAGTTGGTTATTATTATCATAATAAAATTGATCGGTTAGCCGGTAATGCCAATGCAGCCAGTAACTTTAAAATGGGTTTATTGGTTGAGTCAGTTGAGGGGGCTGAAACAATTAAATCGGGCCAAGGCGGGGGGCGAATTGATGCAGATTTCACCAACGGAAAGCCTATTGGTGGTAGAGGTTCATCTAAGCCCAACAGATATCGGTCTGTTGACCATTGGCTTACCGACCACGGTTAGTCTTGGCGCCTTTGATTATACGATTTATGGCAGTATTGATGGTGAGCTGACCTATATTAGCTCAGACACCTTGACCGAAGAGGGCCCCGATGGGAGGCCTGAAACCTATTATCGGGCGCACATTACTATTGCAGAAGATTATCGTGAGCGTAACACTGAGTTTAAAGGTATAAACCTGAAGCCAGGTATGACTGCTGACATTAATATAATGACTAGCCGTAGGACTATCATTACGTATCTGAGTAAGCCAATTACCAGAGCCTTTGGTGGCGCCCTAACCGAGAAGTGATTATTACTTACAAACCACTAGGTTTGCTGAACAAAAGTAATGATCCTAGTCTACCTAGACCTAATCTATGAAATTTTAGGCTAGGGGAGGTGAAATAGGGGTTTTCAGCGTGGGTGAGTGCGCTTAAGATAATGGTATGAAAACACTCATCGTAAATGGAACTTTAGTTAATGAGGGGCAGATGCAGCAAGCTGACCTCTTAATCGTCAACGGTCGTATTCACAAAATAGGGAAAGACCTACAGCCTAGTGAGGCTGATAAAGTCATTGATGCAGCTGGTAAGTATGTTTTGCCAGGCATGATTGATGACCAGGTTCATTTCCGTGACCCAGGCCTAACACATAAAGGTGGCTTGCAAAGCGAGTCACGTGCCGCAGTCGCTGGTGGTATTACTAGTTTTATGGACATGCCTAATGTCAAACCACCAACCGTCACCCTAAAAGCCTTAGATGACAAATTTGCTATGGCGGAAGGTAAGTGCGCCGCCAACTATGCTTTCTACATGGGGGCGACTAACGACAACTTAGACGAGTTGCGTGGTTTGAAAAATGGTGTGACCTGTGGCATCAAAGTCTTCATGGGTGCCTCAACCGGCAATATGTTAGTTGATGATCCTGTTGTGTTAGATAACATCTTTGCTGATGTGGAGACTATTGTTATCACTCATTGTGAAGACACCCCGATGATTAAACGCAATGAAGACCTATATCGTGAGCGTTATGGGGAAGATATACCTCTAAAATTTCACCCAGAGATTCGTTCAACAGAAGCCTGTTATGCCTCTACCGAAAGAGCGGTTGGTCTCGCTCGAAAGCATGGTACACGTCTACATGTATTACACCTCACCAGTGCAAAAGAACTAGAGTTTTTTGCTCCAGGTGATGTTAACGATAAACAAATTACCCTCGAGGTCTGTGCCCATCATTTGTTTTTCTCGGAAGAGGACTATGAGCAGCGCGGTGCCTTTATAAAATGTAATCCGGCAATCAAAAAAGCAAGTGATAGAGCGGCACTAATTAAAGCTGTTGCAGAAGGTCGTATTGATATTATTGCAACAGATCATGCCCCGCATACACTTGAGGAAAAGACAGGTACTTATTTCAAGACTGCGGCTGGCTTACCATTAGTACAATATGCCTTACCTAGTGTCCTTGAAAAGGTGCAGGATAAGCAGTTGAGTTTAGAAAAGGTGGTGCAGGTCACCAGCCATAACGTAGCTGATCGTTTCCGTGTGATTGATCGTGGTTATTTGCGTGAAGGGTACTGGGCTGATATCACTATCGTTGATATGGATAAAGGCATTACAGATACCCCTGAAACTGTTCTATATAAGTGTGATTGGTCACCATTTGATGGATTTACCTTCCGCTCATCGATAGATACCACTATCGTTAATGGTGAGATCGTTTATCAGAATGGACAGCTAACTGATGTACTAACACTGGGACGTCGTCTCGAGTTTAGAACTTAAGCTATTTGGGGAGTTTTAGATGCTGATCATTCTTCGCCGCGCGTTGATTTTTTTTAGTGTTGCCTTGTTGATTTCTTTTGTTCTTATTCCTGCATTTCAGGTCTATGTCAGTGGTATAGATAGTGAGGAGGTGTTGGCACTTATCAATGCTAATCTGAGTGGTGAAAAGACAGATATCTGGAAAAAGGTATTTACCTATAATCTAGGTCTATGGGGAGGCAAAGCAATGCTCTGGGCACTCAATACTGCTGTCGTGCGGAAGGCGTAGCTGAATTCAAAGGTAGTCAGCATATAGGGTGAAAGTGATAGATAAAAAAAGGGCAGCCATTGGCTGCCCTTTTTTGTTTGTTAGACGTTTTATTATCAAAGACTATACGATCATAATCTTAACCATCTATGTTATTGCTTGTTGTGCTGTTAGTCGCTACTACCTACCTTCTTAGTTTCGACTTGTTGTAATTTGACCTTTGGTGCTGCTGCCGGTGCTACGCTGACAGGCTTTGCTTCAGAAGTCTTGTTTACAACTTGTCGTGGTTTAGCAGCCTCTGCCGTAATTTCTTTAAACTCAGACTTGGTCTCAATCTGATTTAATTTGGGTTTGCTTGTAGGGGTAGGCTTGCTGTTACCTTCTATTGATTTAGCTGTAACGGATTGTTTGCTTTCAACTGGCTTAGTTGCAACAGGTTGGTTACTTTCAACTGGTTTAGCTGCAACAGGTTGGTTACTTTCAACTGGTTTAGTTGCCGCTGCACTTGGGAAACGTCTGTTACTACTACTGTTATTAGCTGAGCTTGAGCTGCTTCTAGTTGCTGCATCATGGTTTGATGCATTCGCACTGCTAGCAGGAGCTTGTGTTGTCTCAGTTGGTTTAGAATCGCTGGTTGTTGTTGCTTTGCTTTCTGCGACATTGCCATCTGAATTTTGATTGTTTCGCTCTGTATTGCGATTGCGTCCACCACGACCACGACCACCACGACGACCACGTGAGCGGCTACTACCTTCATGTGCTTCAGGGTTGCGAGTTTCTGAGTTGTTTCCCTGTTGCTCTGGAGCTGCTGTAGCTGTTACTACTTTATCTGCCTGATCGTTGTTATTGGTCTCAGTTGATTGTGTTGAACGATTACGGTTGCGATTACGTCCAGAGTTGCGATCATCTTGTCGACGATTGCCGTTATTCTCATTATTTGATTTTTCATCACGATTGCCTTCATTACGACGGCTTTCTTGGCGATTATTATCGTTATTATTTGTGCGCGTGCGATTGTCATTTCGTCCACGACCTCGGCCACGGCCACCACGACGGTTATCATTGCGTGAACGGTTACCGTTGTTGCGATTAGGGCGTTCATTAGGTTTGGTTTCTTCTGGCTCTGCTTTTTCTTCAGTCTTTGTGCTGCCCAATTTGCCAAATAGTCGCTTCAGTAAGCCTGGCTTCTTTTCTTTCACGTCTTTTTTAGCTGCTGCTGCAGGTGCAGGTGCTGAAGGAGCGATGCTGACTGCTGATACAGCTGCTTTTTCTACGGGTCGACTAGTGGTCGTCATGGTTTCAATGGTGGTTTCTTCTTCTACCATAGCCATTTCGAAACTAGTTTTGCCTTCAACTTCAGTATCATCACTACGTAGTCGTTGAACGACAAATCGTGGTGATTCAAAATTAGCCTGTGGCACGATAACAAGATCAAGTCTATGCCGTGCCTCGATCTCTTGCAGTGAGGTACGTTTTTCGTTCAGTAAGAAAGTGCCGACTTCGACAGGCACTTGAGCAACGACCTTGGAGGTCATATCTTTCATCGCTTCTTCTTCAAGTAGACGTAAGATCGCGAGGGCTAATGACTCATTAGTACGCACAGTGCCATGGCCATCACAGCGAGGACAAACGATCTGGCTTGATTCACCTAATGATGGGCGTAGGCGCTGACGTGACATTTCAAGTAAGCCGAATCGTGAAATTCGACCGAGCTGGATACGTGCTCTATCGAGTTTAACTGCCTCTTTTAGGCGATTTTCAACTTCACGCTGGTTCTTATTGGCTAGCATATCGATGAAATCGATAACAATTAGACCACCCAGATCGCGTAGACGTAGTTGGCGTGCTACTTCATCAGCAGCTTCTAAATTAGTGTTTAGGGCAGTCTGTTCAATATCACTACCCTTAGTTGCCCGAGCTGAGTTAACGTCAATAGAAAGCAATGCCTCGGTATGGTCGATAACGATGGCGCCACCAGAAGGCAGGGTCACTTCACGTTGGAACGCCGATTCAATCTGACCTTCAATTTGGTAACGGTTGAATAGAGGGACATGATCAGTATATTGCTTTAATTTGCGTTCACTTTGTGGCATCACCTGCTGTAAGAATTTTTGCGCATCCTGATACACTTTTTCGTCATCAATAATGATTTCAGTGATGTCATTACGGAAATGATCACGCAGCGCACGAATCATGGCATTGCTTTCTTGATAAATTAAGAAGGGCTCATTTTTGGTGGTTGAGGCGGTCTGGATCGCATCCCAAATCTTAGTTAGGTATTCTAAATCCCAGGTGAGCTCTTCGCTGGTACGGCCAACGCCTACTGTGCGGACGATTACACCCATGCCTTCGGGTATTGCGACACTATCGAGCGCTTCACGTACACCTTGGCGATCATCCCCTTCAATACGACGAGAAACACCGCCAGCACGAGGATTGTTAGGCATAAGAACGAGATATCGACCAGCTAGGCTGATGAATGTCGTCAGTGCTGCACCTTTATTACCACGTTCTTCACGCTCAACTTGGACCAAAACTTCTTGGCCTTCCTTGATTTGGTCTTTTATCGCACTACGAGGTGTCGAGCCATTGCCACCATTCTTGAAATAGCTCTTAGATATTTCTTTGAAGGGCAGAAAGCCGTGACGATCTGCGCCATAGTTTACAAAGGCTGCCTCTAAACTTGGCTCAATGCGAGTAATGAAGCCCTTGTAGATATTGGCCTTTTTCTGACCTTTTGATGGGATCTCGATGTCTAAATCGTAAAGACGTTGACCATCGACCATTGCTACGCGCAATTCTTCTTGTTGAGTTGCGTTGACTAATATTCTTTTCATGAAGGTTCCAAATTTTTGAACCCACTTTCAGGGCAGCATGCCCTAGACCTTGCTTCGGATAGGAGAGTGTTCTCTGTGTCATAGGTAGACACGGCATTGCAAGCAACGCTGTTCGAAGGGTTTGGGGGAGAGCGTGAGAAAGAAAATGATTTCTCAACAGCCCAAATGAAAGTAGGATAAACATAAATATTATTGTTGACTTGATTGCTACTGCAACCAGATAAATTCTGTGCGGACTCTTGTATCATTGAACAAGAATCATGCGTCATGCTGAGTTCGCTTTTCTTACTAGACTAATTTATTTATTTTACTACTTTGCGCTTTGTTACGCGCTGTGTAGAGCGACTCAGTGGAACTATCATAGCAATCATCTCAAGCTTCAGCAAACGACTAATCAATCGAGGTTTTTATGTCTTCACCTAAAGTAGCGTGGGCCACTATCGACGCTAAGAACGCAGGCCAACGGGTCGATAACTTTCTATTGGGGTACTTCAGAAAAATACCTAAAAGTCGTATCTATAGAGCTATCCGTAGTGGCGAGGTGCGCGTGAATAAGGGACGTATTAAGCCAATTTATCGCCTGAAAGAGGGTGATCTAGTACGTATTCCACCGATCAGTGCCGAAAATGCGCGACAGCATGAGGTCTCTCCGGAGCGTCAACAGCGCTTGGAAGAGCAGATCATATTTGAGGATGATCGTCTGATGGTGATCAATAAGCCCTCAGGACTCTCATCTCATAGTGGTAGTGGTGATCCTATTGGTGTTATCGAGACGATGCGCGCAAGTCGTGAAAATCAGCCATTCTTGGAATTAGCTCACCGTATCGATAAAGAGACCAGTGGTGTTTTGATCTTGGCAAAGTCACGGGCAGCATTGCTTGAAGTGCAGCAAGCGATGCAAAGTGCGGCAACCCATAAACAATATACTCTGATGGTCAAAGGGCACTGGAAAGCGCGAGAACAGGTCGTACAACATGCGCTAGAAAAGGGGGATGACTTTGGCATGGGTAAAATGAGAGTAGACGAAGAGGGGCAGAGTGCAGAGACCGTATTCACCTCAATTCAGCTGTTTCAAGAACATTTAACCTTGCTTAGTGCCCAAATTGGTACTGGCCGTACACATCAGATTCGAGTGCATGCGCAGGAAGAGGGTTATCCTATCGTTGGCGATAAACGTTATGGTGATTTTGCACATAATCGAGTGGTCGGTGAACAGGGACTGCATCGGATGTTTCTACATGCGAGTAATTTACGTCTAAAAATGCCGATATCGGGACAAAATTACGAGTTTTCGGCACCGTTAGCGGTAGAATTGCAGCGTTGGCAATCACAACTCAAGCCAGTTTAGGACGTTATAAACCAAATAAATAATGACTTTTAGGATTAATGATAATGGATCAAGATTCAAACTGGGAACGTCAGGCGCTAGAGCGTATCGCCTCGGCAGGGCTTGTTGAGCAACGCCGTTCACGTCGCTGGGGTATCTTCTTTAAAACATTAGGTTTTTTATATTTCTCTTTGTTTTTAATCGGTTTATTTGCTATTGACGGAGCTGATTATGGGGTTTCTTCAACGCAACCACATAGTGCGATGGTACGGTTAGATGGTGTTATTGCTGATGGCGAAAGTGCCAATGCAGAACAGATCAATCAAGCCTTACGTGATGCCTTTGATAATACATTCGCCAAGGCGGTTATCATCAAAATCAATAGCCCAGGGGGCTCTCCGGTACAGTCGGCGCAAATAAATAAAGAAATCAGGCGTTTGAAGGCACTGCATCCGGAAAAGAAGGTGTATGCCGTGGTTGACGATGTCTGCGCCTCTGGTGGGCTTTATGTCGCTGTCGCTGCCGATGAGATTTACGCCAATGAATCTAGCATAGTTGGCTCGATAGGGGTCCGTATGGATGGTTTTGGCTTCGTCGATGCGATGGATAAATTGGGCGTTGAACGGCGACTATTGACGGCCGGTGAGCATAAGGCTTTACTCGACCCATTTGCTCCAGTAGATAGATTTGAAAAGAACCACTTACAAGGATTACTTAATTCAATACATGAGGAATTTATCAGCGTCGTAAAGGCTGGCCGGGGTGATCGTTTGGCAGATAATACGAACTTATTCAGTGGTCTTTTCTGGTCGGGTCGAGGGGCCTTAGAGCTGGGACTGATCGATGGTTTAGCCAGTGCCGATGAAGTCGCCCGTGACTTGATTGAAGCGGAAGAGATTATCGATTACAGCATCAAGCCGAACGTTTTAGATCAATTTGCAAGTCGTATCGGTACTGCCATTGCCTCTAGTCTTAGTCTGGTAAGCCCACAACTACGCTGATATTAGTTAGGTTTAAGCAGATATTGACTGATATATGGGTGATTTAAGGGCAGTTGATGCCATATTCGCGTAAGAAAGCGCTTAGTTGAATCAAAGGTAGCCCAACTAAGGCACTCGGATCATCACCATGCATGGCCTGCGTTAAGCTGACACCTAGGCGTTCTGATTTAAAGCTTCCAGCGCAATCTAACGGTTGCTCTATATCGATATAGCGTTCAATCTCTGCTCGGTTCAGATCACGAAACGTGACTTCAAAACGGCTTACAGCGGCTCTTTGCCAGCCGCTAAGCGGGTTGATTAAGGCTAATCCGGTGAAAAAGGTTAGAGTCTTGCCTGAACAGGTCTCTAGTTGTGCAATAGCAGCCTGCCGTGTGCCGGGCTTGCCGACGATGTCGCTAGCAACCACGCTACACTGGTCTGAGCCGATAATTAGGTGTTCTGGGTATATTTCAGCTAATGCAGTCGCTTTGGCGATAGCGAGTCGTTCAACATAGGTCTCTGGTGCTTCCCGATTCAGTCGACTTTCATCGATATTTGGAGACTGACACGTGAATGGAATATTCAAGCGTTCCAGCAACTCTTTACGATAGGGAGAGCTAGAAGCTAGTACGATAGGGGTACTGGAATTCATTGTATTAGTATAACCTTGCCGAAGTGATTGATTTAAGTAAAATCTTTGACTGATAAGCACGCAAACTATACACTTGGCCGCCCAATGAGCAACGACTTTCCTTTGTATTTTGATCCCGCGCTCTTTGCTCAGCAGCAACGCATTATTAAAGCTGAGATTGGTGTTGGTTCGATTCCCCGAATTTCCGAATTCGTTAACCACACAAATACGAGTTTGTTGGTGGAGTTTTCGTTTTCGAAATCGGAACTAGGCTTTGCCATGGTGCAAGGATTTATTTCAGGTACTGTGATACAAACCTGCCAACGCTGTATTCAGGATACAGAAGTAGTCGTAGAGCAACCGGTTCACCTTATAATGGTGACACCGCATAAAATGGAATTAGCTCAGCGCGAAGGTATTGAGATATACGAGTATGATGGTCAGAACATTGAGACCGTGAATTTAGTAGCCGATGAGGTGATCTTGGGATTGCCAATCGTTGTAAAGCATGAAGAACTGGATCAATGTGATCCAAAAACAAAGCAGTGGTTACAAGGATTTAATGATGAGGATAAAGCGTCTCATCGTGATAACCCTTTTGCACAATTAAAAGATCTAAAAATTAAGTAGTTTGGAGAAAGACTATGGCAGTACAACAAGGGCGTAAAACCCCATCAAAACGCGGCATGCGTCGTGCACATGACAGCTTGAGTGCAACCACTCTATCTACTGATGCGACTACGGGTGAAACTCACCGTCGTCATAACATCACACCAGATGGCTACTACCGTGGTCGCCAAGTGATTAAACCAGCAGAGGTTGAAGAGGAAGACTAAATATTCTTTAGTTCTTTTTTCCTTTTTCACCTGACACACTACCAATCCAGGCGTTCCTTTGGACGTGAATGATTCTATGGCTACAATGATTGCTCTTGATGCAATGGGTGGTGATCACGGCCCAAGTGTTGTTATTCCAGCGGCACTTTACTCACTAGATAAGCATACTGATTTGAAGCTGATCCTAGTGGGGGATAGTGCACGCATCGAACAAGAGCTAAAAGCAGCAACAGCTGATCAATTACAGCGCATTGAGATTCAACACAGTACTCAAGTGGTTGCAATGGATGAACCGCCTGCACAAGCCCTGCGTTCAAAAAAAGACTCTTCTATGCGCGTGGCCATTAATATGGTCAAAGATAATCGCGCAGATGCCTGTGTCAGTGCAGGTAATACCGGTGCCTTGATGGCGACCGCTCGCTACGTTCTACATACTTTACTGGGTATTGATCGACCCGCAATTAATAGCACCCTACCTGCAATCAAAGGCCACACGCATATGTTAGATCTAGGTGCTAATGTTGATTGTTCTGCAGATAATCTATTTCAATTCGCAGTGATGGGCTCAGTGCTTGCCGGTGTGGTTGAGGATATAGCTGAACCTAAAGTGGGCCTGCTTAATGTAGGGTCTGAAGCGATTAAAGGTAATGAAGTGGTTAAGTCGGCAAATAAATTACTAGAAAATAGTGCGCTAAATTATATTGGGTTTGTTGAAGGCGACGATATTTTTTGTGGTGATGTGGATGTTGTGGTCTGTGATGGGTTTGTTGGTAACGTGGCCTTGAAGACAACAGAAGGTGTTGCACGACTGATATCAAACTATGGGCGTCAGGCGTTTAATCAAAATATCTTCACTAAGATTGCAGGTTTTCTATCGCTACCTGCGTTAAAGAATTTTAAGAGTCAGATTGACCCTAGACGTTATAATGGTGCTAGTTTATTAGGCTTACGTGGAATCGTTATTAAAAGTCATGGTGGCGCTGATGCGTTCTCATTTGCCCATGCCATTTCGTTGGCTCATTTAGAAGCGAAAAAGGGTGTGCCAACATTAATTGATAACCAGCTTGAGCGTTTTCTCCTCTAAGGTAGCCAAATATTAATATGAAGTTTTCACGCATTACTGGAACCGGTGGCTATCTCCCTGAGCGTATCCTGACGAACCATGATCTAGAAGAAATGGTTGATACCACAGACGAGTGGATTCAAGAACGTACCGGTATTAAGCAAAGGCATATTGCGGCTGAAGGTGAAACTACAGCTGATCTAGGCACTAAAGCGGCTCGTCTCGCGATGCAGATGGCTGGTAAGACAGCTGAAGATATTGATCTTATTATTGTTGCTACAACTACCCCAGCTAAAGTCTTTCCTAGTACCGCGTGCTTGGTACAACAGCAATTAGATATCCATGGTTGTCCAGCGTTTGATGTACAGGCGGTTTGCACTGGGTTCGTTTATGCCTTAGCTACAGCAAATAGCTTTATCCGTTCCGGCATGGCAAAAACTGCTTTGGTTATCGGCGCTGAAACACTTTCACGGATTGTCGATTGGACTGATCGCACAACCTGCGTGCTATTCGCTGATGGCGCTGGTGCGGTTGTCTTAGAGGAGAGTGATGAGCCTGGAATCTTATCCACTCACTTACATGCTGATGGTCGTTATGAAGAGTTACTGCATGTACCAAATTCACAGCCCTCTGATACAGGAGATGCACAGAAAATCGAAGCGCATATCTGTATGAAGGGTAATGAGGTCTTCAAAATGGCAGTCAATACGTTGGGACGTATTGCAGATGAGACTTTAGCTGCAAACAATTTTAAAAAAGAAGATATTGATTGGTTAGTCCCACATCAAGCGAACACACGCATTATTACGGCAACGGCCCGTAAGCTCAAATTGCCTATGGATAAGGTTGTTGTAACTGTTGATACACATGGTAATACATCAGCTGCGTCAGTCCCTCTAGCGTTAGATACTGCTGTGCGTGATGGGCGTATTAAGAAGGGCGATTCAATTATCCTAGAGGCCTTTGGTGGCGGTTTCACTTGGGGCTCGGCATTACTCAAGTTCTAACTTACAGTGTCTTCGTCATTCACCACAGACTGTAAAGACTGTCTTCGCTTGGCAGAATTTATTGCTACTCAAAAAGAAAAGTTCCCCAACTACTACTGTAAGCCAGTTGCTGCCTTTGGTGATCCAAAAGCACAGTTTCTTATTGTTGGTTTAGCGCCGGGGTTACATGGTGCCAATGCTACTGGTAGGCCTTTTACTGGTGATCATGCTGGTATCTTACTCTATCAAACCTTGCATCAATTCGGCTTTTCTAGTCATGCAGCATCAATTGCCAGTGATGATGATTTAAGTCTGATTAACACACGCATTACGAATGCCGTGAAATGTGTTCCACCACAAAATAAACCAACGCCAGCTGAGATTAGGACCTGTAATCGATACCTACAACAAGAGCTTAATGACTTTGTTGATGGTGGTATTGTTTTGGCATTAGGACGTATTGCGCATGAAGCGGTGATACGAGCATTGGGCCTGCGACAAAAGGATTATCCCTTTGCGCATGCCGCTGAACACCAGTTGCCTCAGTTTCAATTGCTAGATTCTTATCATTGTAGTCGTTACAACACACAGACCAAGCGTTTGACTAGCGAGCAATTTGCGGCTGTTTTCGCTACCATAAAGGCTAAGCTCAACGCTTAGTATAAGTCACCTCTACGTGGGGCTGGCTTGCAATTAATAGTCTTAAACAACAAATGACTCGGTATGAGCAATAAAGAATTTGACGCTGAGGGTTTTCTAAAGACCCTGACGCAACAACCGGGTGTTTATCGGATGTTGGATGTGGATGACCATATCCTCTACATCGGTAAGGCTAAAAATCTAAAGAAGCGCGTCTCTAGCTATTTCAATCGCAGCAACATCAGTACACGTATCCAGTCGATGGTGCGGTTAATCCGTAATATTCAGGTGACGATAACAAACACTGAAGCGGAAGCCTTGCTGCTAGAACACAACCTAATTAAAGAGCATCGCCCAAAATATAATATTTTACTGCGTGACGATAAGACCTATCCCTATGTGTACTTATCATCTCAGCAATCTTACCCAGGGCTGAGTTTTCATCGTGGCGCGAAGAAAAAGCAGGGTGAGTTTTTTGGCCCCTATGCTAGTGTTGGTGCAGTTAGAGAGACATTAGGCCTATTACAGAAGATCTTTAAGGTGCGTCAGTGTAATGACAGCTTTTTTAAAAACCGATCAAGACCCTGTCTGCAATATCAGATCGAACGCTGTACTGCTCCCTGTGTCGATCTTATCTCTACCACTGATTATGGTGAGGATGTCGATCATGCGCGTAAATTCCTACAGGGTAAGAGTGATCTAGTTACTCAGAATCTAGTCGCTGAGATGGAAAAGGCATCTGAAGCCTTGGCCTTTGAAAAAGCAGCTAAGCTCAGAGATCAAATTGATTCCTTACGACAGGTCTCACAGCAACAATATGTCAGTGAGCTGTCTGGCGATTGCGACATCATCACTTGCAAAATGAATACTGCACTTGCCTGCGTGCAGGTCTTTCGAGTACGCAATAAGATGAACCTCGGTAATCAGACTTACTTCCCAAAAGTACCGCAGGATTGTACTCAAGAAGAATTACTGGCTGGCTTTATTGGGCAATATTATCTACAGCGCCGCCCACCAGAAGAGATTATTGCCACCGTACTGCCTGCAGAACATGAAGTATTGGCCGAGATGCTGAGTACACAGCGGGAAGCCAAGGTGAAGATCACTGGTTCGGTCAGGGGCACACGTGCGCGCTGGCTAGACTTTGCGAATAAGAATGTATCTATGGCCTTTGAGTCTCGTTTGGCGAGTCAGACGGGCATGGAGCAGCGTTATCAGGCCTTAGAAGAAGCATTTAGCTTTGATGCGCAGATCCAACGGATGGAATGCTTTGATATCAGTCACACACAGGGTGAGCTAGCGGTGGCGTCCTGTGTTGTTTTTGATCGTGAAGGCCCGAGTAAACAGGAATACCGAAAGTTTAATATCGAAGGGATTACACCTGGCGATGATTATGCGGCTATGTATCAAGCGTTAAGCAGGCGTTATACGCGCTTAAAGAAAGGCGAGGCTAAGATGCCTGATATTCTGTTTATTGACGGTGGCAAAGGCCAACTCAGTCAAGCGGCAGATGTGATGGAGGAGTTGCAGATTACTGAGGTGTTACTAGTTGGCGTGGCGAAAGGGGTGGAACGTCGTCCTGGTATGGAGCAATTATTCACGCCAGACAGTAAGCAACCAATCTTACTACCGGTAGATTCTGCAGCCTTACACCTAATCCAACAAATTCGAGACGAAGCTCATCGCTTTGCCATTACTTCTCATCGCAATCGACGCGACAAGTCCCGTACAATGTCGCCTTTAGAGAGTATTGCGGGTCTTGGCC
>CAJQLY010000022.1 GCA_905479295.1 uncultured Gammaproteobacteria bacterium | reverse complement strand
CAGGGTCGCTTAAGCGGTAGAGATCAAAGTGATGGATCTTATAAGATGCCAATGTATAGCTTTCAACTAGTGTGAATGTTGGGCTTTTGACATGGCCTTGATAGCCTAGGGCACGCAGATAACCACGTACAAAGGTGGTTTTACCAACACCTAGATCACCTTCCAAAAATACCAATGCAGGCGCTTGTAGAACACCTGCTAAGCAGGCTGAAAACACCTCCATCGCAGTACTAGATTCGATTAGAACAGGCGTATCAGGTAGGCCGGGTAAGCTCGGAGAGCTGGGCATATTCGCTAAGGTCATTGTTTTTTATGGTTGCTGATGGTGCGTTTACTTCAATCCAGTCGGTTCACTCTAAAGGCGACAGTAGGTACTATAGCAGCATGTCTTCTAAGCCTAATTCGTCGTCGCCACAGGAACTTGTGCAGCATATCCAAGAGTGGGCGCAACAACTTGGATTTAATCATGTTGGCATCGCCGATACCAATCTTGATGAGCATGAGGCCTATTTGTTGCGTTGGCTGGATAAGGGACATCATGGTGATATGGGGTATATGGCTAAACATGGTCAGATGCGTTCAAAGCCAAATCAGTTGCTACCGGGGACTTTGCGTATCATTAGTGTGCGCATGGACTATTATCCGCCGCGTACGCGAGACCCTATTGCCGTTTTAGAGGATAGCGATTTGGCCTATATCTCACGTTATACCTTAGGTCGTGACTATCATAAGGTGTTACGCAAACGGCTGCAAAAGTTGGCTGATAAGATTCAAGATGAGGTAGGTGAGTTTGGTTACCGTGCTTTTGTTGATAGCGCACCGGTATTAGAAAAGCCGTTGGCTGAAAAGGCAGGCCTAGGTTGGATCGGGAAACATACAAACTTAATTTCACATGATGCAGGGTCCTGGTTTTTTCTCGGTGAGTTATTTACTGATCTACCTTTACCATTGAGCTCAAAAGTAGAAAATGCCTGTGGTAGCTGTCAGGCCTGTATCGATATCTGTCCTACGCAGGCTATTATTGCGCCCTATGAGCTAGATGCGCGGCGTTGCATTTCCTATCTAACGATTGAGAATAAAGGCAGCATTGCAGAAGAATTTAGGCAAGCAATTGGTAATCGCATTTATGGCTGTGATGATTGTCAATTAGCCTGTCCCTGGAATAGCTTTGCGCAAACCTCGGAATTAGCCGACTTTGCTGCACGCCAACAGTTAGATTCATCCCGTTTAGTCGATCTCTTTGCCTGGAGTGAAGAGGAGTTTTTAAAAAACACAGAAGGGTCTGCTATGCGTCGCATTGGGCATGAGCAATGGCTGAGGAATATCGCAGTAGCACTAGGTAACGCGGTCAGTAGTGATGAGGTCATACAGGCCTTGCAAGCACGCTTAGACTACCCGAGTGCAATGGTGCAAGAACATATCAGTTGGGCAATTGCTCAACACCAAACGAGCAGCTTGCAATGCTAGGTCTTTTGCCAGCTTAAAATATGATTGTTCGTTGGCATTGCCCAAGAGGCTGCTGCGATCAATCCATGCTTGAGGGCGAGCTGATCGAGTTCGTTTTTGTCACGTAGACCTGAGTGTGGGTCTTGCTGGCGTAGAAACTGATCAAAGGCTTGGTTGCTTTGGCTACTGAATTTGGTATCAAAACTAAATGGGCCATAGAGATAAAAATAAGCACCATGGCCGAGTATTGTGCTTAAGCCTGCAAATAGGTCTTCAATCTCTGGCCAATGCATAATATGCGCAATATTAGCGGCATAGGCGGCGTCATAAATCTGCTTGGGCCAATCTTGGCTGATATCTAAAACAAAGGCAGGCGGCGTATTATTGAGACCAGCTGATTCTAGCCAGAGCTGAATACCTGCTATATGGCTACTTTGGTCGCTGCAGTGCCAGGTTAGATGAGGTAGTAGCTTGCTGAAATGTACGGCATGTTGGCCAGTGCCACTACCGATCTCAATAATATGATTAGCGTTGGCTAATTCAGTCAGTAAGACCGCAGCGATGGCCTCTTTGTTTTCATCAGCGGCAGCGGCAAATGGTTTTTTCATGATAACTAGATGAGGCTTCTGAGTGCCAAGATTTAATCGCTTTGCTGCATTAGGTAGGTCAGTAGAGCTGCGGTAGAGCTATCAAACTCATTACTGATCGATTTGCTTTGTAGACTTTGTAATATCTTATCACCTAGTGTTTTGCCAAGTTCTACGCCCATTTGATCAAACGAATTGATATTCCAGATAATGCCTTGAACAAAGACTTTGTGTTCATATAGGGCTAATAAACTACCAAGTCTGAAGGGGGTGAGTCGATCGAAGAGCAGGGTGTTACTTGGGCGGTTACCACTGAAACTCATAGCTGGTGCAAGGGTATCAATACGTTCTGCATTTTTTGCTTGTAGCATAGCAGTGCTTTCTTCTAAGGTGCGCCCGGTCATCATGGCCTGTGACTGAGCTAACATATTAGAGAGCAGAATATGATGATGCTCTTGGCTATAGTTAGTTTGGCGAAAGCCAATAAAGTCACAAGGAACAGTTGTAGTGCCTTGGTGTAGTAACTGGTGGAAAGCATGTTGACCATTTGTGCCGGCCTCACCAAATAAAATAGGGGCAGTTTGATATGTGCAAGCCTTACCATGCCGATCTACGTCTTTACCATTACTTTCCATATCAAGTTGTTGCAGATAGCGCGGTAGACTACGTAAACGAGAGTCATAGGGTAAGACAGCATAGGCTGGGAGATTTAAGAAGTTCCGGTTCCAAATACCGATCAGCGCCATTAATACGGGTGCATTTTTATTGAAATCTTGATTTCGGAAATGTTCATCCATGCTATGGGCGCCGGCCAATAATTGACGGAACTGATCCATACCTAGAAGTAATGCTAAGGGTAAGCCAACAGTACTCCAGAGTGAATAACGGCCTCCTACCCAATCCCACATGCTCAGGATATTGTTAGCAGCTAGACCTGCCTTAAGTGCAAGCTCAGTATTTGCCGTAATGCCTATAAATTGCTTCTGTATGACTGACTGATCACCAGTTTTTTCTACTAACCAGCGCATACAGCTACGCATATTAGTACTAGTCTCTTGTGTCGTAAAACTTTTTGAGATAACAATAAAGAGTGTTTCTGTTGGATCAATCAAGCCTAAGACTTCATGCATATCATGTGCATCAACATTACTAATGTAGTGCACGAGAACATCTTTTTGGGCGTAGGTCTGTAGCGCTTCAGAGGCAAGCTTAGGGCCAAGATAGGAGCCGCCAATACCAATAACGACAACTTCTCTGAGTGGTTTATTACTGCTGCCTAACCATTTTTTCTGACTGAACTGTTCAACCATTTGCTGCATGCGGTCCAGTTCACGTGAAACCAGTGTTTGCTTAGGGTTTGGCTTATTGTCACGTAATGCTGTGTGTAAGACTGCGCGTTGTTCAGTGTGGTTGATTTGACCACCACTGAAAAGCAGTTCTCGCCAGTGCTCTAATTTTGCTTCGGAGGCTAGGTCGAATAATTTATCAAGAGTGACTTGATTGAGACGATTTTTGGAATAGTCTAATAGACCACCCTCAAACTCCAGATGGAGCTGTTGGAAACGGTCTGTTTGGCTAGCGAAAAGATCGCGTAGCTGATGATTCTGAATATCCCCTAAGTGTTTATTAAGGGCTTTCCACGCGACTGTGGTCATAGGGTTTGAAGGTAAAGTTAGAAACAAAAAAACGGGCTTTAAGCCCGTTTTTTCTTGAACTAGACCCTATCGGTAGATAGTGCCGTTCTTAAGGTGTTTGAATATGTTCAACTGGGCCGCCAAGTTAATCACTACGGCTAGAACAACACATCCGATTACAAGCCATGCCATATCTATACTCCATAATATATTCTCGATAACAGCCACTAGTATACACCAGAAAATGCTTATACAACTCTTTCAGACGGTCAGTTTGACTAAATATTAAGTCCGATCTGCTAGTTTAAATAGGATGTTATCGATTAATCGCACCTTGCCTAGTTGCACGGCAGCTAGAACGATAGCTTGAGTGGTTCCAGCTTGAATGGCTTGTAAGTCATTTGCGTCTCTGAGATCAAGGTATTCAACCTTAAATGATGCTTGGCTTAATCGTGTTATAGCCTGATCAAGTAGGGCTGGCAGATTATCGGTTAGTTGATGTTGCTCAGTCTGCTCAGCAACATCCTTCAGCGTAGCGTAGAGCATGCAAGCAAGCTCACGTTCTTCGGTAGATAAATGCGCATTACGCGAGCTTAGGGCTAAGCCATCTCCTGTCCGCACGGTATCTAATGCTTTTATCTGAATATTGAAGTTCAACTCGGAGACTAAGCGCTGAATAATCAGAAGTTGCTGATAGTCTTTGCGGCCAAACACGGCGATGTCGGGCTCTATTAAATTAAACAGTTTGCTCACAATGGTGGCAACGCCATCAAAGTGTCTAGGTCTATGTGCACCACAAAACTCGTCACCTAATAGGGGAATATGAATCTTCGGTGCAAGCTCTAAACCTAGTGGGTATAGCAAATCCACTGTGGGCTTAAAAATAGCATCAACGCCGAGTGATGAGAGTTGCTGTAAGTCCGAGGCAATACTACTGGGGTAGGACTTCAAATCAGTGGCATTATCAAACTGCAATGGATTGACGAAGATACTCACTATGACGTGGTCAGCCTGTGTCTTCGCATGCTCGACTAGGGCTAGATGTCCGTCGTGTAGATGTCCCATTGTTGGGACTAATGCGATACTTTTCTGGTTGCGACGCCATTGTCGAGTTTGGGCGCGTAAGGGACGCGGGTGTTCAATAATATTCATACTATGTTCTATGCTTTAGCTGGGGAAGTCGCCAGATTTCACTTCGGCAATATAGGCTTGCACTGCGGCTTGAATGCCACCTTCATTTAGATAGTTTTTTGCAAAGCTGGGTGTTTTCCCAGGCGTAATGCCAAGGATATCCTGCAGTACTAGGATTTGGCCGTCACAATTTTTACCTGCACCGATACCGATCACTGGAATCGAGACTGTTTGTTGAATCTTGGCGGCTAATGTATGCGTAATACATTCAACAAGGAGTAAGTCGGCACCTGCTTTTTCTAAGCTAATGGCGTCTTGTAAGATTTGTTCAGCAGACTCGCTATCTTGCCCCTGACGTTGATAGCCGCCCAACTTATGGATGTATTGCGGACGCAAGCCAAGGTGGGCGCAGACTGGGATGCCGCAGGCGCTCATCTCTGCCACGACTTCACTTTGACGTTCAGTGGCTTCCAATTTCACCATTTGCGCACCACCTTCTTGCATTAGGCGGGTTGCGTTAAATAGGGCTTGCTCGATATTGCTGTAACTCATAAAAGGCATATCAACCAGTATCAGCGCACGTTTGCTTATCGAGCTCACGCAAGCGCTGTGATAAATCATATCTTCCATGCTAACTGAGACCGTTGAATCATGGCCTTGGATGACCATGCCTAGGGAGTCACCAACAAGGATGATATCGACACCCGCCTGATCAAGTACCTGCGCAAAGCTGGCGTCATAGGCGGTCAAACAGGCGATTTTTTCACCACGTTTACTCATTGCGCATAATTCACTTACACCGAGACCATATTCTGCTTGCAGACTCATGCTTATTAGCTCGCGAAGGGTAGCGGATTAAAGTAATGCCGGCCGCTAGTAGTGTTTAGGATTTGTGTCTTGAGTTGCTCATAGTCACCTTCATTGTTAATAAAATCAATGTCAGCAGCATTGACAACTAAAAGAGGGGCTGCCGAATAGTGGTGAAAAAAGTTGGCATAAGCTTCATTTAGGCGCTCTAGATAGGTAGGTTCGATATGGCGCTCTATGTGACGTCCCCGTTTTTTAATGCGCTCCATTAAGGTATTTACTGGTGCTTGTAGATAAACGACTAAATCGGGGGTTGGTGCATCAATAACTAGGTGTTCAAACACCTGTTGGTAAAGATCATACTCAATTGGTGAGAGTGTAACTTGAGCAAATAGCTGATCTTTTTCTAATAGATAATCAGCTACCTTGCTATGGTTGAAGATACTGCTTTGTCGTAAGCCCTGCATTTGCTTTGTGCGCTGCATCAAGAAGAATAGTTGTGCTGATAGTGCCGCTTCACTGGGGCGTTGATAGAAGTGATCGAGGAATGGGTTTTCTTCTATTTCTTCACGCACCAAATCTGCTTCAAAGTCGAGTGCTATACGGGAGGCCAGACTTGATTTCCCGACACCTATCGGTCCTTCTATAACAACGAAATCTGGTAATGTTGAACCCATAATATTTTTCTTTTCGTCTATTCTTCTAGTAACGCCAATCCATTGGCATAGCATTTTTGAGATAGGCGATCGACTCTACCTACACCAGCGATGATGAGGTTTTTATCTATTTCTTGCAATGGGTAGAGTACGAATTCACGCAGACGTACACCTGGATGGGGGATGTTTAAGCGTGGGCTATTAATTTTTTTGTTGCCGTAGCTGAGGATATCTAAATCTAATGTGCGTGGGCCCCAATGTTCACCTAAACGTTCACGACCGTGCTTGTTTTCAATTGACTGCAGATGGTTAAGTAGTTCTTCAGCTTCTAAATGTGTCTTGATGCTGGCGACTGCATTGACGTAAACCGGCTGGTCAGGCGGGCCCATTGGCCGACTCAGATAAAGTCCAGAATGTTGCTGTAAATCACTTTTAGGGAGCAAGGCTAACTCACGCAATGCAATGGCGATCTGAGTGCTAGGATCTTGTAAATTACTGCCTAATCCGATGTAAGCGAGTGTTCGGTAATTCTTTTTCATATCGATTTTAATGGGTCGATCTACTCAGATTTAATATTTTTTTGATTGTTCTTAGATGCTCTAGATTTTGACTTAGGCTCTCGTTTAGGTTCTGGGCGCTGCTCAATCATTAATTGCTTTTCCTCAGCGTCACATTTCTGGATATCAGTCCACCAGTCAGCCTCAGCTTGAGTGACTTCGCCGAGCAGTGAGCGTAGGCACATGAAATCATAAGCGGCACGAAAGCGAGGGTGAGCGATAAAGTCAGGGATCTGACGGCCACGGATGCGCTCAAAGCGACTTTGAAATTTCCATATTTCACAAATAGTAATGGCAAATCGTTTTGGGATAGTCGTGTGACTGGCTTGACGAAAGATTGTATTTCGCCCTGCATCCCAGAGACTTTCTGGACTAATCTTGCCATTGTGAGTGCGTTTGGTCACAGCGTGTTGGAATGAACGCCAAAGTAATACGGCAAAGATGAAAGCCGGGTTGACACTTTTGCCGATATTGATGCGTGTATCTGTACTACTCAAGGCGCCAACAATGAAATCTTGTAACTGTGGGTCATGGCCTAACTCTTTGTCTGTCATTGGGAACAGTTGTTGAAATAAGCCGTAGTGTTTTAACTCATGAAAACAATTTACAGCATGGCCACTGTGAAATAGTTTGATGGTCTCATCGAATAGTCGAGCAGAAGAAATATCATTCAATAGATGTGTACACTCGGCGATAGGTGCTGCGGTGTCCTCTTCAATTTCTAACCCCAGTTTTGCACGGAAACGCATGGCACGTAACATACGTACGGGGTCTTCTCGGTAACGTGTGACTGGATCTCCAATCATACGTAAGTAACGATTCTTTACTGCATCCATACCTGAGCAGAAATCTAAAACCGCAGATTCAGCCAAGTCGTAGTAGAGTGCATTGATTGAGAAATCACGCCTTAAAGCATCTTCATCGATAGTGCCAAAAGTATTATCACGTGTGATTTGACCATTATTGAATTGAGTGTTTGGGCTGCTCGCACTATTTGATACCTGCGCACGAAAGGTTGAGACCTCAAGAAACTCACGTCCATAATAAACATGAACAATTTGGAAGCGTCGACCAATGATACGGCTGCGATCAAATAAGCTACGTACTTCTTCCGGCGTTGCATTGGTCGCAATATCAAAATCTTTTGGTGTGATATTGAGTAAGAGGTCACGCACACACCCACCGACCAGATAGGCTTGGTATCCTTTATTGGTCAGGGTGTTGACGACACGCTTTGCATGCTTACAGATCTTCTGCTCGTCGATATTATGCTCTTGCGCGAGGGTTTTTTTGGGCAAGGTTGATTGCTGTATGTTGGTATTCACCTAGGCATTATAGGTGAGTGTGGCAGTGAATAGCACTAAAGCTGTTCAGAGTTGATGAAAATATCAGTAGGAAAGGGGTCTACTACTGCATATATAGGATTAGAGCCCAAAAGAAGGGAAAAAAAGCGGCCCCAGAGTTTCCTCGGGGTCGCTTTTTTAGTGAATGAAGTAACTCAGGCTATAGATTGTAGCCCTTCTCCTCATGTTCACTGATATCGAGACCGTTAGTTTCAGACTCTTGATCAATGCGTAAACCACAAATTAAATCTGCTGCCTTGAGACAAATGAAACTGGCAACAGCGGTCCATGCAATGACTGCACCTACTGCAGTGATTTGGATCATGACTTGATCAGAAATACTGACTCCCTCGGCTAGACCGACTCCTCCAAATTGACTGGCTACAAAAACACCGGTCAGGATAGTACCAATGATGCCGCCGACCCCGTGGACTGGGAATACATCTAAGGAATCATCAATCTTCAATGTGCGCTTGATAAAGTTAGTCGCGCTAAAGCAGATAATACCGGCACTGATACCAATAATGATCGCGCCCATAGGGCCAACAAAACCTGAAGCAGGCGTGATACTACCTAATCCTGCGACCATGCCAGTGACGATACCTAGTACGCTAGGTTTGCCGTATTTGATCCACTCTAAGAACATCCAAGTGAGTGAGGCTAGAGCAGCACTGATGTGTGTCACTAGAATGGCCATGCCGGCATCACCATTAGCAGCGAGTGCACTACCGCCATTGAAGCCAAACCAACCGACCCAGAGCATACCCGCACCGGTAACCGTCATGGTTAGATTATGTGGAGGTAAAGGTGTGGTTGGGAAACCATGGCGATTACCAACCATGATGGCAGCAACTAGTGCACCTACACCTGCAGTGATATGTACGACTAGGCCACCAGCGAAATCCATTGCACCCATATCGCTCAACCAACCACCACCCCAGACCCAATGACAGACTGGGAAGTAGACTAAGAACATCCAGAAAATAGTGAACCAAAGCATCGCTGAAAAACGCATGCGTTCAGCAAATGCACCAACGATTAGTGCTGGTGTAATGATCGCAAAGGTCATCTGAAACATGACAAAAACAGTTTCAGGTATGTTGCCAGATAAGCTGTCACGAGTGACATTGGCTAACATAGCGTTACCGTTGCCACCGAGCCAGGCATTCATGCTGCCACCGTCGCTAAAGCTCAGGCTATAACCTAGTATGAGCCATAAAACAGAGGCTACACAGGTGATAGCAAAACACTGCATTAGGACAGAAAGCACGTTTTTACTACGTACTAGGCCAGCATAAAATAGAGCTAAACCTGGGATAGTCATAAATAAGACTAAGGCGGTTGAGGTGAGTATCCAGGAGGTATCAGCGCCATTAAGTTCATCAGCCATCGCTAGCCCAGGGAGCATGATGCTGGTCAAAGCTAGAGATAAGAAAGCAGTAATCTTTTTCACATATAGTCCTTATAAATTTTTAGAGGGCGTCCTTGCCGGTTTCACCTGTACGAATGCGGATAACCTGTTCAATTGGGGTGACAAATATTTTGCCATCACCGATCTTGCCGTTGTTGGCAACACGAGCAATAGTCGATACGACTGTTTCTAAATCTTCATCATTGACAGCGATTTCGATCTTAATCTTTGGTAGAAAATCGACTATATATTCTGCACCACGATAGAGTTCGGTATGGCCTTTTTGTCGGCCAAATCCTTTTACTTCAGTGATGGTTAAGCCGTGAACCCCTTGCTCTGTTAATGCTTCGCGGACTTCATCTAACTTGAATGGTTTTATAATTGCGGTAACTAGCTTCATTGTTATTATCTCCAAGAATTGTGCTGGATCAGTGCAAGTATGCCATCTGGTAGCGTGATTGGCACCTCTGATGAACAATATGCATCAGGATGGTGCGGTGTTATAAGTGTTTGGATTGTGCGATTAAACTTTTAATTTGGTTTGATAGCGCGAAATAATCCACGGACAGGTGCGGGGTGGCCTTCGATGGTTTTACTGTGATCGGTAGGGTTTAGAAAATTCTCTAATGAATAATTTGTCATCCATGCACTAGCACGCTGTTCATTTAAGTTGGTTGTGGTTTGGTCTAAGCATTCTACATCTTCAAAGCCAACACTCTGGAGCTGATGTTTGATAAAACTAGGGCTAGCAATACTCCATACATTGCGCATGCCGGCATAGCGATCTTCTGGTACGAGCTCACAATGCTCTTCAGTTTCTAATATTAACGTCTCTAAATAGAGTGTACCGCCAGCTTGCAGACGATCATGCAGTTGGCTTAGATGTTCTTCTGGTTGACGTCGGTGATAGAGCACACCAAAAGAAAGCACATGATCAAAGTTGTCCAAGCCAGCTGGTAGCTGTTCAAAAGGCAGAGGTAAGAGGTGAGCATTGGGCCTACATTTAAGTGTCTGAATGATGGCTTGAAATTGGGCTAAAAAAAGTAAGCCAGGGTCCACACCAATAACCTGTTCGGCACCAGCACCCAGCATGCGTAACATGTAGTATCCATTGCCACAGCCAACATCTAGGACACGTTTGCCATGCATCTTGCCCAGATGTTTTTCAAAACGCCCCCATTTTTGTTGGCATTGCCATTCACTATCGATAGCAATACCACAATAATTGAATGGGCCTTTACGCCATGGTGATAAGGTCTTTAAAGCATTAATGGTGTCAGTTAGATGCTCTGAGTCTAAATCATCTGGGTGGCCGACTTGGGCAACGCCTTTAGTAAAGTCAAAGTTTGTACTGATAGCTTTAGGTAGGCTATCAACAGCCGCTAGCCACTTATCGAAATGGCCATGAGAGGGATGAGCGAAGATGGTCTCTAGCTGTTCTGTTAATTCCCTTTGCCATTCTGCTGTAGTTAGATCGGCATGGAGTAAGTCACTGTAATGCTCTAACTTCATTTGATCGCCAGTATTGAAACAAAGCTTAAGCATTGAAACCAAACTTGCACCTGACGGAAACCGGCCTGATGTAGACGCTGTTCATGCATGGCTAAAGATTCACGTAATAAGACATTTTCTAAGGCCTTACGTTTTTGACTAATCTCAAGGTCGCTGTATAAGTTTGCACGTTTAAAGTTCTCATGTAGCTCACGGAATAATTGATCATCAGCGGGTGCTGCCAATTCAATTTTTTCTGTCAGGATACAGGCGCCACCCATATTTAGACCTTGGTAAAGCTGTTTGATAATGTCATCTCGTTCTGCAATTGGGATGAACTGCAAGGTGAGGTTTAAGACGATTACTGCGGCATCTTCGATCGGGACATCTTGTAGTTTGGCTGTTTCAGTCTCTATCCATTGCTCAGCCCCGGCGGCAGCAATACGGCTACGACAGGCGTCAATCATGGCTGTGGCACTATCTACTGCAATGATTTTTCTTTTGTTCTCTTTTAATGCCTGAAAGATAGCAAGGGAAGCTGCCCCATGAGAACAGCCTAAGTCATAAGCTCGACCACCTGCTGTTAGGAAGTGGGCCGCAATAGGACCGATATTAGCGATCAAGGTGCGATAGCCAGGTACCGAACGTTCGACCATGTCATCGAAGGCAGCACTGACAGTTTGATCGAAGCAAAAGTCTTCGATAGTTTCTACAGGGTGTCGGTAAATTTCGTCTTTTGGCATTTTCTAATTGCGGCTAAGGGTGGCTATGTCGATCATTTAAGAGTCCATTAAGTATAGCCTTGTTTGTTTCATTCTGCTGGCGGACAAGCCGTAGTGAATAACCATCATTATTTGATCAATATTGTATGATGGGGTTATTGAGCCATTGTCATGGCCCAGCTAAATAAGGTGGCGACAGTGGATAACAATAATATGACTGAGAAGATGCAAGAGTTGTTAACGATTATGCGTCGTCTGCGTGATCCTGAAAGCGGCTGTCCATGGGATCAGCAGCAAAGTTTTAAGACGATTGCACCTTATACGGTAGAAGAGGCACATGAAGTAGTAGATGCGATCTTGCGTGATGATATGCCTGGGCTGTGCGATGAACTTGGTGATCTTTTACTGCAAGTGGTCTATCACGCGCAAATGGCTGAAGAGATTAAGGCATTCTGTTTTGAGGATGTAGTTGCAGCGATCAGTCACAAGATGCAGCGACGGCATCCACATGTATTTGGTTTGGAGTCAGAGTTGGCCACTGGTAAGCCTGACTGGGAGCAGATGAAACTAGCAGAGCGTAAGCTACAAAGTGATGCATCTAATAGTGAGTTAGATGAGTCTGCTCTAGCGGGTGTTAGTGTTGGACAAGGACCCTGGGTGGTTGCATATAAGCTGCAGAAAAAGGCGTCAAAGGTTAACTTTGATTGGGCAGATGCCAAAGCTGTATTACTAAAAGTACATGAGGAGTTGGCTGAGATTGAAGAGGCCATGTCACAGCTTGAACAGACACCTGGTGTCGTCTCAGAAGCGGCAGTTGAAGATGAGCTAGGCGATGTGCTTTTTAGTGTGGTCAACCTTTCACGACATTTGAAATTAGATAGCGGTAATGCTCTACAACAAGCGAATCAAAAATTTGAAACTCGCTTTCGCTGTATGGAGCAGCAGATTAAGGCGGAAGGACTGCAGGTGTCTGCACTGTCGGTTGACGAGCTAGAGCAACGTTGGCAACAGGTCAAGCGAGAGACGCAAACCTAAACGTTAGAGCGAGTATAGGTTTACTACTTTTGAAAGCGCATCGAGTAATCGATGGCGCGAATATGTTTGGTCAGTGCGCCAGACGAAATATAGTCAACCTGTAACGCAGATAGGCGAGCAATTTGATCACCTTCGATATTGCCTGAAACCTCTAATTCAATTTCACCATTAGCCAGAACGACTGCCTGTTCGACCTGTTCATAGCTAAAGTTATCCAGTAGGGCGCGATCGGCTCCCGCGCTGATTGCTTGACGTAACTCATCAATATTCTCGACTTCTACTTCAATACTGCGATCACTGTGTAAAGTGCGTGCTTGAGATACTGCCTGGATAATCGAGCCACAGGCTGCGATATGATTCTCTTTGATCAGATAGGCGTCAAATAGGCCAATGCGGTGATTCATACCACCACCACAGCGTACGGCATATTTTTGTGCCTGACGTAATCCTGGGATAGTTTTGCGTGTGTCTAAGAGTTTAGTGCGACTATTTGCAGCGATCTGTTGTAGAAATTCATGTGTGACTGTCGCTGTAGCCGATAGTGTCTGTAGGAAATTCAGGGCGGTACGTTCTGCGCTAAGTAAGGCACGTGCCGGGCCGTGTAAGTGGCAGACAACATCATTGGCAGTCAGTAGGTCACCATCCTGATGCTGCCAGTCGATGATAATGCTGCTATCTAATTGCTGGAAGCTTTCAATAAACCAAGCTTGACCACAAAGTATGGCTGTTTCACGGCTAATGATCTTGGCTTGAGTTGGCTTGTTTGAACAAAGGGCAGCCGTGATATCACCACTGCCCATGTCTTCTGCTAAGGCTTGCGCTACCGCAAGCGTGATATCTTTTTTCTCAATAATCTTAGACATAAGAATTGGACTGCACCATGTTGCCAATACCAAAAGCTGTAATCGTGCCAAACAAGGCAAATAAGAACATTAGCCAACCCCAACCGGCACCTAGGCTGTTGTGATAGGCGTCACTATGGCTGTTTATTGCGCCAATAAGAGAAACTCAATTAAGGCTTTTTGGGCATGTAAGCGATTACCAGCTTCATCCCAAACGACACTTTGAGGACCTTCCAATACCTCAGTGCTAACTTCTTCATCGCGATGCGCCGGCAGGCAATGCATAAACAAAGCATCACTATTTGCTTGCTGCATTAGGCGGCTATTGACTTGGAACTTACTGAAGGCTTTTTCACGTAATTTTTGTTCTTCTTCCTGCCCCATGCTCGCCCATACGTCGGTAACGATAAGGTCTGCATTACGCGCAGCGTCTTCTGCATTGTGGAAGATCTCGACCTGTGTACCAGCTGAGGCGACTATGGCACTGTCTGGCGAATAGCCTTCTGGACAGCCGATATTAAGCTTAAAACCGAGCTGTTTGGCGGCATTGATATAAGAATGGCACATATTATTACCATCACCTATCCACGTGACAGTGGCGCCGGCAATAGAGCCGCGATACTGATACCAGGTCTGCATATCTGCTAATAACTGGCAGGGGTGATAGAGGTCGGTTAAACCATTGATTACTGGGATATCTGAGTTTGCTGCATAGCGCTCTACCGTGGCGTGCTCAAAGGTACGAATCATAACGATATCGACCATGCGCGAGAGAACACGAGCTGTATCTTCTACTGGTTCACCGCGCCCCAACTGGGTATCTTTGGATGAAAGGAATAAGGCATGGCCACCAAACTGCGCCATACCAGTCTCAAAAGAAACCCGAGTGCGAGTGGATGATTTATCAAATAACATGGCCAACGTTTTATTTGTAAAAGGGGCATAGAGCTCATCCTTTAACTGTAGTGCTTTGAGTTCACAGGCGCGTTCAATCACAGCCTGTAATTCAGTTGGGCTTAAATCGAGTAGGGTAAGAAAATGTCTAGCCATAGTTAATTAGATTGGCGTTCGGCAAAGATCTCGACACAGCGAGCCACACCTTCGGCAATCAGTTCCACTTGTTCGTTATTGATAATCAACGGTGGTAGTAGACGAATTACTTTGCCTGCCGTAACGTTGAGTAGGAGTTTTTGTTCTAAAGCAATATCTACAATTTCAGCGCAGGGCTGAGTTAACTCTATGCCAAGCATCATGCCTTGTCCTCGAATATCATGACACAGTGGATGCTGGCTTAAACGCTGTTTCAAGGTATTTAGTAACAGCTCAGAGGTTTTTGTAACATGGCCTAGAAGCTGTTGCTGTTCGATCGTGTCGAGCACGGCTAAACCAGCAGCACAGGCTAAAGGGTTACCACCAAAGGTGCTGCCATGATTGCCGGGTTTAAATAAGTCATTAGCCTTAGTCCTAGTGAGGCAGGCACCAATAGGCACGCCATTGCCTAAACCTTTGGCTGTGGTCATAACGTCTGGCAGGATGTCAGTTTGTTGATAGCCATACCAAGTGCCTGTACGGCCATTACCGGCTTGCACTTCATCAATCATTAGTAACAAATCATGGTCATCACAGATGGCGCGTAGCTGTGGCAGGAAGTCCGGTGATGGGATGTGTATGCCACCTTCACCTTGAATCGGCTCGACCAAAATGGCACTCAGTTGTTTATGTTGTGCGCAGAGTTGACGTATTGCACCAATATTATCGTAGTGTGCTCGTATGAAGCCTGGTACTAAGGGTTCAAAGCCAGCATGTGCTGCTCGGTTGCCAGTAGCTGTTAGGGTGGCCATGGTACGGCCGTGAAAACTGTTTTCGAATACCAGGGTATGTGGTTGCTGGATGCCTTTTTTATGGCCATACATGCGTGCAAGCTTAATAGCAGCTTCATTTGCCTCGGCGCCAGAATTACAGAAAAAAACTTTCTCCATGCCACTGATTTCACAGAGGCGTGCGCCAAGCTGTTCTTGCTTTTGAATATGGTAAATATTTGATGTGTGCACCAGTTTTTGCGCTTGCTCGCTAAGTGCTGTGGCCACCGCAGGGTGGGCATGGCCCAAGCCACAGACAGCAATGCCAGAGAGTGCGTCTAGATAACGCTCACCCTGTTCATCCCATAGCCAAGCCCCTTCACCGTGGGTGAAACTAATTGCTTTGCGTGCATAGGTAGGAAGTAAGGCGTCCACGTATTTTCCTGATAATTGTTTTGTTATAACCAAAAACGGCAGCGGAGAGCCGCTGCCGTTTAATGATTATGCTATTAAATTACTTAATATTCTAGCATTTGGGGCGGTTACGTTAACCGCCCCGATAAAGGCCTATTCTTAGAAGACTAAGCCATGACCATGACCGACCATGCACATTAGCATAGGGATGGATAGTACCGTGTTGGTGCGAGATGCAAGGAAGGCCACTTTTTTAGCAGTTGCTTTCTCAGCGTCAGAAGCTGGCTTAATGCCGAGTATTTTCTTCTGGTTTTGCCAGATTGGGCCCCAAACGTTAAGTAACATGATAGTGCCAAGCCATGCGCCGATACCGATAACAGTAACACCATCGGTAAAGAGCATATTAGTGCCTAAGCCACCAACATATTCCAAAGCGGCTGCGCCAGAGATCCAAGTAGCTAGTGCACTCCAACGGAACCAAGCAAGTGCACGTGGCGCTATATATTTGCCGATGGCAGCTGGGCCAGGGCCGTCGGTATCTGCAGTCGCAGCGGCAACTGCACTCACTTGCACAAAGTTAAAGTAGTAAAGCAGTCCAATCCAGATGATGCCCACAAAGACATGTAGCCATACGGCTAGTGCAAAAGTATTCATTAAATCTAACTCCTGTAATTTTGATTATTAATGTTATGCGATATACGCTAGCGAGGTGCCTAGACCAGAATCATAATAATGATGGATAGGACGATGCCGGTAATGATTGTTCCTAATACGGAGTTCAATGGGTTCATGTTTTACCTCGAGTAGTACAGTTTATTTTGTTGTTGTTTCGGGCATGCTTAAAGCACATCCGACTAGCTCAAGACCATAGAAGGTTTTGGTTCGAAAAACAACAACAGACCCGAGTCGATAGAATCGATATCAAGTCTATTTCAGCGTATATGCTGATTTCAGTTTAGTTCTTTAAAGTAAGGATAATATTCAGAGCCTATGTGTGGAATTGGTGGCGAGCTGCGGTTTGATTCAAAGGCAGTCGATAAAGATAAAATGAATAAGATGTTGTCACGTCTAGAGCGGCGTGGTCCAGATTCGGCCGGTACCTATGTAAAGGAGAATGTTGGGTTAATACATCGACGCTTGGCCGTAATCGATCTATCAAGTAGTAGTGCGCAGCCATTATTTAATGCTGATTCAACATTGGCGATTGTCTTCAATGGCACGATCTATAACTATCCTGAGTTGCGTCGTGAAATGCAGACGATGGGTGTGCATTTTCAAAGCCAAGGGGATACTGAGGTAATTCTTAAGGCATTTGAGCTTTGGGGTGAGGCCTGCCTTAGTCGCTTGATTGGTATGTTTGCCTTTGCAATTTATGATTTAAGAAAAAAACGGCTGTTTCTTGCCAGGGATCGTTTAGGCATTAAACCACTGTATTACAGTGTTGATCAGAAGCGCTTTAATTTTGCCTCTAATACACAGGCCTTGCTTGCAACAGGTGATATTGATACCAGTATTGATGCCGAAGCTTTACAGCATCAATTCACTTTACATGCGGTGGTGCCAGCGCCACGCACCATGCTAAAAGGGCTGCGTAAATTAGAGCCGGGCAGTTTTATTTGGGTTGACCAGGATGGCGTTAGTGCAGTGCAATCCTACTGGGAACTATCTGCAACCCGAGGTGAAGAAAGAAGTGAGCAGGACTGGATTGAGCAGACCCGAGCAGCTTTGCAGCTAGCGGTTGATCGACGTAATGAGGTTGCCGATGTACCGGTTGGTGTGTTGCTCTCAGGTGGGCTGGATTCAAGCCTGCTAGTGGGTTTGTTAGCGCAGAGCCATGCTGCGGTAAAGACCTATTCAGTTGGTTTTGAGGATCAGCCGGAAGAGCGTGGTAATGAATTTGAGTATTCCGATGCTGTAGTCGAGGCTTTTGCTACCGATCATCAGCGTCACTACATACCCAATGGTCAGGTTTTACAGCGATTACCGGAAGCGATTGCACATATGCCAGAGCCTATGGTGGCACAAGACGCAGTTGCTTTTTATTTGTTGGCTGAACAGGTCTCACAGGATATTAAAGTCGTACAGTCAGGCCAAGGAGCAGATGAACTATTTGCTGGTTATTTCTGGTATCCGCAGATGAATGCTGCAAAAGGGAATCCCTTGCGTCGATTTGCAGATCATTATTTTGATCGTGACTTCACTGAATATAGTGAAACGGTGCACGCTAATTATGTCGATCAAGATTACACCAGTGCTTTAGTCAGAAAGGCGTTGGAGACAAAACATGCCGATACATTTATGGATGCGGTATTACGCTTTGATGTAGGCACGCTAATTGTTGATGACCCAGTTAAACGTGTCGACAGTATGACTATGGCGTGGGGCTTAGAGGCACGTGTGCCTTTTTTAGATCATCAGTTAGTAGAGCTTGCGATGCAGATGCCAGCAGAGCTTAAGTTGCGTGAAGGAGGTAAATATCCATTAAAAGCGATCGCGCGTGGTTTGATCCCTGATAGTGTGATTGACCGACCCAAGGGTTATTTCCCTATGCCAGCATTGAAATATGTACGTGGTGAGTTTTTAGCGATGGTTAATGATGCGCTTAATTCAACAGCTTGTCGTCAGCGCGGGCTCTTTAATAGAGACTATATTGATCGTTTACTGGCTGCGCCTGATCAGTATCACACGCGATTACAAGGCAGTAAGTTATGGCACATGGCGCTATTGGAACTTTGGTTGCAAGAGCACGTAGATTGCATTTGATGCACTAGGTATGATGTGCGCCATCAAGATTTAAGTGAAATAGGCGGCTGGCTACCTAAGCTGGCTAGTTTCTCACTGGGTCTGTGCTGGCTACACTGCAGAAATTAATTAAAAGTGCGTTATTCTCAGGAGATTTAGAAATGGATGTATTAGACCGTATTCGGGAGCAAGTTGAGTCAAATGCCGTTGTTGTTTATATGAAGGGTACCCCGCAGATGCCACAGTGTGGCTTTTCTATGCGTACTGCCGAGGCCTTGAAAGCCTGTGGTAAAGAGTTTGCTTACGTTAATGTCCTGCTTGATCCAGAGATCTTCCAGAATCTGCCACGTTATGCTGATTGGCCAACATTCCCTCAGGTATACATTAAGGGCGAGTTAGTCGGTGGTTGTGACATTACGCTTGAGATGGCTGAGCGTGGTGAATTGCAGAAGATGATCGACGAGGCTAGTGCTTAAATAACTGGTTTTGTAGACCCATCCAAGTGGATTGATATTCACGGATGGGCTGATTGAACTGCCTTATGTCGTGACCTCGGATGGGTCATTAAATGGCATGATCAGATCAGCACGGCGGTTCCACATATTCATGATTTTGCAGAATATTTCAGCCGTCATGTGCGCATCATATAACGCAGTATGGGCTTTTTCGTTATCCCAGTTTAGGCTGGCTGCTTTTGCAATTTTAGACAATACGGTTTGGCTATAAGCCATCGCACCTAGGGTTACGGTGTCGAATGTGCTGAATGGGTGAAACGGATTGTTTTTCACTTTGGCACGGCTAGCAGCGGCGTTAATAAAGTTTAAGTCGAACGGGGCGTTATGGCCGACTAAGATTGCTCGCTTGCATTGGTTCTCTTTGACCGCTGCATTTGAAGCCTTGAAAATAGTTGCTAAGGCTTCTTTTTCAGGTGACGCAATACGTAGAGGGTGGAAGGGGTCGATACCATTTACCTCTAATGAGGCTGGTTCCAAGTTTGAACCTTCAAATGGCTCGATATGGACGGTGTATGAGTCTTTACAGTAGAGTTCACCGCGTTCGTCATAGCCTAAGATGATCGCTGCCACCTCGAGTAATGCGTCGGTTTCTACATTAAACCCTCCCGTCTCAACGTCGACAACGATCGGGCAAAAGCCGCGAAAGCGGGCGCCCATTGGGACAAAATCAACTTCATCGTTGAGTCTGGTGCGTACTGTCGACATGTTTTTTTCCGAGCTAACGTGAATAGAATTAGGCTAATCGTTGGCGGGTTGGATATAATCAACCACCTTCCGCAGACACAACCGTAGTAACTATTATGACAGACATTCGAAAAGTAGTCTTAGCCTATTCTGGAGGCTTAGATACCTCCGTGATCTTGCGCTGGTTAGAAGATCAATATCAATGTGAGGTGGTCACGTTTACCGCCGACATTGGACAGGGTGAAGAAGTTGAGCCGGCAAGAGCAAAAGCTCAGACCTTAGGCGTAAAAGAAATTTACATTGAAGACCTACGCGAAGAATTTGTACGCGACTATGTTTACCCAATGTTTCGCGCAAACACCATCTATGAAGGTGAGTACTTACTCGGTACGTCGATCGCTAGGCCATTGATTGCCAAGCGTCTCATCGAGATTGCAGCTGAGACTGGTGCAGATGCGGTATCGCATGGTGCAACGGGTAAAGGTAACGATCAGGTGCGTTTCGAACTGGGGGCTTATGCCCTTAATCCGGACATTAAAATTATTGCGCCATGGCGTGAATGGGATCTTAACTCGCGCGAAACCTTGCTCGCCTATGCCGCTGAGCAGGGCGTTCCAGTAGAACAAAAGCGTAAGGGTGGATCACCTTATTCTATGGATGCGAATCTATTACATATCTCTTATGAAGGCGGTCCATTAGAAGATCCGTGGACAGAAGCAGAGACGGATATGTGGCGTTGGACCGTAGCGCCAGCAGATGGCCCGGATGAGCCGGAATATATCGTACTTGGCTTTGAGCAGGGTGATGCGGCAACGCTTGATGGAGAACCTCTATCGCCTGCGGAAATGCTTGCCGAGCTGAACAAACGCGGTTCTCGCCATGGTATTGGCCGATTAGATATCGTTGAAAACCGTTATGTCGGTATGAAATCTCGTGGCTGTTACGAGACACCGGGTGGCAGTATCTTATTGAAGGCCCATCGCGCGGTGGAATCATTGACCTTGGACCGTGAATTAGCCCATCTAAAAGACGAGCTAATGCCAAAATATGCCAGTCTGATCTATAACGGCTATTGGTGGAGTCCAGAGCGTTTGGCGCTCCAAAAATTGATCGATGAGACGCAGAAAAATGTCACTGGAGAGGTGCGCTTGTGCCTATTCAAGGGTAATATACACGTGGCTGGACGCCGCTCATCCGAGCATAGCCTCTTCAATGAAGCGATTGCTACTTTTGAGGATGATGGTGGCGCTTATGACCAAAAGGATGCCGAAGGCTTTATTAAGTTAAATGCCCTACGATTAAGAATTGGCGCTCAGGCTGGAACTAAAAAGTAAACAGCGATAGATACCCTAATTTATTGAAAGGGATGTTATCAACTGAGTTGAAATGGAGAATAAAATGCTGATTTGGCTGCAACAAAAAATGAAAATCGTATCGCTGACTGGCGTATTGCTAGTGTTAGGCGGCTGTGCGAGTACTCAGTATGCCGAAAATGAGCGAGATCCATGGCAGGGTTTTAATCGGTCTATGTATAGCTTTAACGACACCCTAGACCAGGCTATTTTAAAGCCAGTGGCTAAGGGTTATCAGGCGATTACACCGAGCCCGATGCAGAGTGGAATTAGTAATTTCTTTGCTAACTTAGACGATGTCAGCATCGGTGTGAACAATCTATTGCAAGGTAAGATTGCTGATGCATTCTCTGATTTTGGTCGCGTTCTTGTGAATAGTACGGCTGGTATTCTTGGTTTCTTTGATGTGGCTAGCTCATGGGGTATGCGTAAGCATAACGAAGACTTTGGTCAAACCCTGGCAGTTTGGGGTGTAAATGAAGGGCCGTATGTTGTACTACCATTCTTTGGTCCATCTACTATGCGTGATACGCCATCTATTCCGGTCGATCAGTGGCTATTAGATCCTATGACTCATATTGAGCTTTCAACTAATCAGCGTCTAGCTGTGATTGCAGTCGACAAGGTTAGTTTGCGTGCTGAGCTATTGGCGATAGAAGAAACTGTAGAAGAGATCTCTACTGACAAGTATGCATTCATTCGTGAGGCTTATCTCGATCGCCGTAATTTTTTGATACATGATGGAACACCACCGGTTGATGACGATTTATACCAGCAGCTGGATTGATCCTATAAAGGATACAACGAGGCCGGAAGGGGTGATCTAGAGTGGCACGTTGTGTCCTTTGTGGTCGTTCCGCCGGCCTTTTTTATAGGTTACATAAAGCTTGTTATGCTGAACATCAGGCGCTGAGCGAGCAACTCTATAAAACCCTTAGTGATCAGATTGAGCGCCAGTCATCAGATGATTTAGCCTCTGTCTTACAGCAGTCCTTGCTGCGACATAACTTCCTTGTTGAGCCTGCAAAAAGAGCCTTGGTGCGAGCATTGGAAAAATATGCTGAGCAACAGCTCAGTAGTGATAGCCCAAGCTCTCTTTTGCAGGCTTGGTCTGATTTGCTACTGGTATTGGCCTTGCCAGATAAATTATTTCTGACACCCAATTTTGTCTCTCAGCAGACTGCTTTGCTAGGCTTGAAGAGCCTCAGTCAAGACCAGATACCTGCACTAAATATCCCCGCTGATCGGTTTACTGAAGAGTTGGCTGAAGGTGAAGAGCTCTTATATTACTTCCCACAGACTTCGTTGCTACATACACAGGAGCAAAGTGCACAATGGTCGCTCGCGCGACAGTTGTTTCGTGGTTTGCTAGGAAATAGGACGCATTCTGCGGTGCAGGCAAAACAGCAGGCAACAATAGAACTGTGGGTGAGCAATCAATGCCTCTACCTACGAGGTGAGAAGCAGCACAGCATAGATATTAAATTTGAGCATATCTTTTCACTTACGCCACAATCGAATGGTGTGATGATTCAGTCTCGGTTAGCAGATGCTAAGCCGGTGATATTACAGGATGTGAACGGCCGATTACTCTATGGTTTTCTAAAGCAGGTCGTACAGGGTTAGAGATTAAGCGGGATAGATGTCGATCACTAATGTGATGAGCTGTAATAAAGACCCGCGTTGAATCAGATATCCAGCGCGGGTTTACTATTTAGTTAATGTTTAACTAAATAGTGATTTTAACCAGCCAAAAATTCCGCCGCTAGATGTGTTGCTAGCTGAGCTGGCAGAAGAAGGTGTAGCGTTCTTCATGTCTTGTGTTGATTGCCAATGTCGGCGTAAAACCGAGCATTCAGGCATTGTTCCATTTGATCCACTCATGTAACTACTCTCCGATTTTATAATTATAGTTGTTGTTTAGGTGCTGCAGCTGTCTGTACTACCAGCAGAGCGATATGCTCATTCTTGTGCAATTATCCTATCTATGCAACTAATTGCGGATTTCTATATCCGCATTTTGACGTAAGCCTTCCATATAGTCATTGATTGCCTTGCTTAAAAGGGACTGTTGGATTTGACTGCGGACATTTTCAAACTCAGGTTTTGCTGGTTCACGGATGTCTTCTAATTTGATGATATGCCAGCCGAATTGGGTCTGTACTGGGTTTACCGAGATATCGCCCGCAGACATGGTTTGCAGTGCGCTGGAGAATTCCGGCACCATATTGGCTGCCTGGAACCAACCTAAGTCACCACCATTAACAGAAGAAGGCCCAGTTGAACGCTCTTTTGCTAGGCTTACAAAATCACCGCCTGCTCGTAAGGCATCAATAATAGCGCGTGCTTCGTCTGGGGTTTTGACTAGGATATGGCGTGCTTTGTATTCAATTTTGCTCTTGTCTTGGCCACCGAGCTCATATTCTTCACGCAGTTGTTCTTCAGTGAAAGTCATTTGACTGAATTTATTTCGCATAAAGGCCCTAGCCATAAACTCAGATTCTTGAAGGCGTAGTTGATAGCGAATATCGTCACGTTCTAATAATTTAGAATCATTTGCAGCCTGACGTAATAACTCGGTCGCAATAAGCTCCTCAAGGACCTGCGCATCAGTAGCTTGTGGCATGTTTTTAGCGGCTTTATAGTTTTTAACATCGTCATGACTAATGATAGCGGTATTAACGCTGGCTGCTATCTGATCGTCGGCGACGCTGGTATCCGCTTCTTTGGGGTTACATGCACTAAGGCTGATAGCTAAAAAGAGTGTGAGGGCATATTTCATCATGGTGTTGATTCCAATGTGGATTGTGGCCTTACGGCAGGACTTTTTTGAACGGTTTAACAATAACTTTTGCGTAGACGCCAGCTTCAATATAAGGGTCATCATCCGCCCAAGCTTGCGCCTCTTCAAGTGATGCAAATTCTGCCACTACCAAACTACCTGTAAAGCCGGCATTACCAGCGTCTTCACTGTCAATGGCTGGGTGTGGGCCAGCGATTAATAACTTACCGCTATCTTTCAAGGCAAGCAGGCGGTCGACATGACGTGGGCGTGCTGCCATGCGTTGGTCTAAGCTATTTTCTACATCTTCACTGATGATTGCATAAAACATTTTAATCTCCTGATTTGATAACAACGAATCGGCTAATTAAGACCATCTGTAAAATCAAGAAGCCTAATGTGAGGCCGAGTACGCCAAAGGTTTTAAAGTTGACCCATGCTGATTCGCTGTATGCACTAGCCACATATAAGTTGAGTGCAGCAAGGCTAATAAAAAATATAATCCAAGCTAGATTTAACCTATTCCAAATATGCCTAGGTGCTTCTACTGAGGCGCCCATCATACGTTCAATAATGGTTTTTTTGCCAATAAAAAAGCTGGCAGTAAAGACTGCTGCAAAGACCAAATTAATAATGGTTGGTTTCCATTTAATAAAAGTGGGGTCACGAAAAAATAGAGTTGCACCACCAAAAATTAGAAACATGATGAAGGTGATTGTTTTTCCTTTACTCAACTCACGCTGCTGAACTAGGTGTAATGCTGCAACTAGGCCAGAGGCAATAATGGCGATGAATGTAGCAAAATAAATGGCATCAGATGGTTCTGCAGGATTAAAGCTTGGCAAGCCAGCGGCACTGATCAACTCGATCCACATGGCTGGAATATGTTGGTAGAAAAAGTAGGCTATAAAAAACAGCACTACAGGAAAGAATTCAACTAAAAATTTCATCCTGAAACCTTGATAGATGGGCCTGGAAAGACACTTTGTAATTAATCAGTGTGGCGATCTTTTAGCTTACAACAGCCGTCGCATAAGCTCTAGCAGAGCGCCCTGTTTTCTCTGAGATAAGTGCGTAAACTAGTGTAATGAGCGAATTCTTGCAGATCCACCCCGACAATCCGCAACCACGGTTGATAACTAAAGCAGTGAATATTATTACGTCTGGTGGTTTGGTCGTCTATCCGACTGATTCCTGCTATGCACTAGGTTGTAGCCTTGGCAACGTAAAGGCTGTGGAACGCATTCGGCAGATACGGCAAGTGGATGATAAGCATAACTTCACCTTGGTTTGTCGTGATCTATCTGAGCTAGGACAGTACTCGGTCGTTGATAACGCCAGTTTTCGTCTGCTCAAGAGCCATACTCCAGGTCCCTATACCTTCGTCTTAAAGGCAACACGTGAAGTGCCAAAGCGTATGCAGCAACCTAAGCGCCGTACAATAGGCTTGCGTATTCCTGAGCATGCAGTTGCTCAAGCCCTATTGGAAGAATTGGATCAACCATTGATCTCCAGCACGTTATTACTGCCGAATGATGAAATGCCACTCTCAGATATCGATGAAATAGGCGAGCGTTTAGGACATTTGGTTGACTTGATTATCGATGGTGGTTATTGCGGCACTGAGGCTACTACCATGGTTGATTTGGCCGATGAAGGGTTTCAGATCTTACGCAAGGGTAAAAAGTCTTTTCCACAGTGAAATTTCGTGCCATATGGTGATGAAAAAGCGATTAAGACCATATTGCGGATAGGCTAAGTAAGCATGCCAGTTTGCTAGTGTCAGTGGTATGATCTAGATTGAATTTTTGCAATACCGTAATCATAAAACCAACAGGATAAGCTCTCTACTAACGTGGCAAGTACATCAGATCAAAACCAGCGCGTGCTATCAGGTATGCGACCTACTGGGAAATTACACCTCGGCCATTACCATGGCGTCTTAAAAAACTGGATCGACCTGCAACACACGCACGAGTGTTATTTCTTTGTTGCTGATTGGCATGCATTGACGACTGAATATGATCGTAGTGAGGGAATTGCGCCGCATGTCACTGATATGGTGATTGATTGGCTAGCGGCTGGGGTTAGTCCTGGTACTGCTACTTTGTTTATTCAGTCACGGGTACCTGAGCATGCTGAACTACATCTTCTGCTCTCCATGAGTACACCACTGGGTTGGTTGGAGCGTGTTCCAAGCTACAAAGATCAGCAAGAAAAACTAAAGGAAAGGGATCTCGCAACCTATGGATTCTTAGGTTATCCCTTATTGCAGGCGGCTGATATTCTGGTTTATCGCGCAGCCAATGTTCCTGTAGGTGAAGATCAGGTAGCACATGTCGAGTTGACGCGTGAGGTGGCTAGACGCTTCAATCACCTCTACGGTAAAGAATCAGGCTTTGAAGAAAAAGCAGAAAATGCGATTTCCTTGATGGGTAAGAAAAGCGCGAAGATGTATAAAAAACTGCGTAAGGAATACCTTGAGCAAGGTGATGAAGAATCACTCAGTGTGGCGCAAGCCTTGTTGGATTCGCAGCAAAATATTTCGATCGGTGATCGTGAGCGGTTATATGGTTATCTTGAAGGTGGTGGCAAGATTATCTTGCCAGAACCTAAAGCCTTATTAACAAAAGCATCAAAAATGCCTGGTCTGGATGGACAGAAAATGTCTAAGTCGTATGGCAACACGATTGCGTTGCGCGATGACCCTAAAGACGTTGAAAAGAAGCTTAGAACGATGCCAACAGATCCGGCGCGTGTTCGGCGAACTGATCCAGGTACGCCAGAAAAATGTCCAGTCTGGCAGTTACATGAAATCTATTCTCCTAGTGATGTAAAAGACTGGGTGCAAGCAGGTTGTGTTAGTGCAGGCATAGGTTGTGTTGAATGTAAGCAGCCAGTGATTGAGGCAGTACAAAAAGAACTACAACCGATTCAAGAGCGTGCTCGTGAATACGAGCGTGATATGAAGACGGTGCAAAGTATTATTCATGATGGTTGCGAGCAAGCGCGTGATATCGCTCGTGATACGATGGAAGATGTTCGCAAGGCAATGGGCCTAGTTTACCGGTAACTATGACAGAAGATGTAGTCAATCCAGGGGCTGAGGAGACTCAAGCCACACAAGATGAAATGCCATTTGCAATTGTGCATGGTGAACGCGTTAGTGTGCCCCCGCAGGATCTCTATATTCCACCTGATGCATTAGAGGTCTTTCTTGATGCCTTTGAAGGACCGTTAGATTTATTGCTTTATCTTATTAAGCGACAGAATTTAGATATCCTGACTCTGCCTGTACTAAAAATCACTCAGCAGTACATGGACTACATTAGTTTGATGGAAGACATGCGCTTGGAATTAGCTGCTGAGTACTTGGTTATGGCATCTATGTTGGCTGAAATTAAATCACGTATGTTGCTGCCACGGCCAGTAGAAGATACTGATGAAGAAGATCCACGAGCACAACTGATTCGACGTTTGCAAGAATATGAGCGCTATAAAAAAGCAGCTGAAGATGTTGATAGCTTGCCTCGTTCAGAGCGAGACTTTGAAGAGATTAATATCCATCAGGTGGAGATTGTCAGTGAAGAGAAGTTACCAGTAGTTGATGTTAAGGATTTAGCCTTTGCGCTACAGGAAGTTTTGCGCCGTGCAGATATGCAGATTGCACATTCAGTTAAACGTGAAACCTTATCTATCCGTGAGCGTATGACTGAAGTGTTGAGCCGCTTATCAGTAGATGAGTTTGTTGAGTTCGTTAGTTTGTTTTCAGTCGAAGAAGGACGAGCCGGCGTCATTGTTAGTTTTATTGCAATCCTCGAATTACTTAAGAATCAGGTCATTGAGATTGTACAATCTGATATTTATGCACCTATCTACGTGAAACCTGCAATTCGTCAGTCAGATGAAGGAGCTGAGCATGGACAATGAACAACGTAAGAAGATTATTGAAGCAACACTGATGTCTGCTTCGCAGACCTTGAATGTTGATCAGTTATTAAAACTGTTTGCGGACGATACAGATGAAGTAACCCGTGATGAGATCAAAGTGATCGTGCAATCGTTGCAAGAAGATTGTCAGGGGCGAGGCTATGAACTTAAAAAGGTCGCTAGTGGTTTTCGCTATCAAACACGAGAAGAAATGCAGCCTTGGGTTGATAAATTGCGTCCAGAACGGGCACCACGCTATTCGCGTGCTTTCATGGAAACGTTGGCATTAGTTGTCTATAAGCAGCCAATAACACGTGCTGAAATTGAAGATGTGCGTGGTGTTGCAGTAAGTAGCAGTATCTTTAAGGTCTTACTAGAACGCGAGTGGGTTAAGATCATTGGGCACAAGGAAGTTCCAGGCCGTCCTGCTATGTATGGCACTACACGTAAGCTGCTAGATTACTTCAATCTATCATCATTGAATGAATTACCTGATCTAGCTGAAATTAAAGACATTGATGATATAGCGCCTGAGCTCGCCTTGATTGCGAATGAAGAAATTCCTGAGCAAAAACAAATAGAATCAATGGATCCCCCTCCTGGCGAGACACACCATTAAATCTGTGATTAACCGAAAGATCGGTTAATCCAATTCTTAATTTAATCAGCAGTAAAAAATAGAAAATACTATGGCCGAGCGATTACATAAGGTGCTAGCCCGAATGGGGGTTGGTTCGCGACGAGAAATTGAGGGCTGGATCAAAGCCGGGCGCGTTAAAATAGAAGGCAAGCCGGTGGAACTTGGGCAAACAGATGAAGAGCTCTCTGAAGTTGAGATTGATGGTAGTGTTATCAAGCTCAATAGCAAGCTAGAAACACAAGTCCTGCTGTACCATAAGCCACACGATGAAATCTGTTCACGCAAGGATCCTGAAGGACGTAAGACGGTTTTTGAAAGCTTACCCGAACCCGATAGTGGTAGTTGGATTAGTGTTGGTCGGCTCGATTTAACCACGACTGGTATTTTGCTATTCACTAATGATGGCGACTTGGCTAATGCCTTAATGCACCCTCGTGCAAGTGTGGATCGTGAATATTTGGTCCGCGTACATGGTGGTTTATATCCTGATATCTTGCAGAATCTCAGAGATGGCGTGCAATTAGAAGATGGTATTGCACGCTTTACTGATGTGCAGCCGCGCAGCAGCAAAGGCACTAATCAATGGGTACAGGTAGTCTTGCAAGAAGGTCGCAATCATGAAGTGAAACGGATGTTTGAATCACAAGGCCTACAGGTAACACGCCTGATCCGTATCCGATTTGGACCTATTCTTTTAGAAGATGATTTTCGAAAAGGCCGCCATCGCTTACTGTTAGCAAAAGAAGTTCAACTGCTGAGATCGCTAATAGAACAGTCTAAGCGAGATATCTCTGGCAGCAAATAAATTCCAAACAGTCTTTTCCATACTCGATCAGCAGCTGGCGTTGGATGCTTGGTGGCCAGCTGATGATCCGTTTGAGATTATGGTTGGGGCAGTATTAACCCAAAATACAGCTTGGACCAATGTTGAAAAGGCTATCCTCCAGCTAAAACAACATCATCTATTAGATGCGCAAGCCATTATGGCTAGCGATATTGATCTGCTGGCGCAAGTCATCCGTCCCTCTGGTTACTACAATATAAAAGCAAAAAGATTACGGTCTCTCTGTGCTTGGTATCTTCAGCAGGGTGGAGCGGAGGTCTTAGCAACATGGTCGATGGCCGATCTGCGTGCCGGCTTATTAGCAGTGAATGGTGTGGGCCCTGAAACAGCAGACGATATTGTTTTATATGCTTTTTATCATCCAGTTTTTATTATAGATGCCTATACACGCCGTATTTTTTCTCGTTTAGGATTGATAAATGAGAAGGATTCATATGATGAGCTACAGGCTCAGTTTGAAAACGCCATCCCAGCAGATGTGAAAACCTATGCGCATTATCATGCCCTGATTATCGAGCTTGGTAAGCAGTGGTGTAAGACTAAGCCGCGTTGTGAGAGTTGCTGTTTAAGAAGCAATTGTTACATCGGTATCAATTCTGATGTTAGACAATATTAATTCAACCTGTTATACAATAATAACTATTATATTAGTCTATTTATTGGCTTTTGTGGAACGGGGTTAATGTTTGGTAATACAAGGCAAAAATTCGGAACTATCCAGGGCTATGCCCTAGCTGAAGACTCTTTTAGAACAGAGGAGTTTTCTGCTAGTTTAATCAGTAGCTCCGTGTGTTCTTTCGAGCAGACTTATGTCTAATCCATTTTCATTATCTTTTCCGTTGCTCCTAACAGCGGGTATTTTGCTTATTCAAGCGCATGCTGAGACAGCCTTACAGAGTAGTGAGCAAAATACAAAAAATAGCCATGGACTTAGTCAAGTCGCTGCTAGCAGTTATGTGCGGCCGGGTCATCACGGTATGATTTTCGAGTCTGAAGATATTGCTAATATCGGCTTTATTATTGGTACTGAATGCGTTGCAGTGGTTGATACGGGCGGCAGCTATACTGAAGGTATGCGCTTATTACAGGCTATTCGCTCACTAACAGCGACACCAATCTGCTATGTCATTAATACCCATGTGCACCCCGACCATATGTTAGGCAATAAGGCCTTTCAACAAGAGAGTACGCATTTTGTTGGGCCCCAGAATCTACCTCAAGCATTGGGATTAGTAGGGGATATTTTCCTCGACCGTCTGCAAGCTTCTAAGCATTCAGTGCAAGCTGCGACTGAAATTATATTTCCTGATGTACTGGTGAGCGACACACTTCAACTTGATTTGGGTGATCGTAAATTATTACTGATGGCTCATGATGTTGCCCATACAGCAGCTGATTTAAGTATTTATGATCCTAAGGATGACGTGTTGTGGATGGTTGGCGTTTTGTATTCGCATAATATTTTTCTATATTCACGTTTAATTCATCCATTTTTAATGCATTAATTTGATCGGTATAATTTACTGGCACTATGCCTTGTTCATTGAATTTGCTTTTACTACCCACTACCCAAATAAATTCGCTGCGACTGCGGCTTCTAAGCCAATGACAAGAAACTGCTGTATTTTTAGTGGCGGTCTTTCTTAATAACTTTTTAACGGACTGCAAGCCCTCTTCAGTAATAACGGTTTGCCATGTGTTTGTACCAATGCGATTAGCAAAAGCATCTAATATGCGGCGGGTTCTATTTAGGGCCTTGTGCTCGCATTGTGAAACAAAGGTGACCATCATGGCTGCTTGGCCTCAAGGCAGATTTGTTTAACACTATCAAACATAAAATCTAAGGCTTTGTGTTTGGTGAAGTTCTGTAGGCATTGTTGGCGAAACTCTTGTTCTGTTGCACCTTCTTTAGCGCAGATAAATGCCCATGGCAGGATGAGGGTATCCTTTATTAAGTCTGCAATATCAAACACTAAGGCGCCGCGCCGTGTTTTGCCATGCATGGCTGCGAAACCATGGGGGATGCCTAGAACCCAAAGTGTGGTAGCAGCCAAGCCATAGGCAAGGTAGTTACCATGATTTAAAAAGGCGTTGGCATCGTCATTGGCTTCACGGTTACGGCTGAATTTGTTGGTTTTGGTGGTAGTTGCAGCGATTCTATATAAGGTTTTGGTGAGCGCCATCTCATCGGTGAGGAGTTTATTAACAGTGGTGGCATGCTCGATTTTATGGATGAATTGTGTGAGTAAGGCTTCCTCAGCCTGAAAGCCTTCAGCATGTAGGTCTTTATCTTTGCCCCATACTTTTTGAATGTATTCAATGCGCTGTTGTTGAAAGCGCTTAGCGACCTGTAGGCGTTTGTCTTGATCAAACCAAAAGGACATCCAAGCCTGAACATATTCGGTTGGTCGATATTCACTCTGTGGTGTCATCCATTCGATTTCAGTGGCCATTAATAGTGGTGTGCCACCACCACCTGAAAAACCTACGAGTACACCTGCAGATGCCAGCATGCGCATGGTGGCTTGGGTGATGGAGGTGCCTGCGCCAAGTAAGAGACAGGTGGTGTTAGCTATTGGGATGTTCCAATAGTGGTTTTCGTCTTTTGCTTCTGTGAGGTAAAGCATGCGGCCATCTTTTTGCATAACACGGCACTTTTCCAAGTAATAGATATTAGCGCGCTTGGAATGGAGTATCGCTTTGAGGTCGGTCAGTGCTTGCATATCTTCAGACAGTGCTGGAAGTTTAAGGAATACACAGCTTCCATGCTGTCGAGATAAAAATACTGCCCTTAATAAAATTAGAAGTCAAATTGATTGACTTAATCAATTACATGCACAGACTTAATAAACTTTATAGCCTTTGCTATTAAGCGCTGTAGTAAGCCATATACTTTGATTTTGCTAAATGCGAAATAACTGTCCAGTTATCGTTTTGCTTTGTTGGCTTAAGAAATATAGGTAGGGGTTGGTGACGTCTTCTGCTGCTGGAAATTCGTTAGGGTTGAGGCCTGGGTAGTTGTGGGTGCGCAGGTGGGTGCGTACTTTTCCAGGGTGAATGCCATTGACCCTGATTTGTTGGTCACCATCGAGTTCTTCGGCGAGGATGTTCATTAGGCTTATTTGTCCGGCCTTGCTCACACCATAAGCTCCCCAATAGGCCTTGCTGATTTCATCGATACTGAAGACGATGCTTGGGTCTTCACTCTTTTGTAATAGTGGTAGGCAGGCGCGGGTGAGTAGAAACGGGGCATGCAGGTGTAGTGTGATTAGTTTAGACCAGAGTGCGACATCGGTTTGCTGTAGTGGGGTTAGCCCACCAACCCTTGCAGCATTATGCACTAGGCCATCGATACGGCCATATTCTTCGTGTACCGAGTTGGCGACGGTTTGGTAGTCGTCGGCGCCAGCGCTTTCAAGGTCGATGTTGAGCATGGCAGGTTGAGCCTTGCCTAGTGCTTCTATCTCATCGTAAGTGTGTTCTAAGCGTTTGAGGTCTTTTGCGATCAATAAGACTGTTGCACCTAGTTTGGCGGCATCGATGGCGAGAGCTTTACCTATGCCGCGAGTAGCGCCGGTGATCATAATGATGCGGTCTTGTAGGCAATCTGCTGCTGGCTGGTAGTTCGCGATATCCATGCTTTATTTGTCTTCTTCTAGTTTCGGTAGGTTGAGGTCGCGTGTGCGCTCATCGATGGTTGGGATGTTAGCAATTTCTTCTTTTGCTTGTACCCCAAGCTCGGTAAATTTACGTGCGCCTGGTAATACGTTTCTTTCTAATGAGCCGACTGCCTTGTTGTAATGGCCGACGCTGGTGTCCAAGCTTTTACCTATTTTTTGTAGGTGTTCGCCAAAGGTGTGCAGTCGCTTGTAAAGATCTTTGGCTAGGTCGCGTATTTCTTCTGCATTTTTAGACATAGCGGCTTGCTGCCAGCCATAGGCTACTGAGCGCAGTAGGGCGACCAGTGTTGTTGGTGTTGCGAGGATCACGCGATTAGCGAAGGCATCCTCTAATAATTTACTGTCATAGTCTAAGGCTGAAGTGAGAAACTGCTCGCCTGGAATAAAGAGGATGACAAAGTCAGGGGATTGTTTGAACTGTGCCCAATAGGCCTTACTGGCAAGCTCTTTCATGCGTTCGCGAACCTTGCGTGCATGATGTTGTAAGTGGGCTTCTCGTTGTTTTGCATCACTACATTGGGAAGCACTTAAGTAGGCATCCAAGGGGGTTTTGGCATCGACAATGAGGTCGCGTTGTTCTGGCATGCGGACAACCATATCAGGGCGCATGTTGTTACTGCCTTCAACTTCGGTGTGGGCTTGCTCTTCAAAGTCACAGTGATTAACCATGCCAGAAAGTTCGGCTAGACGACGCAGTGTCATCTCACCCCATTGGCCACGCACCTCAGGGCGGCGCAGTGCTTGCACCAGTTGCTCGGTCTCCGAGCGCAGTCCTTGCTGTGCCTCATTAACCAACCGTAACTGTGCGGATAAAGCGCCATAGGATTCTTTGCGATCTTTTTCGATACTGGAGATCTGATGTTCAGTTTTCTGTAAGGCCTCATTGATTGGCTTGAGCAAAGTCTCAATCGATTTCTCTTTGGCTGTCAGATCTGCTTCGGCCTGTTTTTGAAAGATGCCTAGTTTTTGCTGTGCCAATTGCAGGAAGGATTCACTATTGGCTTCAAAGGCCTTTTTAGACAGGCTATTAAAGCTCTCGAGGATCTGTTCGCGACTCTCTTCTATAGAGGCAAGTTTTTGTTCAAGCTGGGCGCGTTCGAGTTGCAGCTCGGTATCGAGTTTTTGTTTTTCAGCATTAAGACGTTGTAGCTTGCTCTCATAGCGGGTGCGTGTGTAGAGATGGGCCGCTAGGGCGCCGAGTAGTAGAGCGAGTACAACACTTAATAGTAGTAGGGCATTCAATTTAGTCTTCGACCTTAGGTATGCGAGTGCTCAGGCTAATAATCTGCTGTATGGCTAGTGGCTGGTCGACGATGAAGTCGGCGCCCCAGGTGTTGACGTCCATTTGTGGGTCAACATAGCCATAGGCTGCCACCGCAGTATACATGCCTGCTGCGTTACCCGCATGGATGTCGCGTGGGTCATCACCGATATAAAGGCAATGCTGAGGTTCACGTTGAATCTGTTGGCAGGCCAGTAGTAAGGGGTCGGGGTGGGGTTTGCGTAGGGGCAGTGTGTCACCGCTAACGACACAGGCGGCACGTTGGTCTAGGCCTAAGTGGGCAAGTACCTGATCGGTTAGAAAGCCCGGTTTATTGGTCACTACCCCCCAAGGAATGCCCGCTGCTTCAATCCACTTTAAGATGGTTTCTATGCCATCGTAGGCGGCGGTATCAATGCAGACTGCAGCGTTGTAGTGATCAAGAAATTGTAGTCTTAGGCGTTCAAATTCATCGCTATCAAGTACCTCGGGAAAGCCTAGGCGGGTGAGTGCAACACTACCCTGTGAGACTTGGCTGCGCGCAATCTGTCGATCGGCTGGTGGCCGACCAACACTGGCTAGTAAAGAATCTAAGGCGTTGACTAGGTCGTCAGCGGTATCCAGTAGAGTACCATCTAAGTCAAATAAAACGGCATGCACGGGGGTCAGTAAATTGCTCTCTGTGCTACTCATATTCTGTGATTTAAGCCGGGCGGTGTACGTGCATCATGTAGTTCACAGTAACATCTTTGCCTAGCCAATAATTACCATTGAATGGGTTATAACTCATGCCGATTAGGTCTTGGTTATCTAGCCCTGCGGTACGAATCCAACCATCGAGTTCAGCTGGTTTAATAAAATTAGCGTATTCGTGTGTACCTTTGGGTAGCAGGGTGAGGACATACTCAGCGCCAATAATGGCGAATAGATAAGACTTCGGATTACGGTTAATGGTGGAGAAGAATAGATCACCACCGGGTTTAACCAATTTTGCGCAGGCCTCGATGACCTTGTCTGGTTGCGGGACGTGTTCTAGCATTTCTAGGCAGGTGACTATGTCATAGCTAGCAGGCTCGCGTTCAGCCAATGCCTCGGCTGAAATCTCCTCATATTCAACATTTGCAGCTGATTGTTGTGCGTGTAGCTTAGCGACTGATAAGCCTGCAGTTGCCAGATCGATGCCTTTTACCGTGGCCCCACGTAGCGCCATACTCTCACTTAGGATGCCACCACCACAGCCAATATCGACAACTTTTTTAGTATCGAGTCCGGCCTTTTCATCGATGTAGTTCAGGCGTAGGGGATTGATATCATGCAGTGGTTTGAATTCACTGTCTTTATCCCACCAGCGTGCGGCAAGGTCATCAAACTTGGCTAGTTCTTCTTTATCAAAGTTTTCCATCAGGTCCTCCTGCCTAGCGTCTGCCGTAACGACAGCGTAGGTATCTAGGGTTGAATGCGCTCGCGCCAACTATGGGCCTTAGTGATGATTTCATCTTCACTAATCGTTGTTAGGCTGCGTTTGCGTAATAGTTGTCGACCGGCAACAAAAACATCTTCTACCTGTGCACGGTCTACACCATAAAGTAGATGGCTGTAGGCATCATAAATCGGTTGAGCCTCGATACTACTGCAATCAATTGCAATGATATCGGCCGCTTTGCCTTTTTCTAATGAACCAATTTCATCACCTAATCCCAGTGCAGTGGCTGCATCTAAGGTCGCCGCACGCACCGCAAGGCGCGCATTGAAGGCGGCTGCATCACCACTGACGCCTTTGGCTAATAAGGCCGCAGTACGCATCTCTGAGAATAGGTCTAGATCATCGTTGCTAGCACTACCATCAGTGCCTAGTATAACCTTGCTGCCGCTTTTCAAAAGTTCGTTTACAGGGCAAAAGCCACTGGCCAGTTTTAGGTTAGATTCAGGGCAGTGCACTACAGTCACTCCAGCTTCAGCGACTAGACTGATTTCTTGCTCAGTTAACTGCGTCATATGTACTGCGAGTAAATTTGGATTAATCAGGCCGAGTTCATGCAATCTAGCGATAGGCCGCTTGCCATGCTGTTTAAGGCTGTCTTCGATTTCAGCAGCGGTCTCATGCACATGCATGTGTATAGCTAGATCAAGTTCATTGGCATAGCTGTTGAGTTTTTTTAAGGTATCGTCGGCAACGGTATATGGGGCATGCGGGGCAAACACGACATTGACTAGTGGGTCGGCTTTGTACTGATCAAACAGGCTGAGTCCCTTGGCGAAGTATTCATCGGTAGTACTGGCATAGGCGCTGGGAAATTCAATAATAATCATGCCAACCACGCTACGCATACCAATGGCCGATGCTGCTCTTGCAGTTACTTCTGGGAAGAAATACATGTCGTTAAAGCAGGTGATGCCACCACGTAGCATTTCGGCGATGGCAAGTTCACTACCATCATTTACAAACTGTGCATCGACCCACCGACTTTCGGTTGGCCAGATGCTCTCGTTGAGCCAACGCTGTAACGGTAGGTCGCTGCCAAGGCCCTTTAATAAGGACATGGCGGCATGGCTATGGGCGTTGATCAGCCCAGGCATTAGGATATGCTCATGGTATTCAATATGCTGATTAGCTTGATACTGCTGTAAGGCCTCTGCCGTTGGCAGTAGATCAATAATACGGCCTTGATCAATCGCAATGGAATGATCAACTAAAATAGAGTCTTGCGGGTCAACGGGAAGTACCGTGCCGGCAGAGAGTAAGGTTTGGATAGATCGCATAGGCGCAACTTACCCTGCATGAGGCCTGCCAGCAAGCAAGAGAGCCGATAGTTTAGGCCGTCAGCCTTAATAGTGGCCCCAAGAATAGCCTGAGGGTCGGCTTTGCTAAAGCTGAGTTGGTGCAGATAAACCATAGAGATGAAACCAAGGACATTGAAGATGCAGCCATCATTACCTAACCGTGCCATTGAATGGCGAGAGCAGTGTTTGTTCTTATTGGATCAGCGACGCCTACCATTAACGGTGGATTTTTTGCGGCTTAAGACACCACAGGAGGCCTTTGCTGCGATTAAACAGATGGTTGTGCGCGGTGCCCCAGCGATAGGGATTACAGCGGCCTATGCGGTGGTCTTGTCTGCGCAGCAGCATAGCGTGTCGAATATGACTGACTCAGAACTGCAGTCGCTTAAAACCCTAATCACAGCAGATATTGATTACCTAGCCTTGGCGCGCCCTACAGCGGTCAATCTGGCATGGGCCTTAGCGCATATGCAACAGATCGTGGATGGATGCAGCGCAGTTGATGCGACTGGTCTATGCCTCGCTTTAGAGCAGGCTGCAGTGCAGATGCAGCAAGCCGATGTGATTGCTAACCGACGTATGGGTGAGTTAGGTGCTGCCTATATAAAGAAGGGCTCAGCGGTGATGACACATTGTAATGCAGGGGCCTTGGCTACTGCCGGCTATGGCACCGCTTTAGGGGTGATTCGAGCAGCACATGCACAGGGCAAGCTTTCTTGTGTCTTTGCCAATGAGACGCGGCCGTGGTTTCAGGGTGCGCGTCTCACTGCCTGGGAATTACAACAGGAGGGTATAACAACCCAGTTGTTGGCTGACTCAGCCGCCGCCAGTGCGATACAACAGAAGGCAATTGAATGGATCATTGTCGGTGCTGATCGTGTCGCTGCGAATGGTGATGTGGCTAATAAGATTGGCACCTATGCGCTAGCTGTTTTGGCGAGATACCATGGCAAGAAGTTTATGGTGGTGGCACCAGATAGCACGATAGATATGGCGACCTCTAGTGGTGCTGATATTGAGATTGAAGAGCGTGCGGCTAGTGAGTTGACCGAATTAAATGGGACTGCTTTTGCGGCTCCTAAGGTGGCGGCCTGGAACCCAGTGTTTGATATTACGCCGGCTGATTTAGTCGATGTCTTAGTGACTAATCGTGGGGTTATTGAGGCGCCTAATCAAGCCAAGATTGAGGCTTTGATGGCTTAGTCTGCTGCCTTGTTTGAGTAGCCGATAGGGTGCCGAGAAAGTAGCCAGATATTGGCTGATCTTTTGCTTCAAAAAACGCCGAAAAGAGCAAAATTGTGATATACTTTATAGACTATATTGGTATAAAAAAACTTGAGCAAAATCAATGGCTTCAGTAGCTAAAGAGATTATTAGTGTAAATCTAGAAGACGAGATGCGTCAGTCCTATTTGGACTATGCCATGAGCGTCATTGTTGGACGTGCTTTACCAGACGTTCGTGATGGTTTAAAGCCGGTTCATCGACGTGCTTTATTTGCCATGCATGTGTTGGGTAACGACTGGAATAAGGCCTACAAGAAATCGGCCCGTGTGGTCGGTGACGTGATCGGTAAATATCACCCCCATGGTGATACCGCGGTATACGACACGATTGTTCGTATGGCGCAGGATTTCTCTATGCGATATCCCTTGGTCGATGGTCAAGGTAACTTTGGTTCTGTCGATGGTGATGCACCAGCTGCGATGCGTTATACCGAAGTGCGTATGGCCAAGATCGCGCATCAAGTATTAGCAGATCTAGAAAAAGAAACCGTTGATTTCACCGCTAACTACGATGAATCAGAGCATGAGCCTTCAGTCATGCCCTCTCGTGTACCAAATCTATTGGTTAACGGCTCTTCTGGTATTGCTGTTGGTATGGCGACGAATATTCCGCCACATAATCTCACCGAAGTGGTTAATGCCTGTCTGGCAATGATTGAGCAGCCTGATATCACGGTTGCTGAGTTGATTGAAATTATGCCGGGGCCCGATTTTCCAACGGCCGCTATTATTAATGGCCGTCAAGGCATCCATGAAGCGTATGAAACGGGTCGTGGGCGTGTCCATATCCGCTCGCGCAGCCATATTGAAGTGGATGAAAAGAGCTCTAAAGAAAAGATTGTTGTGACTGAACTGCCTTATCAGGTTAATAAGGCCCGCTTGCTCGAGAAGATTGCCGAGTTAGTTAAAGACAAGAAGATCGAAGGTATTACTGAGCTGCGCGATGAGTCTGATAAAGACGGTATCCGCGTTGTGATTGAGCTACGTCGTGGTGAAGTCAGTGAGGTTATTCTGAATAATCTCTACAAACAAACACAAATGCAAAATGTGTTTGGCATCAATATGGTGGCCTTGGTTGATGGTCAGCCACGCCTACTCACGCTGCGTCAGGTGCTACAAGCCTTCTTACGACACCGTCGTGATGTGGTGACGCGCCGTACTATCTTTGAGTTACGTAAAGCACGTGAAAAAGCCCATGTATTAGAAGGGCAAGCAGTAGCTTTGGCAAATATCGATGAAGTGATTGCAATGATTAAGGCGTCATCTAATCCAGCTGAAGCTCGCGCTGCTTTATTGCAGACTGCATGGCAGCCTGGTGCGGTTACCGATATGTTGCAACGTGCAGGTGCTGATGCGTCTCGTCCAGAAAACATTGCAGCAGAAACCGGTTTACATGATGGCCAATACTTTTTGTCTGAAGTGCAAGCGCAGGCAATTTTAGATTTACGTCTACATCGACTGACTGGCCTAGAGCAAGACAAGATTGTTAGTGACTATGCTGAGTTGTTGAGCTTGATCGAAGGCTTATTACTGATTCTGTCTAGTCCTGAGAAGTTAATGCAGGTGATTCAGGAAGAATTGTCTGAGATTAAAGAAAACTTTGGTGATGAACGTCGTACTGAAATTAGTTCAGCCCGTGTTGATCTAAGTTTAGAAGACTTAATTCAAGAAGAAGAGGTAGTTGTTACCCTGTCTCACGCTGGCTATGCGAAGTCACAGCCATTAGATGTGTATCAAGCACAACATCGTGGTGGCCGTGGTAAAGCAGCAACCTCAGTTAAGGATGAAGACTTTGTCGATAATCTATTTGTCGCCAATACACACGACACCATCTTATGCTTCTCAAGCTTGGGTAAAGTATATTGGATGAAGGTCTATGAGCTACCGCAGGCGGGTCGTACTTCGCGCGGTAAGCCTATTGTGAACCTATTACCACTACAGGAAGATGAGCGGATTAATGCGATCTTACCTGTGAAGGACTTTACGCAGGAAGCCTATGTCTTTATGGCGACTAGTCAGGGTGTGGTTAAGAAGACTCCTTTAAAGGATTTCTCGCGTCCACGCTCCAGCGGTATTATCGCCTTAGATCTGCGCGAGGGTGATCACCTCATCGGTGTTGAAATAACCACGGGTGAATATGATGTGATCTTAGTCGCGAGCACTGGTAAGTCGATTCGTTTTGCCGAACAAGATGTGCGTCCTATGGGTCGTACAGCAACCGGTGTCCGTGGTATGCGTATTGATGAAGCACATGAAGTGATTTCAGTCATGGTGGTTGAGCCTAATGATGAGACCCATCAGGTCTTGATTGGTACAGCTAACGGTTTTGGTAAGCGCACACCAATGCAGGACTTCCCGCAACAAAAACGGGGTGGTCAGGGCGTGATTGCAGTGCAGACGACAGATCGAAATGGTGATGTTATTGGTGCGGTGATGGTGGCCGAAGATGATCAAGCGATGTTGATTACCGATCAGGGTACCTTGGTGCGTACGGCAGTGCATGAGATTTCTTCTATGGGACGTAATACGCAAGGTGTAACTTTGATTCGCCTAGGTGAAGATGAGCACATGACAGAGATCGAAGCGGTGCAAACTCTAGAAGGTGCCGATGATGCGATCGATAGTGCTGATGATGATTCCTCGGATGACAGCGAGCCAATGATTCACTAGCATTCTGTATAAATTTGCAGACTGAGGTCGTCTTGCAGAATAGATTATGAGTCAGCGCCAACATTATTTTGCAGCGGGCCCAGCCGCGTTGCCTGACAGCGTTAAGCAACAGATTCAGCTTGATATTCGTGAGTATGGCAACAGTGGTTTGTCTATTCTTGAGCTGGGGCATCGTTCAGCTGAATTCGCCATTATTATTGAACAAGCGCGTCAATTACTACGTTCTCTTTATGCTATTCCCGACGGATTTCAGATCCTCTTCATGCAAGCGGGTGCGACCGGCCAGTTCGATGCCCTACCATTAAATCTACTCTCTAATAAACCAGTGATGACCTATGTTGATAGCGGTCATTGGTCACGTCGAGCAGCCGAGTTTGCGCAAAAGTATGGGCGTGTGCAGATGTTGTCGGCAGTGACAGAAAATAAGACGGCTGACGGTGTTGTGATCACTGCTAGAGATCGCAGTGATTGGGACATTGCAGCTGATAGTGCCTATCTCCATGTCACCCCAAATGAAACGATTGAAGGTATTCAGCTCGCTGATATCACTGATGCAACCGTGCCCGTAGTGGCAGACATGACGTCCTGTTTATTAATGCGGCCGATTAATTTTGAGCACTATGATTTGATTTATGCAGGTGCACAGAAAACACTGGGTATTGCCGGTGTTACTGTTGTCATTGTGCGCGAAGATTTGCTGCAGCAAGCAGCAGAGCAAACCCCTTACATGCTGCGTTATGACGTCCATGCGCAAGAGCAATCAATTGTAAATACAACACCTGTTTTTGCGGTCTATTGTGTTTTGCGGATGTTGCAATGGCTACAGGCACAGGGTGGTTTGGCACCTATGCTGGCTGCCGCTAATGAGCGTTCAGCCCTGTTATATCAGGCAATTGACGCACAACCACTGACCTGTAATAAGATTGCAGCCGAGCTACGCTCACAAATTAATGTGAGCTTTGATATCGATAATGAACAACGGCTACAGGCGTTTTTGCTGCAGGCTGAGGCGCAGGGTCTGTTGGGCTTAGCGGGTCATCGCAAACAGGGTGGTGTGCGTGCCAGTATGTATAACGGTACTGCATTGTCAGCAGTCGAATCACTAGCCGACATGATTACAGCACTTTAGGTCTGATAGTACTCACGGTACCAACGCACAAAATTTTCTATGCCAAGCTCAATAGGAGTGTCTGGCTTGTAAGCAAAATCAGTCACTAAATCTTCTACATCGGCATGCGTATCAAGGACGTCACCTGGTTGCATAGGTAATAAGTTACGTTCTGACTTTTGCCCAAGACAATCCTCTAATACTTCAATGTAACGAATCAATTCCGTTGGCTGTTGGTTGCCAATGTTGTAAATGCGGTAGGGGGCATGACTGCGGCTAGGCTCAGCCAACGCAGCGTTATAGTTGGGGTTGGCTTCAGCTGCTTGATCGAGTACACGCATAACGCCTTCAACAATATCATCTATGTAAGTGAAATCACGTTGGTGTTTACCGTAGTTATAGACGTCGATGGCTTCACCGGCCAAGATTTTTTGGGTGAATTTAAATAAGGCCATATCGGGTCGACCCCAGGGGCCATAAACGGTGAAAAAGCGCAGGCCAGTGCAGGCTACTTGGAATAAGTGGGCATAGGTGTGGGCCATTAATTCATTGCTTTTCTTACTCGCTGCATACAAGCTGAGAGGGTGGTCCACAGTATCGTTAACACTGAATGGTAGTTTGCTGTTGCCACCGTAGACCGAGCTGCTGGAGGCAAAGACTAGATGTTGCACTGGATAATTGCGGCAGGCCTCTAGGATATTCATAAAGCCAACGATATTAGAGTCGATATAGGCATGTGGGTTTTCGATCGAATAACGCACACCCGCTTGTGCGGCTAAATTAACCACACGATCTGGTCGCTGTTGTTGGAATAGCTGATTGATTGCATCACGGTCTTCCAATGCGATCTGATGTTGTTGAAACGCGGGGTATTTTTCGGTGCGCGCTAGGCGGGCCTGCTTTAAGCTTGGTGAGTAATAGTCATTGAGATTGTCGACACCAATTACTTCATCACCACGTTGCAACAGACGTAGACTGAGTGCGTTACCAATAAAGCCAGCAGAGCCGGTGACGAGTATTTTCATACGTCATATTCGCGTTGTGCCATAGTGATGTCAAACACTGTATTTGGCCCCTGATAAGGGGCCGTTCTATGTGTCTAGCCGCTACAGGGTCTTTCAGGGTAGAATGGCGCGCTATTTTGTTACTGAGCAATGTTGTGGGGATTGATTCTATTGACCCCAGTTTCAGGTTAGGCGCAGTTGGCAATTCGAAAGACTTCATTGGATGAACAGTAATGGTAACAGTGGCACAGGTTTTGGACGTAGTAGCAGAGAGTTTAAGCTGCACTATCGATGTGCGTGCAATGCAGGCAGAAGATGCCCTCTTGGGTGCGCTACCAGAACTGGATTCAATCGGTATCGTGGCGCTGATTACAGCCCTAGAAAATCGCTTTGATGTTCACTTTGAAGATGATGATCTGGATGCAGAAGTATTTGCAACAGTGGCTTCATTGTTGGCTCATATCAATACGCGATTAGAGCAATCGTAAATCCCCCTAATACTTTATCAGCCTCATTAGAGTAAAATCTCATGTGCTGCTGGATGACCTAAAAAGTCTTTAGGACTAGCCGAGTAACCATAGGCACCAGTCTGAAACACTGCGACATAATCACCAATATCAGCCTTCGGTAATTGGACATGTTTGGCCAATATATCTAATGGCGTGCATAAAGGGCCAACAATGGTGACCTCTTCTGTATGGTTTTTATTAGTAGGTTCAAGTTTATTTGCAATCAGCACCGGGTAATTTTTTCGGATGACCTGGCCGAAGTTTCCGCTGGCAGCGAGACTATGATGCAAGCCACCATTAGTGATTAGGAAGGTCTCGCCGCGCGAGACTTTTTTATCTGTAACTTTGCATAGATAGACTCCTGCATCGGCGACTAAATAACGTCCCAGCTCTAGGATAATATCGGTCTCTGCAAATACTGATTGATAATCTTGCATCAGACTATGCAGATGTTTTCCGACCGCGTCTAAGTCTAATTCTTGTTGACCTGCAAAGTAGGGCACCCCAAAACCGCCACCAACATTAAAGCTTGGTAGTGGCTGGCCTAGCTCTTGGCTTAACTGTGCGCCTAATGCAAAGGTCTGTGTCATCGCCTCATTAATGGCACTAGCAGATAGGTTTTGTGAGCCAGCATAGATCTGGATGCCACGGAAATTGAGCCCTGCCGCAAGCATTCTTTGTAGAATAGGTAGGGCTGTCTCGGCATCAACACCGAAGGGTTTAGCGCCGCCAGCCATCTGCATGCCCGAGCTTTTAAGCTCGAAATTTGGATTCAGCCTTAGGGCAACACGTGCGGTTTTTTTGAGTTGCTGACTGAGTTCAATGACACGGGTTAACTCAGTTTCAGATTCAATATTCAGGGTGCAATCTGATTCAATGGCCAATGTTAATTCGCCCAGTGATTTGCCTGGACCAGCAAAACTAATGTCTTGTCCTGCTATGCCGAGGCTTAATGCTTTTTGTAATTCGCCGCCAGATGCAACATCCAAGCCCTCACAGCGAGAGCCTAGCCAAGCGATTAAATCAGCCATTGGGTTGGCTTTGACTGCGTAATGTAGGTGAATATTAGATGGTATGACTGAGCGTAAAGCCGATAGTTTTTGCTCTATACGCTGTTTTGAATAGATATAAAAAGGCCGATCGAACTGGTCCAGCTCGGTCGGCGTACGTCCAGCGATGGCTAGGCAGTGGTCGCGGACTGAAAAGTACGGCAATGGATCGATGTGTTTTGGTTTATTCATGCAGCGATTTTAACTTAGTGTTTTTTAGTGCTGTTGCAAAACATGCTGTGTAGTTGATTACGATCTATCTTAGCATTGCTGGTCATTGGGAATTGCTGTAATCGTATGATCTGCTTGGGCTGCATGTAATTCGGCAAACAGCGTTTGAACTCCTTTTCGAGATCTTTATTTAACTCATTATCTGCGGTTGTCTGTATATAAAGTACGATGCTTTGGCCGAGCACTGCATCTTCGATACCGAGTGCACAGGCCAGTTCTACTAAGTGATGAGCGCAGGCCAATGATTCGATTTCATCTGGGCTAATACGATAGCCTGAGCTTTTAATCATGGCGTCTTTGCGGCCTATAAAGTAGAGGTAGCCCTCTTCATCTTGTTCTACTTGGTCACCCGACCAGACCGCAAGTTGAGTACGATTTTGCTCGTTTTGAGCCCAGAGAGGTAAGGGTTTAAAGACGGCGGCAGTGGCTTCGGCTTGATTCCAATAGCCTAAAGAGACAAGTGCTCCCGCCTGTACTAACTCGCCAACCTCACCTGGTTTACAGGCTTCACCATTAGGCTTGACCACAAATAGCTCGGTTTGCGGAATGGCACGGCCAATTGATCCTCGGTGATTACTGAATTCTGTCGGCGGTAGGTAACTTGCGCGAAAGGCTTCGGTCAGGCCATACATCAGCACAATCTTGTCACTGCCCAGTTGTTCCTCAAGCCTGGCTAGGGTGCTGTCAGATAATGCACCACCTGAGTTAGTAATGATCCGAAGTTGTTGCTGAACTGATTTTGGCCAGTCTAATTTAGCTAGTGGGTTCCATAACGAAGGTACCCCTGCTAATACGGTGATGGCTTGTTTTTTTAGGGTGGTTAAGACATCACGAGGTAGCAAATAGTCCATCAGTACGACCTCAGCACCTGCAAGTAGGCCGCTAAGCACTTGGTTTAGACCATAATCAAAACTCAGTGGTAATAAGGCAAGAATACGATCTGTATTTGTTAGCTGTAGATAGTCTTTTACCACTGTTGCACCGATAGATAGGTTGCTATGACTAAGCATCACACCTTTTGGTGCACCAGTGCTACCAGAGGTATATAAAATCATTGCGATCATCTGAGAGCTGCTGGCTTCTATTGTCTCTATCGACTGCGTCTGAGCTGCAATGGATGATGATAAGTCATCCCATGTGAGTAATTCTTGGTTGGCTAATAGCGGCCTAGTTTGCACCATATCATCGCTTAGGATGACCTGTTTTAAGCTAGTGCAATGCGCTAAGCAGGCTTGAATATGCTGTAGGCCAGCCTGATTACTGATCAGAACTGTGATCCCAGCATCGATTAAAATATGTTGCATTTGGGCAGGCTTTAATAGTGGGTTTAATGGCACCACCGTGAGCTTGCAAAGGATGCTAGCGAGTAGGGCGCATACGCTATCAATACCCTTATCAGCATGCAGAGCGATGTGTTCACCCGGGTTTAGATTGAGTTGGCGTAGAGCAGCAGCGTAATAGTGTACGCGCTGGCCAAGCTCAGCATAGCTGAGGCATTGCCCCTGATGTCGTAAAGCAATGTGATCGCTTTGCAGATCGCTGCGGTGAAGGATTTGATTGCTTATCGTGTTTTGCATAGGCTAATTTAACATGAACGCATTTTTCTGTGCAGTAATGGCCGCGAATAGCTTGCAAGAAAGCGCTTAATATAGAGATAGTTGCGGCACATACAGAACAGTCAGAAAGATTTGCTGATATACTTCTGAGCAGATTAAAAACCATTCATTTTTCGAGCAAAATTATTGCTATTTGATGGGTTATTGACCGCGTTAAATCAGGTCAATGATGGCATCTCTTTAAGTTAATTTCAGATGAGCGAAGATTTAAAAAAATTGCGTGATCGTATAGACGCCTTAGATGAGCAGATCTTAAATCTGATCTCAGCACGTGCACAGTGTGCGCATGAAGTAGGCGAAATTAAACGGGCAGAGAATGAGCACGTTGAGTTCTATCGTCCAGACCGTGAAGCACAGGTATTGCGACGTATTGCCAAAATGAATTCAGGGCCATTCAGTGATGAGATCGCTGTGCGCCTATTTCGCGAATTGGTATCTGCCTGCCTAGCATTGGAAAAACCTTTGAATGTGGCCTTTCTTGGGCCTAAGGGTACGTTCACAGAAGAGGCTGCCAGTAAGCATTTTGGGCATGCGGTTGCGACCTTAGCGCAAGACTCTATCGATGAGGTATTCCATGCGGTAGAAACTAGTTTGGTCGATTATGGTGTGGTGCCGGTTGAAAACTCTAGCGAGGGTAGTGTTAGTCGCACCTTAGATAACTTCATTACTTCACCACTACAGATTATTGGTGAAGTAGAGCTGAAGATTCATCATTGCTTATTGACTCAAGAACACCATGAGCTGGAGTCGATCAAGGTTGTTTACGGGCATCAGCAGGCTCTGGCGCAGTGTCGTAAATGGTTACAAGCGAATCTGCCACAAGCCTCACAGCAGGTAGTGGCTAGCAATGCACAGGGTGCACTACGTGTGGTTAAAGAAAAGTATTCTGCAGCTATTGCCAGTGCAGCTGCAGGTGAACAATATGAGTTACATAGTCAGGCGCAGAATATTGAAGATCTGACGGAAAATACTACCCGTTTCTTAGTTTTAGGGCGCAAAGGTGTCGAGGCTTCGGGTATAGATAAAACCAGTTTGATGGTGAGTGCACCTAATAAGCCAGGTTCTTTAGCGCAGATGCTAGCTACATTGGCAGATAATGGTGTGAGCTTGTCTCGTATTGAATCACGCCCATCGCGTGGTACAAATTGGGAGTATGTTTTCTTTTTAGACCTACAAGGCCACATCAGTGATCAGCAATTATCGAATGCCTTAGCGGCATTGTCTGGAAATGCTGATTTGGTCAAAGTATTAGGCTCATATCCGCAGGCTTTGCGTTAGGACTCGATAGTTATGTCAGTAAAAATTGATTCCCTATGTGTCATCGGTTTGGGCCTGATTGGTGGGTCTTTAGCCGCTGCTCTACGCGGTGCAAACCCCAGCCTAAAACTAATCGCGATTGATCATGATGCAGATACGCTGCAGTCAGCAAAAAGTTCAGGACTGATCGATGAGGGCTATCGCTCTGTTGATGAGCTAAGTGATATTCCACAGGTTGCCGTAGTGGCAGTACCGGTTGCAGCTATGTGCAGCGTATTTGCAGAGATCAAGCCATGGTTCCAGCGTTGTCTTGCAATCACTGATGTCGGTAGTACCAAACAAAGTGTGTTGGATGATTTAGCGACTGTGTTAAGTCCAGAGCAAAGTGGTTGTTTTGTTCCAGGCCATCCAATTGCAGGTCGTGAACAAAGTGGTCTGACAGCAGCACTGAGTGACTTATTTCAAGGGCGCCGAGTGATCCTTACGCCGACTGAAAAAACGCGCACCAAGAGCACCGCTATTGTGACTCAGCTTTGGCAACAAGTTGGCGCTGAAGTAGAAGAACTATCTCCCGATGAACATGATGAGATTTTGGCGGCAACCAGTCACTTACCTCATGCCTTAGCCTTTTCTCTGGTACGTTGTTTAACGCAAAAGCATGATGGGCAAGAAATATTTCGTTATGCGGCCGGTGGCTTTGCTGATTTTTCACGTATTGCATCCAGTGATCCAGCGCTTTGGCGTGGTATTTGTTTGGCTAATAAAGACGCCTTGCTGCGCGCAATTAATCTTTTTGAAGAGCAGTTGAGCGAATTAAAATCAAATTTAGACACAGCCGATGGTGATGCCCTAGAGACTATGTTTCGTATGGCGAAGACGGCGCGTGATCAGTATAAGAAATAAGTAATCACGGTTGTCCTGTTGCAACCCTCTGCCGACATGTATCTTCTGTATTAGATGAAACCTATTAGAGTGTAGGTCTTCATGGGTTGACCATAGATATTAGTTGGCTATCCACCTAGTTAATTTTTAAGGGAAGTAAGAGCTTGAAGTTTTTAGTCACACCTAGACGTGAATTTGCCGGGACTTTTAAAGTGCCTGGTGATAAATCAATTTCGCATCGTGCCGTGATGTTTGCCGCTATTGCCGAAGGAGAGTCACGTATTCAAGGGTTTCTTGAGGGTGAGGATTGCCTCGCAACATTAAATGCGTTTGCTGCTATGGGTGTGCAAAGCCAACGGTTAGATAATGGTGATGTGCTGGTGCAGGGCGTAGGCAAGCATGGATTGAAAGCACCTGCTGACGATCTTGATATCGGTAATTCAGGCACTTCTATTCGCTTGCTGACTGGCCTATTGGCCGGGCAGGCATTTGCTAGTTGCCTGCGTGGGGATCATTCTTTGATGACGCGCCCGATGCGCCGTGTCTGTGATCCACTGGGCCTAATGGGGGCAGATGTGGTGACTGCTGAGAGTGGTACGCCACCGGTTGAGGTGCGACCAGTGACACAATTACAAGCAATAGAATATGAATTGCCGGTGGCCAGTGCACAGGTTAAATCGTCGATTCTTTTGGCTGGTTTGTATGCTCAAGGTGAGACCACGGTGATCGAGCCTAAGGCGACGCGAGATCATACTGAGCGGATGTTGCAGGCCTTTGGTCACCCGATTCAAAAGCAAGGTAATCGTATTAGTGTGAGTGGTGGACACAGTTGGCAAGGACGAACACTACAAGTGCCAGCAGATATTTCCTCTGCAGCCTTTTTTATTGTCGCAGCCTGTATCGCTGAGAGTGGCGAAGTGGTGTTGCCTAATGTGGGTTTGAATCCAACGCGTACTGGTGTGTTAGATATCTTGCTGGCGATGAATGCAGATATTGAGATTCGTGATCAACAATTGGTCGATGGTGAGCCAGTGGCAACGATTGTGGCGCGTGCTAGTCAGTTGCAGGGGATAGATGTGCCGACCGAGTTAGTGCCTTCAGCGATTGATGAGTTTCCTATTATTTGTATTGCTGCTGCTTGTGCCAGCGGGACTACACGGATTACGGAGGCAGCTGAATTACGCGTGAAGGAGAGTGATCGTATCGCGCAAGTTGCAAAAGGTCTGAAGACCTTAGGTGTTGCGCATGAGGAATTTGCTGATGGCTTATCTATCGTCGGTGGTCGTATTGGTGGTGGCTGTATCGATAGTGGTAGTGATCATCGGATTGCTATGGCCTTTACGGTGGCTTCGCTGGCAGCACAAGAGCCAGTTGAAATTCTAGACTGTGCCAATGTTGCAACCTCATTCCCTAATTTTGTCCGTTTAGCCAGCGATGCTGGCTTGAGTATTGATGTCTGTGAGTGAATCTAAGCCGCTAACGATTACTATCGATGGACCTGCTGGTGTCGGAAAAGGCAGCCTATCGAAAAATTTAGCAGAGCATTTTGGCCTGCACTACCTTGATAGTGGCGCGGTTTATCGCGCATTAGCGGTGGATGCCTTAGCAAAAGACGTTTCTGCCGAGGATGAGGTGCAGTTAACCGAACTCGCCGCTAGCTTAGATCTGGAATTTCCAGCAAGTGAGGGCTATGCCACTTTTGTCGGCGGGAATAACGTTGAGGCCCTTTTACGGACCGAGGCCTGTTCCGCAATGGCCTCTAAAATTGCCAGTCTAGCGCCAGTTAGAGCGCAGCTCTTGGCATTGCAGCACAGCTTTCAGCAGCCCCCTGGATTGGTTGCTGATGGCCGAGATATGGGGACCGTGGTTTTCACTCAGGCCAGTTTTAAGATCTTTTTGGATGCGAGTTGTGAAGAACGCGCGCAGAGGAGATATAAGCAGTTGATTAATCAAGGGCTTAGTGCTAGTTTTGACGCCCTTTTCGCCAGCATTCGTGAACGTGATTTACGTGATCGAACGCGTGCTACGGCACCGCTGCGAGAAGCTGATGATGCTTGGGTGATTGATTCCTCAGAATTATCGGAAAAAGAGGTCTTTCAAATGGTCGTTGCAAGCGTTCAGAAACATATAAATGAACGTGATTAAAACGATACTGAAAGGGCTGTCTTTCCGTAGAGAATCAATCTTCGATTAACGTAACATTTTATCTTTAAACTAACTTAAATTATGAGTGAATCTTTCGCTGAACTACTGGAAGAAAGTTTTTCCAGTCTAAATATGGAATCCGGCACCATTATCGATGGTGTTGTTGTTGAAATCCGAAACGACGTTGTTGTCGTTAACGCCGGCTTAAAATCTGAAGGCGTTATTCCCATTGACCAATTCAAGAATGAGCGTGGTGAGACCACTGTAAATGTTGGTGACATCGTAGAAGTTGCGCTTGAGTCTGTTGAAGATGGTTATGGAGAAACCAAATTATCTCGCGAGAAGGCTAGACGTGCTAAGGCATGGGGTGAATTAGAACGCATCCACGAATCAGGTGATTCGGTTACTGGTATTATCACTGGCAAGGTCAAGGGTGGCTTCACCGTTGAACTACCAGATATTCGCGCATTCCTTCCTGGCTCATTAGTCGATGTACGCCCAGTGCGTGACACGACTTACCTAGAAGGTAAAGAACTCGAATTTAAGGTTATTAAGTTAGATCAACGTCGTAACAACGTTGTGGTATCACGTCGTGCCGTAGTTGAGACTGAATACAGCGCTGAGCGTGAGACATTACTTGAAACGCTACAAGACGGCAGTGTCGTTAAGGGTATCGTGAAGAACCTAACCGATTACGGTGCGTTCTTAGATTTAGGTGGTGTCGACGGTCTGCTACATATTACCGACATGGCTTGGAAGCGTGTTAAGCATCCTTCTGAGATTGTATCTATCGGTGATGAGATCGAAGTTAAAGTACTTAAGTTTGATAAAGAGAAGACCCGCGTATCTCTTGGCTTGAAACAGTTGGGATCAGACCCATGGGCTGATTTAGTTCGTCGTTTCCCTGAAGGCGCACGCGTCTTTGGTAAGGTTACTAACATTGCTGACTACGGTTGTTTTGTTGAGATCGAAGATGGTGTTGAAGGTTTGGTTCACGTTTCAGAAATGGATTGGACTAGTAAGAACATCAACCCAGCGAAGATTGTGGCTCTCGGTGATGAAGTCGAAGTCATGGTGCTAGATATTGATGAAGAACGTCGTCGTATTTCTCTTGGCATCAAGCAGTGTAAGTCGAACCCTTGGGACGAGTTTGCTGCGATGTATGATAAGGGCGCTAAAGTTAGTGGTCAGATCAAGTCAATCACCGACTTCGGTGTATTTATCGGCCTAGATGGTGGTATTGATGGCTTGGTTCACTTGTCTGATATCTCTTGGAGTGACACTGGCGAAGATGCTATTCGCAACTTCAAGAAGGGTGATGAAGTTGAAGCAGTCGTATTGGCAGTTGATGCTGAGCGTGAGCGTATTTCACTTGGTATTAAGCAGTTAGATCAAGATCCTCTATCTGAGTTCATGGCTGGTAATTCGAAAGGCAACATCCTTGACGGTACCGTTAAAGAAGTTGATGCACGTGCAGCCATCATCGATCTTGGTGAAGGTATTGAAGGTGTCTTAAAAGCGACTGAATATGCACGTGAGAAGATCGAAGATCTAAGCACTGTGCTTAAAGTCGGTGATGCTGTTGAGGCTAAGTTCATTGGTGTTGATCGCAAGACGCGTACTATCGGTCTATCGATTAAAGCCAAGGAAATGCAGGAAGAACAAGCGGTATTGTCGGATTATTCTAATTCCGATGGTGCTTCCACTTCTCTCGGCGACATCTTGAAAGAACAGATGAGCGATGATTCTTAAAGCCCATGCATAGCGAACTATCGTTTAAGGAATGTGCTTAATGAGCAACGTGATTACTAAATCAGAATTAATCGAGAAAATCGCTCAGAAGCAGGGGCACCTGCAGCATAAAGATATCGAACTTTCGGTGAAAAGCATGATTGAGCAAATGAGTCATGCGCTTTCATCGGGAGAGCGTATCGAAATCCGTGGATTCGGTAGTTTTTCACTGCACTTTCGTCCACCCCGTATTGGGCGCAATCCAAAGAGTGGCGAGAATGTCACGCTTACCGAAAAATATGTGCCACATTTTAAGCCAGGTAAAGAATTGCGCGAACGCGTCAATAACGGCTTGAAGAAAGATCCAAGCTAATTCATGCTAACTGGACAGTTTTAATTCTAGGAAATGCCAGTTCAGATGTCAGATAGTTCTCTCCCCAAAGATCATTACGTCATTATCGCTTTAGATTTTGCCGATGCAGAATCAGCGCTTACCTTTGTGCGTCAACTTAAGCCCAAGTACTGTGCATTAAAAGTTGGTTTTGAGCTCTTTGTTGCAGCAGGTCCAGCCTTGGTTGAAACTTTGGTTTCACAGGGGTTCCGTGTTTTTCTTGATCTTAAATTTCATGATATTCCGAATACAGTGGCCAGCGCCTGTGCGGCTGCCAGCAAGCTGGGTGTCTGGATGGTTAACATCCATGCTTCAGGAGGGCCAAAGATGATTACAGCTGCACGTGAGGCCTTAGATTGCCAAGCTACTGGACCAGCGCCATTGCTGATTGCGGTGACTGTATTGACTTCGATGGATCAAGATACGTTGCATCAGATTGGTGTTGCTAGAAAGATTCCAGAAGTGGTTGATCATTGGGCAACTATGGCTGCTGATCATGGCTGTGATGGTGTGGTCTGTTCGGCACAAGAGGTGGCTGCTATTCGTGCTCAAAATAGGGCTGAGTTTTTAACCGTGACGCCGGGTATACGCTTGCCAGAGGATGCTAAGGATGATCAACATCGTATCTTTACACCTGAACAAGCGCAAACAGTTGGTGTGTCGCATATCGTTGTCGGCAGGCCAATTACATGCTCGCAAGACCCACAAGCTGCACTAATGAAATTCTATACCGCGTTCACTAGTGCGTAACGCACTGTCGCGTCTTACCGACTAGTTCCACTCTACCTAAACTGTTCTTGTGTTGAGCCGTAAGGCTCATATTGTATCTTTCGATCGATAACTTCGGAGAATAATGATGAGAATAGGTAAAACCTTACTGTTATGTTTAGCCCTCTGTCTGGGAGCTGTCAGCATTCAAGCTCAGCCGATTAATATTAATCAAGCTAACGTTGAAGAGATTGCTGAAAATCTTCAGCAGGTCGGTATGGTGAAGGCGAGGGCTATTGTTGACTACTGTGATGAGCATGGTGAATATCATGATATAGATCAGTTGTTGCAGGTGCGCGGTATTGGTATTTCGACATTAGAGCTGAATAAAGATTTGATCGTGGTAGAGACGATTACCGAGTAATTAAGCTAGATAATTCAGGCGATTAAGTAGCAGGGTTTAACTCTAAATCCTGCTATTTTTAAGGGATTCATATATAGTTAATAAGCTGATTCTTATTACTATGCCTCTGAGTCTAATAGCCATGAAAAAAGTTCGTAAAGCAGTCTTTCCAGTAGCAGGGTTGGGTACGCGTTTTTTACCTGCGACTAAAGCCAACCCGAAAGAAATGCTCCCCATTGTTGATAAGCCCTTAATTCAATATGCGGCGGAAGAGGCAGTGAATGCTGGTATTGATACCTTAATTTTTATCATTGGCCGTAACAAACGTGCAATTCCTGATCACTTCGATAAAGCGTATGAGCTTGAGTCTGAATTAGAAGCCAGTGGTAAGTTAGACCGGCTAGCTGAAGTACAGCATATTCTGCCGCCAGAAATTTCATGTATTTATATTCGCCAATCTGAAGCCTTGGGTCTGGGGCATGCTGTTTTGTGTAGTAAGTCAGTAGTTGGTGATGAGCCTTTTGCTATTATTCTTGCGGATGACCTTATCGATGGTGGTGATAAGAGTTGTTTGCAGCAGATGGTTGATGTGTATGAAAAAGAGCAGAGTGGTGTTATTGGGGTGCAAAAAGTGCCTTTAGAGAATGTAAAAAATTATGGCGTTGTTGCAGGTCAAAATACAAAAGACCGCTTATGGAAACTATCTGGGTTGGTGGAAAAACCAAAACCAGAAGATGCCCCCTCTAATGTAGCTGTGGTGGGGCGTTATATTTTAGAAAGCTCGATTTTTGAGATGTTGGAAGAAACCCAGCCAGGTTCAGGTGGTGAGATTCAACTAACTGATGCGATTGTGAAACAACTACAACAGGAATCGGTTTATGCCTATGAATTTGAAGGACGGCGTTATGACTGTGGTAGTAAATTAGGATATCTACAGGCCACTTTAGAATACGGTTTAAAGCACCCCGAAGTGGGAGCTGCATTTAAAGCTTATCTAAAAAAAATGGATTGTTTCAAATAAGCTGAGTTCGATCACTTTATGTAAGCCATCTTTTTTAGCGGTGCTTACTGAGCTAGTTTATCGGGCGACACGGTATTACTGTGTTGAGGCTGAGCTAGGTATTGAATGGGCCATTCAAAAAAACCATCTTGTCACACGAGGACTGCTTGGGAGTGGATTTTAAAAATGCCAAATTGATCACTAATTGAGGTTAAGGTTTATTTGGCTTTTCTTGCACGCTCGATAGTCACAGATTCATATGCAAGTTGTGTTGCGACTTCATACCCAGGGTTTATCGCTTGGATCCACTCTTCTTTATGGTACTTATAGTTTTTCTTCTCAACCAATAGTTTGCGTTTAATAAAGGGCGATCCTTCGTGCAGACAGCTTTTCCATAGTTTCTTCGTTGGGCTAAAGTCTAAAAATACTTGCTTAGATTTTTTGAAGGATGAAAAAATAGACTTTAGGCTAGTGATCAATTTTAAAATTGGTTTATCACTTAAATGATGCGCAACAATCTTTTCTATGGTGAATTTGCATCCTAATTTTTTTCCACGATTTAAAAACCACTGAGCTAGCTTCATTTCTCCATATTTGACGATATCTGAGTGCTCAGTGTAAATTTCATATTGATGAAAGAATGATTGAATTTCTTGGAATGCAGTATTTCTGATATAGAAGAAATAGGTTTGCAAATGATAAGTATGTTGCCAGCTATCAGTCATACCCCAAATGTCGAATAGTTCATGGCCTGCTACGGCTATCTTTAAGCTATTAAAGGGACCGTAGACACTATCATTGGCAAAAAATATCCCATCATAGTCGGATTCTTGAGGGTTCTCACGAGCTAAGGCATGCTTGTATGAAGCAAAGTCAAAGCCAATATTTTCACGCATAACAATCTCAGTGTTGCTCGCTCTCAAGGCTTCGTGTGTTAGCTGGGATAGTTTTGGTCCGGTCCAAACAAATATGGTCTTAGTGATCGCACAGCTATTTTGTATGTTTTTGAGTAAATGTAAGACATAAGGCGGTAGCGAACCGTCTGCCGAATAGCTGGAGAAAATAAGAAGGTTTTTCATCTGGCGAAATGCTTTAAATAAGCGAAGTTTTACATGAATTATAAATTTTAAGTTGTACTTTAACAGACTATTTTGAGCAAAAATAGAAGCGAAACGCTACTGGAGAAATTAACTAATGAGACATGATCATTGCGATGCAGTTGATTGAAGTGATATTCAAGGCCGGCTTGCTTGGGAGCCAATAGAAGTTTTTACTTTGAATATAGAGAAAGTAGTTAAGCGGCGTCTTGATTATTCAACGACTTAATAAATCGAGTGTCAACTGTTTCTAACCCCTCTTTATCTACTGCAAGTGCAAAAGCTCGCTCAATGACATGGGCTAAAGTGCCATCTAGGGGAATAGGCTCTTCTTCAAAGTCAGTATTTTTGATATCTAGCTTTAGTAATGGATCAAATATATTGACTCTGGCATAAAACATAGTGCCACCAACAAAAAACAGTTGACTGATATCACCTTGGTTGTCTATTTTTTTCGCTAGCTCTTTGACTTTCGGCATATTAATGCCTCCCTTACGCCATAGGGGGTATAGATGGTTAGATGGGCCGATGAGACCTAATGTAGGGTAAGTAATGAAGTTCTTAATTGCTTCACCAGTTATTCTTTTTTCTAGTAATTGGTCAACCATGCTGTCACACCAAATGCGTCCCCCATTAAAAGCTATATGCGGTGATTTTTTGGTGTGTAACTTTAAAATAACTTGATGCCCATTGGTTTTAATTAAATCAATGACCTTTAGGAAAGGCAGAACGTCTCTTCCTCTGTTGTTATACACCTCGATATGAGCGTCTAGACCTAGTGACTTCATATGCGATGATACTTCTTGTGCTATTCCCTGATGAGTAGTGATATACAGTGTATAAGGCGTACTGATAGATGCTGTTTTTTCTAGTATGCGTATGAATATATCGAAATAAAATGCATGTATAACAACCGCCAAGACCTGTGAGTTTTCTTTAGTGCTGGTTTTTACATGCATTCTGTATGTGCAAGGCTGGGATAGAAGTGCCTTTTTTTTACCGATTTTCTTACACGATGAAAAAGATAGATAAAAAAAGTGTACGCTTGCCTTCTTTAGTTTTTTTATTCTACGAGCAAATCTTGCAAGCAAAGATTTGTTTTTTTTTTCTTATGGTGTGTCTGCACACTTTTCTGATGATGTAGCTTTTCAGATTGTTTCCAGTGTTGTAGTGCATGTTCGAATTTAGGTTTATCTAACATTTTTTGATTAGTATTATTTGATCTGAAGAATTTAGAGATCATTCACCCAGATATTTTTTAGATAATGTTTGGGGGAGTATTACTACTTCCCAGCGCTTAGTTTTAATTATATTAACTAATTGAGGTATATAGTAGCTTTTTTTGCTAAATTCACATTATTAATTGGCTTTACGGTAGTTTTGATTATTGACCCAGCTGATCTAGATCAGTACCATTCACCGCTCCTTTGTTCCTCGGTAGCTCAGTTGGTAGAGCGGGTGACTGTTAATCACTAGGTCGGCGGTTCGAGCCCGTCCCGAGGAGCCAATTTCTTCCCTGTTAGCTCCTATCGCTAGTTGAACCAACTAGCCCCTCGTATCTGTGGGTCTTTACTGACTTAAATCTTGCTAGCCCAATACCGCTTTTAATTTGGCTAATGCTGCGGTTAGATTGTCACGTGAGTTAGCAAATGAGATGCGCATATAACCCTCTAGGCCAAAGGCACTGCCGGGCACTACTGCAACACCACACTCTTCCAGTAGGAAGGTCGCAAATTCGACATCATTGTTGATGCCATCAAGATCACTGATAGCCTGTTGGATATTAGCAAAGCAATAGAAAGTACCCTGTGAAGGGGTGCAATAGATGCCCTTAATGGCATTTAGACCATCGACAACAAAGTTATGTCGTTGCTCAAAATCGTTCGACATCATCTGCACAAAGTCTTGTGGTCCAGTTAGCGCTTCCTCAGCAGCCTCTTGTGAGATCGAGCTTGGGTTTGAGGTGCTCTGTGACTGGATATTACTCATAGGGCCGATGATTTCTACTGGTCCTGCAGCATAGCCAATACGCCAACCGGTCATAGAGTAGGCCTTGGAAACACCGTTCATAACGATAGTACGATCTTTCAGTTCTGGGCAGGTGTTTAAGATATTAACGAACGCACGCTGACCGAAAAGGATATGCTCATACATATCGTCGGTTGCAATCCAAACTTGAGGATGCTGTTTTAGCACTTCTGCTAACGCTATTAATTCAGTCTTGTTATAACAAACACCAGTCGGGTTAGATGGGCTATTAATAACAAAGAGCTTAGTGCGTGGGGTAATCGCCGCTGCGAGTTGGTCGGCAGTGATCTTGAACTGCTGTTCTTGCCCTGCTTGTATGAAGATTGGTGTGCCATCGGCTAATAACACCATGTCGGGATAGGATACCCAGTAAGGTGCAGGGATGATGACTTCATCATCTTTATCAATCAGTGCTTGGCACAGATTGTAGAAACTTTGTTTACCACCATTAGAGACTAAGATCTCTTTATTGCTGTAGCTAAGCTTGTTGTCTTGCTCAAACTTGTTGATGATGGCTTGTTTCAGGCTGGCAGTGCCTGCAACCGGTGTATATTTGGTCTTACCGGCCTGCATTGCACGGTGTGCAGCGGCCTTAATGTTCTCTGGCGTATCAAAATCAGGCTCACCAACGGCGAGGTTGATAACGTCGACACCCTGCTGTCGTAGCTGAACCGCTTTAGCGGTGACGGCGAGGGTCGGAGAGGGTTTGATTCTGCCAACACGAGAGGCTAGTTTGATGTTCAATGACGTAGGTGTCCTAAAGTTGTGTAAACCGCAATGCAGCAGGAATCATACTGCATTTTTACGAAATCGATAAGAATATGGCTAAAGAATTTAAGATTGAATC
>CAJQLY010000021.1 GCA_905479295.1 uncultured Gammaproteobacteria bacterium | reverse complement strand
CTAGCTTTCAGAACCTATATCGATCGACGAATATTTCAGATATTCAAAATAAATCCTTTGATACAGTGGTATGTGCTGGAGCGCCGGCGGTCAAATGGATGGCAAATAAAGAGCCAGAGCAAGACAAACACTCTATTCAGTCCTTGATCTCTCATTTAACGACAGTTAAGTGTAAAAAATTTATTCTAATTAGTACCGTTGATGTTTTTACTGACCCAATTAAGGCCGTCGAATCAACAGCTATAGAGACGTCTAATTTAAATCCATATGGATTGCATCGATACCAATTAGAAGAGTTTGTTAGAAATAACTTCGATACATACCTAATTGTTAGGCTTCCAGGTCTTGTTGGCCCTGGCTTGAAGAAGAATGTTATCTACGATTTTCTAAACCAAAATAATCTTGATGCGATTGATAGTCGAGGAGTCTTTCAATTTTATCCAATGGTAAATTTATGGTCGGATATTCAGATTGCGTTAGACCATAAAATCCCACTAATACACTTAACATCTGAGCCGATCACTGTCGAAGAAGTGGCCAATCACTGTTTTAATCTGGAATTCAAACAACAAACAGTAGCTAAGCCTGCAATCTATGACTTTAGAACTGAATGTGGTCAGATATATGGAGTGAGTAATGCATACCAGTACTCCAGAAAAGAAATACTATTAGCAATTCGTTGTTATGCGCAGTCAGAAAGTAAGAAAACGAGTTCTCGATGATATCGATCTCTAATATTGCTTGGGATGTCTCTCTTGATGAACGAGTAGCAGAATTACTTAATGCTCATGAAATTAGCAAAATTGATATCGCACCTCCAAAATACTTTAATGATCCCTGTCGAACAAGTCAGGGCGCTATTTTAAAAGTAAAAGAATTTTGGTCTGAAAAGGGCATTACGCCTATTGGAATGCAGTCATTACTATTCGGAACTCAAGGTTTAAATGTTTTCGGTTCAAGTGATATCCAAGAGAAACTTTTGCTTCATCTTTCACATATTTGTCGCATAGGTGCTCTTTTAGGCGCTAGAAAGCTTGTTTTTGGCTCACCTAAAAATAGAGATCGCGGACATTTAAGTGATACGGAAACTGATGCGCAGGCGATTAAATTTTTTCGCCGTCTAGGTGATATAGCTCAGGAGCATGATGTTATCTTGTGCTTAGAGCCAAACCCGATATGTTATCAAGCTAACTTCATGACCAATAGTCTGGAAACAGTAGAGGTTGTGCGAAAAATTAATCATAAACATATTGGCATGCAACTAGACATTGGTGCTATGCAAATTAACGATGAGGCTGTTGATGAAACCATTGCAGAAGTAGCTCCTTGGATTCAACATATTCATATTAGCGAGCCACAATTAGTGCCTCTTGATATTAATAACAAATTTCATCACGATGCTGCAAAAGCCATTCATAGTCATTTACCTGATATGCCGATGACTATTGAAATGTTAACCACTAATTCTACAGTTTCGCTGGAAGAGATTGAGCAATCAATCCAAGTAATGGAACAGGTATATTTAGGTTATTAATTATGAAATGGATGATTTTGATCTTAGGTGTGTTGGCGAATGCTTCAGCTAGCGTTTTAATAAAAGCAGCCGTCACATCAAAAGTAGCTCCAATACAAATTACTAATCCATTATCAATCATTGGTAATTTCCCTTTGATTTCAGGAATTAGCCTTTATGTTATTGCGTTTATTCTTTACGCCGTAGCACTGCTGTACCTACCTTTAAACGTGGCACATCCAATTTTAACCAGTGGTTCAATTGCCTTAGTCGCAATTGCATCAGTTGTTTTTTTTGGGGAGAGTCTCTCAATGATTAATGCCGTTGGTTTTATACTCATTGTATTTGGTGTTGTTGCATTAACGATAAAATAAAGTATGGATAAGACAGTAGATATTACGATTATTGGAGGCGGTTTCTTCGGGTTATATTTGGCGGAGTATTTCGCTGGTCTAAATAAATCGGTCTTGCTAGTAGAAAAAGAGAGTGATGCTATGCAAAAAGCATCCTATAACAATCAAGCACGCGTACATAATGGTTACCATTATCCTAGAAGCTTACTAACAGGCCTGCGCTCACGAGTATCATTCAACCGCTTTGTTGATGAGTTTGAGGGTTGCATTGATACGGACTTTGATAAGTACTATATGATCTCTAATCGACTAGGGATGGTCACGCCTAATCAATTCGAAAAATTCTGTGATCGTATAGGGGCTACATATGAAAATGCGTCCTCAAAAATACATCAGTTAGTTCAACCGAATATGATAGATGCTGTTTTCAAAGTGAAAGAGTTTGCATTTAACTCTACTAAGTTGAAAAAAACGATGCTTGATCGTATACAAAATAATAGTGTGGATACCTTGTTTAATCATAGTGTTAGAACGGCAAAATATAACTCAGCGCATGAATTGATTGAACTAGAAGTTGATTTTGGGCTTGATGAAACCTTAATGGTGGCAAGTAAGCAGGTCTATAATTGCACTTACTCAACGTTGAACACGCTTTTAAGTAATTCAAATATCGAGCTTATACCCTTAAGACACGAAATGGCTGAAATGTGTATTGTTGACGTCCCAAGTGAGCTAAGCAAAATTGGCATTACTGTTATGTGTGGACCATTTTTCTCAGTTATGCCATTCCCAGCACTACAGGCTCATTCTTTCAGCCATGTGCGATACACCCCTCATTATGAATGGAATGATCATAATCAGTTGCCTTATAAAAATGCTGACGATGTGAGTCATGAGTATAATAAGCGTAGTGCTTGGAAGAAAATGAAGCTAGATGCACAACGTTACATACCCTTGCTAGGTGATGTGGAGTATAAGAAATCATTATGGGAAGTGAAAACGATCTTACCACTTAGTGAGACTAATGATTCTAGACCTATTTTATTTAAACCTGACCATGGTCTGCCTGGCTTACATTCAATAATGGGTGGGAAAATAGATAATGTTTATGATGTTATAAAAACCATTGAAGACTTAGGGTTGGACTCTGCATGAATAATCAGACATTTGTATCAGTGATTCTTGTTGTAAAAAATCAATCTGAAGAATTAATAGACTATTTAGACAAGCTCTCTCCGTATTTGAAGAAGCAATATAGTGATTATGAGATAGTCATTATTGATCAAAATTCGAATGATGGTATCGAGAAAAAATTACTCAAATCGCTGGCGACTCATGAGTCAATTCGGCATATTCGTCTTTCACGAGTGGTTAGTGATGATGTCGCTTTAGCTGCAGGCATTGAAAATGCGATAGGTGATTTTGTTTTGAATCTCAATATCCAGCTAGATAGTCATAAGATTGTTTCTGCACTTATTGATAAAGGACTAAAGGGTCACGGTATTGTTGTCTGTGTGACTCAAAAAATAAACACCATTACCTATCGTTACTTAAGAAAAGTATCAACCTGGTTGTTGAGTTCTATCGGTTATAGTTTGCCAAATAATTCAACTGGGACTTTTTGTTTTAGTAGAAAAGCTGTCAATGCTATTACTGCATCAGGCCGATTTTACTGCAAATTACATATTAGAATTGCAAATGTTGGTTATTCATTAGACTCCTTTGTTTGTGATGATTTTATTAACGTCATAAAGAAAAAAAGCATCATAAGTGGTATGAGCGATACGCTGCATCATATGATCTTCAACTCAACAAAACCTTTACGCTGGATGAGTGTTCTAGGCGTCTTTGGTAGTTTGATGACAATGCTATTTTCACTCTATAGTTTGGTTGTTAATCTTGTTAATGATGAAGTTGTTCCCGGTTGGACAACTACGATCTTATTCATCTCATTTTTGTTTGCCATATTATTCACTATGCTTTCCTTTTTTGGTGAATATTTAGCAAGGCTACTCGATGATCGCAGTGAACATGACGAATACAACGTTGTTTACGAACGTAATAGCTCTGTAATGTTTGATGCAAATCGCAATAATATATCGTTTATTGCTATGAATGATGATACTGAAAAGAGTTGAGAACATTGGATCTGTTGAAGAGTAAATTAACCCATTACCAAATCCCAAAGTATGAGCAGTTGTTCGCCTTTGAAAAGCACCATGAGTATTGTGTCGTTATATTTGTCATAAATGAAGGGGATAGGCTGCACAAGCAATTACAACGAATGAAATCATTAGATCTCAATGTTGATGTAATCATTTCAGATGGTGGCAGCACGGATGGCTCAGTTGATGTAAATGAGCTAAAGAATTTGTCAGTCAATGCCTTACTGGTGAAGAAGGATCAAGGAAAGCTTGGCAGCCAGATGCGTATTGCATTTTCTTGGGCCTTAGAGCGGCGTTATAAAGGTGTTGTTGTTATCGATGGTAACAATAAAGATAGCGTGGAAAACATTAATGATTTTGTTGAAAAGCTTGAACAGGGATACGATCATATTCAAGGTTCGAGGTTCATTCCTGGTGGCCAGGCAATCAACACCCCTTATTCACGATTATTGGGCTTAAAGCTTCTCCACATTCCTATGATGAGAATGGCATCTGGCTTTAAGTATACCGACACAACTAATGGGTTTAGGGGATATAGTAGAAAATTGCTTTTGGCAAATGATATAGCAATATTTAGAGATGTTTTTACTAGTTACGAACTGCACTATTATTTGGCTATTAATGCAGCAAAGCGTGGCTTTAAGTGTTTAGAGATACCTGTTACTAGAACTTACCCTAAAGGCAAAGTCCCAACAAAAATATCACCTATCAGAGGTAATGTTGCTGTTATAAAAACCTTATTTAAGGTCTGTTTTGGATGCTTTGGTGTTAAAAAGTAAAATCAACAGCGCAATGTTTATATGGCTTGGGCTGATTGCATGTTGCCTCTTATATATTTTAAATATAAGAGAACCATCTGTTGATCCATTTCATACAGGTGAGTTTTTTGTTGCAGCCGTGAATCTAGAAAATGGGTTGTCTTCGATAACCATTCATGGAATGGTAAATTACTTACCTGCACTAATAACGCATTACTTTTACGGTGACGATCAATATATTATTCCGACTGTCTACGTAATAAAAACTTTAGCGCTTTTTTCCTCCTTAATATTAGCTTTAACTTGTTACGAGTTGCTAAAGAAAAATAGTCGGAAAAATGAGATAACCGCTGCAATATTTATTGTGTCATTGGGCTTTATAACGCATAGAGATCTTTTCCTTGCACTATCCCTTTATACTTTTCTAAGGATATTAAACTCGCTTAAAAAAGAACCCAAGAAATCGCTAGAGATAACATTTGGTGTTGTCATGGCATTCACATTATTTTGGGCGTTTGATCGGGGATTGAGTGCTGTATTGGCCATTGGTTCGGCTGCGGTTTTCTACATGATTAGTCAGAAGAGTATGGCTTTCATAAGTTCTATAATTGCTTTCGCTAGCACACTGATTATTTTGCACTATTCATTCGATATCACCTCTATTGATCATTATGTTGGGAATATAGTCTCGTTAGTAAAATCCTCTAGTCAATGG
>CAJQLY010000020.1 GCA_905479295.1 uncultured Gammaproteobacteria bacterium | reverse complement strand
AGTTCACGGTAACGTCTTTGCCTAGCCAATAGTTGCCACTGAGCGGGTTGTAGCTCATGCCGATCAGGTCTTGGTTGTCTAAGCCTGCGGTACGAATCCAGCCATCGAGTTCAGCCGGTTTAATGAATTTGGCATACTCATGCGTGCCCTTCGGTAGCAGGTTGAGGACATACTCAGCACCCACAATAGCGAATAGATAGGACTTTGGATTACGGTTGATGGTGGAGAAGAATAGATCGCCACCGGGTTTAACCAATTTTGCGCAGGCCTCGATGATCTTGTCTGGCTGCGGCACGTGTTCTAGCATCTCTAGGCAGGTGACTATGTCATAGCTAGCGGGCTCACGTTCGGCCAATGCCTCGGCTGAAATCTCTTCATACTCGACATTTGCGGCTGATTGTTGCGCGTGTAGCCTGGCTACTGATAAGCCTGCAGTCGCCAGATCGATGCCTTTTACTTTGGCGCCACGTAGCGCCATGCTCTCGCTCAGGATGCCACCACCACAACCGATATCGACGACTCTTTTAGTGTCGAGTCCGGCCTTTTCATCGATGTAGTTCAGGCGTAGTGGATTGATGTCATGTAGTGGTTTGAATTCACTGTCTTTATCCCACCAGCGTGCGGCGAGGTCATCAAACTTGCTTAGTTCTTCTTTATCAAAATTTTCCATACGATCCTCATACTTAGCGCATGCCGTAATAACAGCGTAGGTGTCTAGGGTTGAATGCGCTCGCGCCAGCTATGGGCCTTAGTGATGATCTCGTCTTCACTAATCGTTGTTAGGCTGCGTTTGCGTACTAGTTGGCGACCGGCAACAAAAACGTCTTCTACCTGCGTACGGTCTACAGCATAAAGTAGATGGCTGTAGGCATCGTAAATCGGCTGCGCCTCTATGCTACTGCAATCGATCGCAATAATATCGGCTGCTTTGCCTTTTTCTAATGAACCAATTTGATCCCCCAGCCCTAGTGCAATAGCCGCATCTAAAGTGGCCGCACGCACCGCAAGGCGCGCATTGAAGGCTGCTGCGTCACCGCTGACGCCCTTGGCTAATAAGGCCGCAGTACGCATCTCTGAGAACAGGTCGAGGTCATCGTTACTGGCACTACCATCGGTGCCTAGTATAACCTTGCTGCCGCTTTTCAAAAGTTCGTTTACAGGGCAAAAGCCGCTGGCCAGTTTTAGATTGGATTCAGGGCAATGCACGACAGTGACACCAGCTTCAGCCACTAGACTGATTTCTTCCTGAGTTAACTGCGTCATATGGACTGCAAGTAAATTTGGATTTATCAGGCCTAGTTCGTGCAACCTAGCGATAGGGCGCTTGCCATGTTCTTTAAGGCTGTTTTCGATTTCAGCAGCAGTCTCATGCACGTGCATGTGTACAGCAAGGTCTAGCTCATTGGCATAACTGCTGAGTTTTTTCAGGGTGTCATCGGCAACGGTATAGGGGGCATGCGGGGCAAACACGACATTAACCAGTGGGTCAGCCTTGTATTGATCAAACAGGCTCAGTCCCTTAGCGAAGTATTCATCGGTGGTGTTGGCATAGGCGCTGGGGAATTCGATAATGATCATACCGACCACGCTGCGGATGCCAATGGCCGAGGCCGCTCTTGCGGTCACTTCGGGAAAGAAATACATGTCGTTAAAGCAGGTGATGCCGCCACGCAGCATCTCGGCGATAGCCAGCTCACTGCCATCATGCACAAACTGTGCGTCGACCCATCGATTTTCAGTCGGCCAAATATGCTCATTGAGCCAGCGTTGCAATGGTTGATCACTACCAAGACCTTTTAATAAGGACATGGCGGCGTGGCTATGGGCGTTGATCAGTCCGGGCATTAGGATATGCTCGTCGTATTCAATATGTTGATTGGCTTGATACTGTTGCAAGGCCTCTGCCGTTGGCAGTAGATCAATAATACGGCCTTGATCAATCGCAATAGAATGATCAACTAAAATAGAGTCTTGCGGGTCTACGGGGAGTACCGTGCCTGCAGAGAGTAAGGTTTGGATAGATCGCATAGGCGCAACTTACCCTGCATGGGGCCTGCCAGCAAGCAAGATAGCTGATAGTTTGAGGTGTTAGCCTCAGTAATAGCCCTAAGAACAGCTTGAGGCTTGGCCGTGTTAAAGCAAAGCCGGTGCAGATAAACCGTAAAGATGAAACCAAGGATATTGAAGATGCAGCCATCATTACCCAACCGTGCCATTGAATGGCGAGAACAGGGCTTGTTCTTGTTGGATCAGCGATACCTACCGCTAACAGTGGATTTTCTGCAGCTTAAGACACCGCAAGAAGCCTTTGTTGCGATTAAAGAGATGGTCGTGCGCGGTGCCCCAGCGATAGGGATTACGGCGGCTTATGCGGTGGTCTTGTCTGCGCAGCAGCATAGTCTGTCGAATACGACTGACTCAGAACTACCATCGGTTAAGACTTTAATTGCAGTAGATATTGATTACCTGGCCTTGGCGCGTCCTACAGCGGTCAATCTAGCTTGGGCCTTAGCGCGCATGCGGCAAGTCTTGGATGAATGCACTGCAACTGATGTGGCGGGTCTATGTCTCGCCTTAGAACAGGCTGCGATGCAGAT
>CAJQLY010000019.1 GCA_905479295.1 uncultured Gammaproteobacteria bacterium | reverse complement strand
GTCTGAATATCAAGCCTGGCGCTAGTATGCGTTACATGAAAAAAGATATGGGCGGTGCAGCACATGTCTTAGGGCTAGCGCGCTACATCATGCAGCAAGGGCTGCCGATCCAATTAGAGCTTTGGGTATCAGCAGTAGAAAATGCAATATCTGAAGATGCCTTCCGTCCAGGTGACATTATCAGTGCACGTTCAGGCACCACTGTAGAGATCGATAATACCGATGCAGAAGGCCGCTTAGTAATGGCCGATGCCTTGACTGAAGCGATCGAGAGCGAGCGTGATTTAACCATCGACTTTTCAACTTTAACCGGTGCGGCACGTGTTGCCTTGGGCACTGAAGTCGGCGTATTTTTCTCGAATCAAACAGCGACCGCCCAGGCCTTAATGATGGCCGCTGAAGAGGCGCAAGATCCAGTCTGGCAGCTACCATTACATCAAGGCTATAAGTATCAGTTAAAAAGCGATGTTGCCGATTTGGTTAACTGTGCCTCCAGTGGTTATGGTGGAGCGATCAGCGCTGCTTTATTCCTACAAGATTTCGTCTCTAAGGATGCAGATTGGCTGCACTTTGATGTTATGGCCTTCAATATGCGCAATCGCCCAGGACGGCCTAAAGGCGGCGAAGCAATGGGCCTACGTGCGATGTGTCATTACTTAGAACAGCGCTACACAAAGTAGAGTCGATTATGCCTGCCAGTCATCGTTTCTGTATCGCGCCCATGATGGAGTGGACCGATAGGCACTACCGCTATCTCGCACGCTTGATGTCACAGCATACCTTTCTGTATACCGAGATGGTCACCAGTCTGGCATTAATCCATGGTGATCGATCCCGCTTTCTTACCTATAACCAAGAAGAACATCCGGTCGCACTACAGCTCGGTGGCAATCAAGCCAAACAGATGGCGCAGGCAGCAGAGTGGGGGGCTGAGGCAGGCTTTGATGAGATTAATATCAATATCGGTTGTCCTAGTGATCGAGTACAGGCAGGCGGCTTTGGTGCTTACTTAATGCGCGAGCCAACACGTGTCGCCGACTGTGTTCGTGCGATGAAAGCAGTAACTGAAACGCCGATCACAGTGAAATGTCGTCTCGGGGTAGATGATGACGACAGCTATGCCTTCTTTCGTGACTTTGTTGCCGAGGTGGCTGAAGCCGGTTGTGAGCTATTTGTCGTGCATGCACGCAAGGCCTTGCTTAAAGGGCTAAGCCCTAGGCAGAATCGTGAAATACCGGAGCTGCAATACGACAAGGTCTATCGCATAAAACAAGAATTTCCAAGCTTGGAAATCATCTTGAATGGTGGTGTTAAAAGCATTCCTGAGATGCAGCAACACCTAAGCCAAGTAGATGGTGTGATGATCGGGCGTGAGGCGTATAAGCATCCACAGTTCTTACTAGATATAGATCAGGTCTTATTCGATCAGCCAGGCCCTGATCGCAATTTGACTGATGTTGTTCGGCTCTACTGCCGCTATATGGAAGGCAATTTAGAGCAGGGTGTCCCATTGAATGCTATGGCAAAACATCTGCTCAGCCTGTTTCAAGGTGTGCCTGGGGCTAAGCTCTGGCGTCGTCACTTGAGTGAGCATATCCACCAAGTTGGGGCCAATGTAGCGGTCATAGAACAGGCCTTAACACTGCTGCAAGAAGACACCGCTGATATCGACTAACTACAGTGGTTTGAGTATGGCGCGTGCGCTTGAATCCAAGGTCGACAGTATTGAAGGCTGACGCAGTTGCTCTATATCCGCATAGTCATCGACATCAATTAAGGACGGCATAAGCGCTATCTTGCGGCCTGCCTGTCTTGCTCGTTTTACACTCTGCTCTAACACACTAGAACAGCCCCATTGAATCTGTGTAAACAGAGCAGGGCAGGCTTGTCGCATACCGACTAAGACATAACCGCCATCATTAGCCGGCGTGAAAACCACACTACTTCTATGCTGTAACGATTCAAATGCCTTTTCTATAGAATCTAAGCCGATCTCTAGGCAATCACTACCAATCAATAGCACCCGCTGTGAATGCCGTAATTCCTGTTCGATCGCCTGTTGCATGCGTTGACCAAGACCATAGCCCTGCTGCAGCTCATAAGCAGATCTTGCGTATGGACTGGGAAGCCGAGAGTGGCTGCTTTGGTAGATGCGTAATGAAAAGCTGCCATGAGCAGTCAGTTGCACTAAGCGATTAACACTGGCCCTATGGAACTGTAATCGTTGCCGTTGATTTAACTCAGGCGCTAAACGTGATTTTACACGCGTAATCAGTGGTGCTCTTGTCATCAAGATTAAGCTGTTTTGCTGCTGTCTCATAGGCATCGGCAGGGCTATAAACGACGACTATTATTTGATTTAGAATCACTGTAATAGCTCTTATATAGGCGTTCTGGCGAAACCCCAAAGTAATATAAGGCACGAAAAACCCACATTGAAAGCATCCCCTTAACAATCCCATGCTGCTGCCAATAGCGCGCTGAAATAGTGACTTTCATCTTAAGGCAAACTGGTTTAGCACTACCGCGTAGACATCGGCTTAGATAGATATCTTCCATTAAAGGATGAACCTTCATTCCATCTGTTGCTTGTTTCAAATAAACATCACGCCGGCAAAAGATAAGCTGATCACCAGTCGCTATACCAGTCAGTCGAGAGCGTAGATTCATACCGGTGGCAATCAGACTCAAACCTAAATGCACTTGCTCAAAACACACATTAAAACGACCCCATATAGAGCGCTGTAAGGTTTGGTAGATGGCGACGAAATGCCGCAATTCTAGGCCGCAGTCTAGATGCATAAAGGCTAGATAAGACGAGCTGCTGGCCTGCACACCGGCATCTAATTGCGCGCCACGGCCAGGTTCACTCGGTATAACGCTAAAGCCCTGTGATTTGGCATATTGCACGGAATCGTCTTCACTGCCGCCATCTACCAGTATTAACTCATAGGCATCGTCTAGCTGTGCCAATAAGTCGGCTGAACGCCTTAATAAGGCGGCTTCATTCAGGATTGGGATAATTATGCTGAGATGGGACATCTAGGCATGGTAGCAAGCCTGCTGTCAGGCGTAAG
>CAJQLY010000018.1 GCA_905479295.1 uncultured Gammaproteobacteria bacterium | reverse complement strand
AAGAAGGGTCCTGATTATATCGATCCTATGTGGTTAAGCACAGCGGCAAAACGAGATTGTTATAACTTAGACTTTTGGACGCAAAGCGATGCCGAGATTAAGGCCTTGTTCAAAAGCAAAAGCGCAGGTGCTGACTTTACTCTGATTGAGGCCAATAAAGGGCTTTATGATGGCCTGGATCTGGATGGCTCAAATAGTAATGCGGCACTGGCGAAGCTTTTAGGTAGTTCGGTGGTGTTGGTTTTGGATTGTCGTGGCACGATTCGAGGGGTTGCCCCCTTGTTATTGGGCTACCAACAGTTTGACCCTGAGGTGAATATCAGCGGTGTGATTCTGAATTTTGTCGGCGGTGCACGACATGAGCAGAAATTACGCGAGGTGATAGCACGTTACACCGATATCCCCGTCCTAGGTGCAGTACAGCGAAATGATGAGGTATTTGTAGAAGAGCGTTATCTGGGTTTGATCCCAAGCAACGAGGATGCAATTGCCAATGCACGCGTGCAAGCCTTGGCGACGGTGATTGAACAACAGGTGGATTTGGATCTGTTATTACAAAATGCTGCCGTCATCGATCAGGGCGATAGCATCATGCCAGTCAGCAGTGCGCCTGTGTCCTCGCGTCGATTACGTGTGGCCTATGCCTGTGATGAGGCCTTTGGTTTTTACTATCCAGATGACCTAGAGACTTTCACCGCACTAGGTGCTGAGCTGCTGCCTTTTAATAGCCTGCAAGATGAACGGCTACCAGAAGCGGATGCTCTGTTTATTGGCGGTGGCTTTCCTGAACGCAAAGCACAGCAGCTAGAACACAACAGTGCCTTGCGTCATGAGATTAAGCAGGCGCTAGTGAATGGAATGCCCGCTTATGCGGAATGTGGTGGTTTGATGTACCTGTGCAATGCCATCGTAGAAAAAGGTCAGCGCAGTGAGATGGTCGGGCTGATTGATGCGGACTGTGTGATGAGTGACAAACCTCAAGGCCGTGGCTATACCTGTTTTAAGGACACTGCCGACAGTCTATGGCAGTCGACGCAGACTGCGAGTATGAATGCACATGAATTTCATTATTCAAGGCTGTCAGAGTTGGGGCAGGACTATGCTATGAGTTTTGCCGTTACACGCGGACAGGGGATTAGCGGTAAGCAGGATGGTTTACGTGTGCACAATACATTGGCTTGCTATGCACATCAGCGACACACCGAGCAAAATCAGTGGATCAGTCGATTTTTAGCCTTTGTCGCAAGTTGTACGCAGTAAAGGTTAATAGTGCGGGCTGGTATACTTACCCCTATCATATTTAAAAAATTCGGAAGGTTTAGGTTAAATCGATGGAAAATATTAGTGTTTCAGAAGTAGCAGCAGGACAAATTAAAAAAGCGGCAATCGAATCTCAAGTAGATATGTTGCCATTACGTTTGGCAGCGACTAAAAATGCCGATGGCTCACTGCATTACGGTATGGGTTTTGATGATGTCGGTAATTCAAAGGGTGAAGATGCCAGCTTTGAATCTCACGGTGTGACGATTGTGGTGGCCAAAACGAGCCTCCCATTACTGCAAGGTACGGTGATTGATTACGTCGAATTAGAGCCTAAGCAATTTCACTTTGTTTTTCTTAATCCAAATGACCCGAACTACAAGCCACCTGCAGAAGAGTCTGCAGAATAGCTTAAGGGATTAATTAGGCTTCCTTGAAACCACTCATGCGTATAACACAAAGCCGTATCTTGTTGCTCGTATTTGTGTGCAGCCAGCTGCTGCTGTTGGCCGCTGCATTTGGCGTAATAGAGCCACAGCGTAGTATTGTCTTAGCGGTTAGCTTATTGCTCTTGATCGCCATCAGGGTCTGGTTGCAATACATTCAGCCTAGCGAAGTTATAACAGATTGGATTCAACGTATCCGTGCGGGTAACTTTGATGACCAGTTGCGCCTTAAGTCTGTCGATGAGTACAGCGAACTCGATCAAGATCTGAGTTTTATTACCGAAATGCTGCGCTCTTTATCGCGCGATGCCGAGATACAAGTACAAAGGCATACTGCTTATATTGCTCAGAAAACGCGATCATTATCTATCCTTTATGATATCGCCAGTAGTATTAATAGCTCAGAAAACGTCGACCCTCTATTAACTCGGTTTTTACATACCACCAGTGAATTGATTAACTCATCGGCCGCTAGTGCAACGGTTACTAATGATATTGGTAATCAGCAGTTGGTGAGCCAGATTAATTGTGATGATGAGAGCCTATTGCGATACGCCGAACATCGTCAGGAATATATTAAAGAGACTGCTGGTGTCGAGACCTTTCCCTTACTACAAGCAAATGTCAGTGCGTGTAGTCAGGATATCTGTCAGCGATTTTTTGCCTCAAAAAAGACCCATCTACTGTTAATTCCTTTGCAATATCATGGCAAGTTACTCGGTGTCTTTAGTCTCTACCTGCCAGAAGAAAGCCTGAATGATTTTGAAGATTTACAAGAGACTCTAACCAGTGTGGGTCGGCATTTAGGTGCAGCGATTGAGCGAGAAAAGCTAGATGAGCAAAAAACACAGCTATCAATCATGCGTGAGCGTACGCATATTGCGAATGAGTTACATGATTCACTGGCGCAAACTTTAACCAGTATCCGCTTTAGAGTGCGGCTATTGGATCAAAGTCTGCAGCAGGGTAATGAAGTCCAAGTATGGGATGAATTAGAGAAGGTTGAAGCGACTGTCACTGAAGCGCATGCTGAGATCCGAGAACTGATCGCACATTTCCGCTCACCCACCGTCTTGGCCAATCTTATTTTGGCGGTAGAGCAGACTATAGAGCGCTTTCGTCAGATTAATGATGATATTCAGATCTTTTTTCAGAACGAATGGCCTGAGACTAATCTGCCCGCTGAGACGGAGTTCCATGTTTTGCGTATCATGCAGGAGTCACTGAATAATATTCGTAAACATAGTGAAGCAGAAAATGTGCGCATTATGATGGCTGGCAATCAACAGGGCAGCTATAAAGTATTGATAGAAGATGATGGTGTGGGCTTTAAAGAGCCACAAAGCAGTAGCCACAGTGGCGAACATATTGGCCTCTCCATCATGCAGGATCGTGCCCGCCGTTTTGGTGGTGTACTGGAAATAGAAAGTGAACCGGGCGAAGGAACACGAATTGTTCTAGAATTCAGTCATGAACCATAAACAACTAACCAAGCTGAGGGTACACACTTGCGCGTACTGATTATCGACGACCACACGTTATTTCGTGATGGCTTACAAGGATTGTTAGAGCGACATAATATTGAGGTCGTAGCTTCACTCGGTGATGGTCAAGAAGGCATCCGCCTTGCTCAGACACTATTACCGGATATCGTCCTGCTGGATATGCGTATGCCGACGATTACAGGTCTTGAAGTACTGAAGAATCTGCAGGCGAATAAGTTCGAAGCGCCAGTAGTGATGCTCACTACCAGCAATGATGAGCGAGACTTGGTAGAAGCCTTACGCAATGGCGCCAAGGGATATCTCCTGAAAGAAATGGAGCCTGATGATGTAGTGGCTGCTTTACGCGAGATCGTTAAAGGTGAGACGGTGGTTGCACCGAACCTGACCCAGATCTTGGCGCGTGTCGTTAAGGGTGAACCTATTCTCGAAACAGAGCCTAGCCCGATCGATGACCTGACTCCACGTGAAGCCGAGATTCTGAGTCTGCTCGCTGAAGGTCAGAGTAATAAAGTGATTGCACGCAATCTGGGCATCTCTGATGGCACGGTGAAACTGCATGTGAAGGCGATCTTACGTAAATTGAATATTCATTCACGGGTTGAAGCTGCAGTGATCGCAGTTGAGCATGGCCTGCGTGCAAGCAAGCAAAACTAAGATTGAAGCTATAGCCTAACGATGAAAACGTTTGATCAACTAGTGGCCGATGCGACCGCAGGCATTGAAGAATGGATGCCATGGGACCTGCAGTCGGCCCTAGAACAACAGCCTAATCTACTGATGATTGATGTACGTGAGGCCGACGAGTTTCAGAGTATGCACATCAAGGGCTCACTGCATATCCCGCGTGGTGTGTTAGAGGCGGCCAGTGAATATGGTTTTGATGAAACCGAACCACGCTTAGCGGATGCTCGTGCTGAGCAGGTGATTGTGATCTGTCGTTCGGGCCGGCGTAGTTGCTTGGCGGCCGATAGCTTAAAGCAGTTAGGCTTTGAGCAAGCTATCTCGTTAAAGACCGGCCTACGCGGCTGGAATGATGCGGATGCAGAACTAGTCGATCAGGAGCAAAATCTGGTTGATGGCGATGTTGCTGAGGTCTATCTATCGCCGAAGGTAGTGACCGCATAATTTAGACTATTCTAAATGGTGGCTTATTCAGTCTCACTACGACGATTAAAATAGTCGTAAAACTCGAATTTTGTGATAACCCCATCACTACTAGTGTCATATTTCTCGAACACTTCTTGTTTGCCTAGCGAGTAAATCTCTTGTGCTTCTTGCAGCGTGATCTGTTCATTGTGATCGCGATCAGCATGCCAAAACATCCCATCTTTCAAATCCATGCCACCACCTAGTGCGGATGCCTGCCCAGCATAAACTGCAGTCAGTAGGTGTAGTGTGAGTATGTATCTAGTCATTGGAAATCCTTATCTTCTATTACTAATTTATAATACTAGTCTACTTGCATAGCTGATGGCTTAACAAGGGCCTCAAGTATAGGCTTTTTACAGTGTAAACCTTTGGTCAAGATCGGCCGGTAGAACAAGGCAATATCAATACTGTAATAAGCTGTGAGATTCACCGAAGGAGTCCAATTGTTTGCGCCCAGCAAGCTCATTTAATTCGATGACAAATGCAAACTCATGCAGCTTGCAATTAAAGTTTTGTAATAACTGGGCAGCGGCATTGGCGGTGCCGCCGGTAGCGAGTAAATCATCGATGAGTAAGACGCGAGCACCGTCTTCGATGGCGTCTTTGTGTATTTCTAGAGAATCTTCGCCGTACTCTAGTTGGTAACTTA